>NZ_JBWXUT010000010.1:0-3350 GCF_059901545.1 Fructilactobacillus sp. X1R3C1
CTAGTGATAAGGGCATTACCTTTATCCTGATCCACGTAATTAATGTGAACGACTTCATCGTTAGCGTTGTAGGTAACTGTGACACTTGAATCTGGCGTGTCAGCCGTGGCAGTTTCTGAACCAACCGTTGCCTTATCAGGGGTGTATCCCGTAATGGTTGGGGAAACAATTGAACCGAAGACAGCGTTCGTTGACGTCCAATTACTGTAAGTTACCTTACCCGTTACTTCATCAAAGGTGGCCGTTCTGTTGAACGTAACCGTTTCAATGCGGTCTTCTGAAGCCTTACTACCGTCAGCGTAGACGTAGTGCACCGTTCTGGTAATGGTCTTAGTCAAGTCGGTCTTGCTAGTACCATCTGGATACTTCGGTCCCGTTGGGTTGTTAGGATCCACTGGTTGACCTGGGTTTCCTGGGTTATCTGGCGTAACTTCCTTGGTCTTGTGTTTCAAAACAACCTTGAAGGTTGGGTTATCAGTATTGAAGGTGTAACCATCACCTGGGAAGCCATCGGATACTAATTCGTATCCTTGGGCTTCTAGTTTAGCGATTTCGTCCTTCGTACTGTAATCCGACTTAGAACCGAACTTACCGTTCAAGCCATCAGTATGAATAACCTTGTTACCATCGTCTTGGTCAATGTATTGAACTTGAGCCTTTTCATCGTTGGCATTGTAGGTAACGGTAACACTAGAGTTAGTTGCGTCAGGACCAATTGTTTCTGATCCAACACTTGCCTTATCTGGTGTGTAACCAGTAATTTTAGGTGAATCGATTTCACCAAAGACTGCGTTAGTTGAAGTCCAGTCACTGTATGTTACCTTGCCAGTAACCTCATCGAAGGTTGCGGTTCTGTTAAACGTAACTGTTTCAATGCGATCTTCTGAAGCTTTGCTGCCATCGGCATAGACATAATGCACGGTTCTCGTAATATTTTTAGTTAGGTCATTTACACCGGTTCCGTCTGGATAATGAGGTCCGTCTGGATTGTTTGGATCCACTGGTTGACCTGGAGTTCCTGGATTGTCCGGTGTAACTTCCCTAGTCTTGTGCTTCAGGACAACGGTAAAGGTTGGATTATCAGTATTGAAGGTGTAGCCATCAGCAGGGTATCCGTCGGATACTAATTCATAACCGTGAGCTTCCCAATAAGCAATCTTATCCTTTGTGCTGTAGTCCGACTTAGAACCAAACTTACCATTCAGATCATTGTGATCAATAATCTTGTTACCATTGTCTTGGTCAACGTAGTTAACTAATGCTTTTTCTTCATTGGCATTGTAGGTAACGGTAACAGTTCCGTCCGGTGTGTCAGCAGTGGCAGTTTCGGAACCAACGCTAGCTTTATCCGGAGTGTATCCAGTAATGGCTGGTGAATCAATTGAGCTAAAGACCGCATTCTTAGTAGTCCAGTCGCCATAACTGATAATCTTGCCAGTAACTTGGTCGAAGGTGGCCGTTCTTGTGAACGTAACCGTTTCAACTTTATCGTCAGAAGCTTTACTACCGTCAGCATAAACGTAGTGAACCGTTCTCGTAATGTTCTTAGTCAGATCATTTACACCAGTTCCGTCTGGGTACTTTGGTCCAGTTGGGTTATTGGGATCAACTGGTTGACCTGGTTGTCCCGGATTATCTGGCGTAACCGTCTTCATCTTATGCTTCAAAACAACGGTAAAGGTTGGATTGTCAGTGTTGAAAGTAAAGCCATCAGCCGGGTATCCGTCGGATACCAACTCGTAGCCCTGAGCTTCTAAAGTGGCAATTTCATTTTTGGTTGAGTAACCAGATTTACTACCAAACTTACCAGTTAAGTCATCAGTATGAAGAACGGCATCACCGTTATCTTCGTCAACATAGTTAACTACTGCTTTTTGTTCGTTAGCATTATACGTAACGGTAACACTTCCGTCAGGTGTATCAGCGGTGGCAGTTTCAGAACTAACACTGGTCTTATCAGGGGTGTAGCCCGTGATTGCTGGAGAATCAACTTGTCCAAAGACGGAGTTAGTTGAAGTCCAGTTACTGTAAGTTAACTTGCCAGTTACTTCGTCAAAGGTTGCCGTTCTGGTGAAAGTAACGGTTTCTACTTGATCATCTGCGGCTTTACTACCATCAGCGTAAACGTAGTGGATGGTTCTCGTAATTGATTTGGTTAAGTTATCTTTACTAGTTCCATCAGGATATTTTGGTCCCGTTGGGTTATTTGGATCAATTGGTTGTCCTGGTTGACCTGGGTTATCTGGTGTAACCGTCTTCATCTTGTGCTTTAAAACAACCTTGAAGGTTGGGTTATCAGTGTCAAACTCATAACCAGATGGATAGCCATCAGAGACTAACTCATAGCCTTGAGCCTCTAAGCTGGCAATTTCGTTCTTGGTTGAGTAATCAGACTTAGAACCAAACTTACCAGTTAGATTGTCAGTTGTAATAACCCGGTTATTGTCATCTTGGTCAATGTACTGAACGTGAGCTTGTTCTTCATTGGCGGTGTAGGTAACGGTAACGTTTGAATCGGTTGAGTCGGCAGTAGTAGTTAAAGCACCAACGGTTGCCTTGTCAGGAGTGTATCCTGTAATTTCGGGCGAATCGATTGAATCGAAGACCGCGTTCTTAGTAGTCCAGTCGCCATAACTGATGATCTTGCCGGTAACCTGGTCAAAGGTTGCGGTCCGAGTGTAAGTAACCGTTTCAGTACGATCATCGGAGGCTTTACTACCGTCAGCGTAGACGTAGTGCACCGTTCTCGTAATGTTCTTAGTCAAGTCATTTACACCAGTTCCATCTGGGTACTTCGGTCCAGTTGGGTTATTTGGATCAACTGGCTGACCTGGTTGTCCTGGATTGTCTGGTGTAACGGTCTTAGTCTTGTGTTTAAAAACAACCTTGAAAGTTGGGTTATCGGTATTAAATTCGTACCCATTTGGATAACCATCAGTGACTAATTCATAGCCTTGAGCCTCTAACTTAGCAATTTCATCCTTGGTTGAGTAATCAGACTTAGAACCAAACTTACCGTTTAAATTGTCAGTCTTGATAACCCGGTTACCATCATCTTGGTCAATGTACTGAACGTGAGCTTGCTCATTGTTAGCAGTGTATGTGACTTTAACGTCTGAATTCTTCGTGTCAGCGGTGGCAGTTAAAGCACCAACGGTTGCTTGATCAGGTGTGTATCCCGTAATGGCTGGTGAATCAACCGAGCTAAAGACATCGTTGTCAGATGTCCAAGCACCATAAGTTATCTCACCAGTTACTTCATCAAAGGTGGCGGTTCTGTTAAACGTAACCGTTTCTACTTTGTCATCTGCGGCTTTACTGCCATCGGCGTAAACGTAGTGGATGGTTCT
>NZ_JBWXUT010000011.1:0-3257 GCF_059901545.1 Fructilactobacillus sp. X1R3C1
GCGTGGCAACGTCCTACCCTTGCAGGGGGCGATCCCCCAACTACTCTTGGCGTGCTGAAGCTTAACTTCTGTGTTCGGCATGGGAACAGGTGTATCCTTCAGGCTTTCGCCACCACACTTAGAAAGAACTTCGTTCTCTCAAAACTAGATAATATCTTCTCTGCCCGATTAACTTCCACTTCTTTTTGCTTGGTTAAGTCCTCGACCGATTAGTATTAGTCCGCTTCACGTATCACTACGCTTCCACTTCTAACCTATCTACCTGATCATCTTTCAGGGGTCTTACTTCCATAAAGGAATGGGAAATCTCATCTCGAGGCGAGTTTCACACTTAGATGCTTTCAGCGTTTATCTCATCCATACATAGCTACCCAGCTGTGCGCCTGGCGGCGCAACTGGTACACCAGCGGTATGTCCATCCCGGTCCTCTCGTACTAGGGATAGCTCCTCTCAAATTTCCTGCGCCCGCGACGGATAGGGACCGAACTGTCTCACGACGTTCTGAACCCAGCTCGCGTACCGCTTTAATGGGCGAACAGCCCAACCCTTGGGACCAACTACAGCCCCAGGATGCGATGAGCCGACATCGAGGTGCCAAACCTCCCCGTCGATGTGAACTCTTGGGGGAGATAAGCCTGTTATCCCCAGGGTAGCTTTTATCCGTTGAGCGATGGCCCTTCCATATGGTACCACCGGATCACTAAGCCCGACTTTCGTCCCTGCTCGACCTGTATGTCTCGCAGTCAAGCTCCCTTCTGCCTTTACACTCTTTGAATGATTTCCAACCATTCTGAGGGAACCTTTGGGCGCCTCCGTTACTATTTAGGAGGCGACCGCCCCAGTCAAACTGCCAACCAGACACTGTCTCCGAGCACGTTGAGTGCTCAGGGTTAGAGTGTTCACATAGCAAGGGTAGTATCCCAATGACGCCTCCGCCGAAGCTAGCGCTCCGGTTTCAATGGCTCCTACCTATCCTGTACAAGCTGTGCAAACACCCAATATCAAGCTACAGTAAAGCTCCATGGGGTCTTTCCGTCCTGTCGCGGGTAACCTGCTTCTTCACAGGTATCTTAATTTCACCGAGTCTCTCGTTGAGACAGTGCCCAGATCGTTACGCCTTTCGTGCGGGTCGGAACTTACCCGACAAGGAATTTCGCTACCTTAGGACCGTTATAGTTACGGCCGCCGTTTACTGGGGCTTCATTTCGGAGCTTCGCCGAAGCTAACTCTTCCACTTAACCTTCCAGCACCGGGCAGGCGTCAGCCCCTATACGTCATCTTACGATTTTGCAGAAACCTGTGTTTTTGATAAACAGTCGTCTGGGCCTCTTCACTGCGGCTGTCCGTGAGGACAGCACCCCTTCTTCCGAAGTTACGGGGTCATTTTGCCGAGTTCCTTAACGAGAGTTCTCTCGCTCACCTGAGGATACTCTCCTCGACTACCTGTGTCGGTTTGCGGTACGGGTAGTTATTAACTCGCTAGAAGCTTTTCTCGGCAGCGTGACATCAGTTGCTTCCCTACTATAATTTCGGTCCTCATCGTCGCTTGTCAACTCGATCAAAAGCATTTCTCTCTTGACCTGACTTACGACTTGAACATCCATCTCCATCAGGATGCACAACTTAGCCTTCTGCGTTCCTCCATCACTCAAACGTTAATAACTAGTACAGGAATCTCAACCTGTTATCCATCGTCTACGCCTCTCGGCCTCGACTTAGGTCCCGACTAACCCTGGGTGGACGAGCCTTCCCCAGGAAACCTTAGTCATTCGGTGAATCAGATTCTCACTGATTTTTCGCTACTCATACCGGCATTCTCACTTCTAAGCGCTCCACTAGTCCTTACGGTCTAGCTTCATTGCCCTTAGAACGCTCTCCTATCACGCGACAAAGTCGCGTCCGCAGTCTCGGTAATATGCTTAGCCCCGGTAAATTTTCGGCGCAGAATCACTCGACTAGTGAGCTATTACGCACTCTTTAAATGGTGGCTGCTTCTGAGCCAACATCCTAGTTGTCTATGCAACTCCACTGCCTTTTCCACTTAGCATATATTTAGGGACCTTAACTGGCGGTCTGGGCTGTTCCCCTTTCGACGATGGATCTTATCACTCATCGTCTGACTCCCGGATATAAATCAATGGTATTCGGAGTTTATCTGAACTTAGTAATCCAAGACGGACCCCTTGTCCAAACAGTGGCTCTACCTCCATGATTCTAAATCCGAGGCTAACCCTAAAGCTATTTCGGAGAGAACCAGCTATCTCCAAGTTCGTTTGGAATTTCACCGCTATCCACACCTCATCCCAGCACTTTTCAACGTACACGGGTTCGGACCTCCGGTGCGTATTACCGCACTTTCATCCTGGACATGGATAGATCACCTGGTTTCGGGTCTATGGCAACATACTTCAACGCCCTGTTCAGACTCGCTTTCGCTTCGGCTCCGCTTTTTCAACTTAACCTTGCATGCAACTATAACTCGCCGGTTCATTCTACAAGAGGCACGCTATCACCCTTAAACGGGCTCTAACTGCTTGTAGGCACATGGTTGCAGGAACTATTTCACTCCCCTTCCGGGGTGCTTTTCACCTTTCCCTCACGGTACTGGTTCACTATCGGTCACTAGGTAGTATTTAGCCTTGGGAGATGGTCCTCCCGGCTTCCGACGACGTTTCACGTGTGTCGCCGTACTCAGGATCCTGAACTGAGGGAACCTGATTTCGTCTACTGGGCTATCACCATCTATGGCTCAGCTTCCCAACTGATTCGACTATCAGATTCTTTTGTAACTCAAATGTTCAGTCCTACAACCCCGACCAGTAAACTGATCGGTTTGGGCTGTTCCCCGTTCGCTCGCCGCTACTGAGGGAATCGAAATTTTTTTCTACTCCTGCGGGTACTTAGATGTTTCAGTTCCCCGCGTCTACCGCACGGCAGCTATGAATTCACTGTCGTGCAATCATCGACTAAGATGATTGGGTTTCCCCATTCGGAAATCTCCGGATCAAAGCTTACGTACAGCTCCCCGAAGCATATCGGTGTTAGTTCCGTCCTTCATCGGCTCCTAGTACCAAGGCATTCACCATGCGCCCTTAATAACTTAACCTGCATCACTTCGTGATGTAAGTTATTGAGTATTTGCGATTTAAACTATTTTAAAAAACTCAAATAACGTAGTGGTTATTTCTCGGTTAAAATTATAATTAAAATATAATTAATACAGAAAATAATATTATCTAGTTTTCAAAGAACAAAGT
>NZ_JBWXUT010000012.1:0-1750 GCF_059901545.1 Fructilactobacillus sp. X1R3C1
GAGAGTAAAACTCTCAAAACTAAACAAGACTTCAATAATGTAAGGTTTCCGAATTTTTCCTTAGAAAGGAGGTGATCCAGCCGCAGGTTCTCCTACGGCTACCTTGTTACGACTTCACCCTAATCATCTGTCCCACCTTAGGCGGCAGGCTCCAAAAGGTTACCTAACCGACTTTGGGTGTTACAAACTCTCATGGTGTGACGGGCGGTGTGTACAAGACCCGGGAACGTATTCACCGTGGCATGCTGATCCACGATTACTAGCGATTCCAACTTCATGCAGGCGAGTTGCAGCCTGCAATCCGAACTGAGAACGGCTTTAAGAGATTAGCTTGACCTCGCGGTTTCGCAACTCGTTGTACCGTCCATTGTAGCACGTGTGTAGCCCAGGTCATAAGGGGCATGATGATTTGACGTCATCCCCACCTTCCTCCGGTTTGTCACCGGCAGTCTCATTAGAGTGCCCAACTGAATGCTGGCAACTAATGACAAGGGTTGCGCTCGTTGCGGGACTTAACCCAACATCTCACGACACGAGCTGACGACAACCATGCACCACCTGTCATTCTGCCCCCGAAGGGGACACCTAATCTCTTAGGTTAACAGAAGATGTCAAGACCTGGTAAGGTTCTTCGCGTAGCATCGAATTAAACCACATGCTCCACCGCTTGTGCGGGTCCCCGTCAATTCCTTTGAGTTTCAACCTTGCGGTCGTACTCCCCAGGCGGAGTGCTTAATGCGTTAGCTGCGGCACTGAAGGGCGGAAACCCTCCAACACCTAGCACTCATCGTTTACGGCATGGACTACCAGGGTATCTAATCCTGTTTGCTACCCATGCTTTCGAGCCTCAGCGTCAGTTACAGACTAGACAGCCGCCTTCGCCACTGGTGTTCCTCCATATATCTACGCATTTCACCGCTACACATGGAGTTCCACTGTCCTCTTCTGCACTCAAGTTTCCCAGTTTCCGATGCACTTCTCCGGTTAAGCCGGAGGCTTTCACATCAGACTTAGAAGACCGCCTGCGCTCGCTTTACGCCCAATAAATCCGGACAACGCTTGCCACCTACGTATTACCGCGGCTGCTGGCACGTAGTTAGCCGTGACTTTCTGGTTAGATACCGTCGCGACGTGAGCAGTTACTCTCACGCCCGTTCTTCTCTAACAACAGAGTTTTACGAGCCGAAACCCTTCTTCACTCACGCGGCATTGCTCCATCAGACTTTCGTCCATTGTGGAAGATTCCCTACTGCTGCCTCCCGTAGGAGTCTGGGCCGTGTCTCAGTCCCAATGTGGCCGATTACCCTCTCAGGTCGGCTACGCATCATCGCCTTGGTGAGCCTTTATCTCACCAACTAGCTAATGCGCCGCGGATCCATCCAAAAGCGATAGCACAAAGGCCATCTTTCAAACGAAAACCATGTGGTTTTCGTTGTTATACGGTATTAGCATCTGTTTCCAGGTGTTATCCCCTTCTTCTGGGCAGGTTATCCACGTGTTACTCACCAGTTCGCCACTCGCTGCTAACTTAAATCTAGTTAATGCAAGCATCAACTATCAATAAGCGCAGCTCGTTCGACTTGCATGTATTAGGCATGCCGCCAGCGTTCGTCCTGAGCCAGGATCAAACTCTCATTTTAGAAATGAGAAATTTTACTAGCTCATTATTATTTGTTGTTATTCTTTTTCAAAAGAATTAAAAAGCGAATTGACTTCGCAAATGTTTAATTTTAAGTTCTACAACTTAAAA
>NZ_JBWXUT010000013.1:0-1430 GCF_059901545.1 Fructilactobacillus sp. X1R3C1
TTACTGGTACTAATTGATTCACTGTCACTAGTACTCAATGAAGCACTATCACTATTGCTAGTGGAAGTACTCTGACTATCACTTGTACTTAGTGAGGCACTACCACTTACTGAGGAACTGTTACTGGTACTAATTGATTCACTGTCACTAGTACTCAATGAAGCACTATCACTATTGCTAGTGGAAGTACTCTGACTGTCACTTGTACTTAACGAAGCGCTATTACTATCGCTTGTGGAAATACTCTGACTGTCGCTAGTACTTAGTGAGGCACTGTTTCTATCGCTAGTTGAAACGCTTTGACTATCACTTGTACTTGTCGAAGCACTATCACTGTTGCTTGTAGAGATACTTTGACTATCACTAGTGCTCAACGATGCGCTACCACTATTGCTTGTTGAAACGCTTTGACTGTCGCTCGTACTTACAGAAGCACTATCACTATTGCTTGTAGAAATACTTTGACTGTCACTCGTACTTACCGAAGCGCTATCACTATTGCTTGTAGAGATGCTCTGACTATCACTGGTACTCAATGAAGCACTGCCACTGTTGCTTGTTGAAACGCTTTGACTACCACTAGTACTTACAGATGCACTAGTACTGTTGCTAGTAGAAATGCTTTGGCTATCGCTGGTACTTAGTGAGGCACTAGTACTATCACTTGTGGAAGTACTTTGACTGCCACTGGTACTTAGTGAGGCACTGCCACTGTTGCTAGTGGAAATACTTTGGCTATCGCTTGTACTCAATGATGCGCTGTCGCTATCGCTAGTTGAGATGCTTTGACTGTCGCTGGTACTCAATGATGCACTGCCACTATTGCTAGTAGAGATACTTTGACTACCGCTAGTACTCAATGAAGCACTACTACTGTTACTTGTGGAAACACTTTGACTGTCACTTGTACTCAATGATGCACTGTTGCTATCGCTAGTGGAAATGCTTTGACTGTCACTCGTACTTAATGACGCACTACCACTGTTGCTAGTGGAAATACTCTGACTGTCACTGGTACTAAATGAAGCACTATCACTATTGCTAGTGGAGATACTCTGGCTATCACTCGTACTTGTCGAAGCACTGTTACTCATCGAAGTGCTAGTAGACTCACTGCCACTTAATGAAGCACTGTCGCTAGTGCTTAATGAGGCACTAGTACTCATGGAGTTTCTCAGGCTATCACTGGTTGATTCACTACCACTTACTGAGGAACTATTGCTAGTAGAGATGCTTTGACTGTCACTCGTACTCAATGAAGCACTGGTACTATCACTTGTACTCAACGATGCACTATCACTATCGCTAGTGGAAATACTCTGACTGTCACTTGTACTTACAGATGCGCTATTACTATTGCTTGTGGAGATGCTTTGGCTGTCACTAGTACTTACAGAAGCACTGTCGCTATTGCTTGTGGAGATGCTTTG
>NZ_JBWXUT010000014.1:0-1228 GCF_059901545.1 Fructilactobacillus sp. X1R3C1
ATGCTTTGGCTGTCACTAGTACTTACAGAAGCACTGTCGCTATTGCTTGTGGAGATGCTTTGGCTGTCACTAGTACTTACAGAAGCACTGTCGCTATTGCTTGTGGAGATGCTTTGGCTGTCACTAGTACTCAATGAAGCACTATCACTGTTACTTGTTGAAACGCTTTGACTGCCACTGGTACTCAATGAGGTACTATCACTCATAGAGTTTCTCAGGCTATCACTGGTAGAAGTACTACCACTTACTGAGGAACTATCACTAGTACTTAGTGAATCGCTCTTAGTCGAGTTGCTTTCACTCATTGAGGTGCTAGTTGATCCACTGTCACTTAATGAAGTGCTGTTACTCTTACTAGTTGAGTCACTCAAGCTATCACTAGTACTTACGGAATCACTATCGCTAATTGAATTTTTATCGCTAGTAGATTGACTTAAACTATCACTGGTACTTACTGATTCACTCTTGGTTGAGTTACTTTCACTAATTGAGGTGCTAGTTGATCCACTGTCACTTAATGAAGTGCTGTTACTCTTACTAGTTGAGTTACTCAAACTATCACTAGTGCTGATGGAGTCACTCTTGGTGGAGTTACTTTCGCTCATTGAGGTGCTAGTAGACTCACTATCGCTTAAGGAAGTACTGCCACTCTTACTAGTTGAAGCACTTAAGCTGTCGCTTGTACTTAATGAGTCACTCTTGCTTGTGGATGTGCTTAAACTGTCACTAGTACTTACAGATCTACTCTTACTAGTTGATTCGCTTAAGCTCTCACTTGTGCTCAATGAATCACTCTTGGTTGAGTTGCTTTCGCTCACTGAAGTACTAGTTGATTCACTATCACTTAATGAAGTGCTGCCACTCTTGCTAGTTGAAGTGCTCTGGCTGTCGCTGGTACTTAACGAATCACTCTTAGTGGAATCACTTTCACTAATTGAAGTGCTGGTCGATTCACTATCACTCAATGAAACAGAGTCGCTCTTACTTGTAGATTCACTCAAACTATCGCTCGTGCTTAATGAATCACTCTTAGTTGAGTTACTTTCGCTCATTGAGGTGCTATTTGATTCACTGTCACTTAATGAAGTACTGCCGCTCTTACTAGTTGAAGCACTTAAGCTGTCGCTTGTACTTAATGAATCGCTCTTGGTGGAGTTACTTTCGCTCATTGAAGTGCTATTTGATTCGCTACCGCTTAATGAGGTACTGCCACTCTTGCTAGTAGATT
>NZ_JBWXUT010000015.1:0-978 GCF_059901545.1 Fructilactobacillus sp. X1R3C1
AACTTGGAAGGTGGGATTATTGTCGCCAAACTTGTAACCACTTGGGTATCCGTCGGATACCAACTCGTAGCCTTGAGCTTCGTAACTAGCAATTCGATCCGCAGTGCTGTAATCAGATTGACTACCGAACTTGCCGTTTAAGTTATCAGTTACTAGAACTTTATTGCCATTATCTTGGTCAATGTATTCAACATGAGCTTGTTCTTCATTGGCAGTGTAGACAACGGTATGAACATCGTCTTTTCCTTCAGCAGCATCGCCCGTTACACTAGCTTGACTTGGTGTGTAACCAGTAATTTTGGGAGAATTAATGACTGGGTTAGCGTTATCGGCTGGCTTCCAGTCACCCCAAGTAATTGAACCAGTCTTTTCGTTCTTAGTCCCCGTTCTAGTAAATGGAACGGTAACAACCTGGTCCTTTGCCATGGTCTTGCCGTTAACATCAACATAGTGAACGGTCACGGTTCCTTTACCACTATTATCAGTTACTGTTGTTAGGGTATCACTGTAGATAACGGTATGCACATCATCTTTACCTTCCGTGGCATGACCAGTAACCGTTGGCTGATTAGGAGTCATATTAGGAACGGTTGGTGAAGTGATTACTTGGTTAGCATTGCCAACTGGTTCCCAGTCGCCCCAAGTAATGTTACCAGTCTCATTATCTCTAGTCCCGGTTCTTGTGAACGGAACGCTGACTTGCTTATCTGGTGAAACGGTGTTGCCGTTAGCATCCTGATAGTGAACGGTAATGGTTCCCTTACCACTATTATCAGTCACTTGACTAGTAGCGGGACCATAAGGGACCTTGGTATCTGAACCGGGATCCGTAATTGGGTATGGATAAGTCCCATCTGGACCTGGTTTTAATGGTTGACTTGGATCATGGGGATCCATTGGAATCATGCCAGGAATATTAGGTAATTGAGGTTGTTGTGCTTTAGTAGGATCGTCTGGTTGCGTTTCGTATGGAACATC
>NZ_JBWXUT010000016.1:0-851 GCF_059901545.1 Fructilactobacillus sp. X1R3C1
CTAACTAAGAACGTTACTAGAACCATTCACTACGTTGATAAGAATGGGAACAAGCTAGCTGATGATGTGGTTCAATCAACGACCTTTACTAGAACGGCAACGTTTGATCAAGTTACTGGTCAGGTAACTTACAGTGCATGGACGACTAAGAGTGACGTCTTGAGTGGGGTTAACTCGCCAGTTATCAATGGTTACTATACCAACACTGCTTCAGTTGGACAAGCAACGGTTAACGCTGATTCTAACGACTCCGAAGTAACGGTCGTTTACTACGCCTTAGGTCACTTAGTTCCTGATGTTCCGGGCAGTCACCCGATCGTTTATCCAAATGATCCCAACAACCCAAGTGATGCTGGTAACCCAATTATCCCTGACATTCCTGGATACACTCCAGTTGATAAGAACGGGAACAAGTTGGTCCCTGGCACACCATATCCGATTGATCACAATGATTTAGGAAAAGATACTCCAATTCATTATGTGAAGAATGCTGAACCATCAACTCCGGTAGCTCCAAATAAACCAGAGAAACCTTCAGCACAACCGGAACCAACTAAGCCAAGTGCACCAAAGGAAGTTCCGGCCGCACAACCGGAAGCTCCGAAGGCTAAGCAGGCCCCACAAACTCCTGCTAAAGCACCGGCTCAACCAGCTAAACCACAAGAAAAGCAAGCTCCAGCAGCTAAGCCAGCTAAAAAGTCTGAAAAGAAGACGACGTTACCACAAACTGGTCAAAGTTCTGATAGCTTCTTAAGCCTGATCGGAACCATGCTTCTGTCACTTCTCAGTTTCTTTGGCTTAGGGAAATGGTTTAAAGACCGAAAAGAAACCAAGTAAGTTTGTGATTTAAA
>NZ_JBWXUT010000017.1:0-587 GCF_059901545.1 Fructilactobacillus sp. X1R3C1
TCACTCGTCGATTGACTACCACTTACCGAAGCGCTGGCGCTCGTACTTGCCGAGTTGTTTTCACTCATCGAAGTACTCATAGAACCACTGGCGCTCGTTGAGAGGCTATCACTCGTCGATTGACTACCACTTACCGAAGCGCTGGCGCTCGTACTTGCCGAGTTGTTTTCACTCATCGAAGTACTAGTTGAACCACTCACACTTGTTGATAGGCTATCACTAATTGATTCACTTGTACTCATGGAGTTTCTCAGGCTATCACTGGTAGATTCACTGCCACTTACTGAGGAACTATCACTAGTAGAAATGCTTTGACTGTCACTCGTACTTAGTGAGGCACTGCCACTGTTGCTAGTGGAAATGCTCTGACTGTCGCTTGTACTTACAGAAGCGCTGTCACTATTGCTAGTGGAAATGCTTTGACTGTCACTCGTACTTAGTGAGGCACTGCCACTGTTGCTAGTGGAAGTACTCTGACTATCACTTGTACTTAGTGAGGCACTGCCACTGTTGCTAGTGGAAGTACTCTGACTATCACTTGTACTTAGTGAGGCACTACCACTTACTGAGGAACTGTTACTGGTACT
>NZ_JBWXUT010000018.1:0-422 GCF_059901545.1 Fructilactobacillus sp. X1R3C1
TATGGAGGATACAGGGATCGAACCTGTGACCTCCTGCTTGTAAGGCAGATGCTCTCCCAGCTGAGCTAATCCTCCAAAATGACCCGTACGGGATTCGAACCCATGTTACTGCCGTGAAAGGGCAGTGTCTTAAACCACTTGACCAACGGGTCATACTACAAAAATATACGGAGAGTGAGGGATTCGAACCCTCGAAACAGACTTTAATCCGTTTACATCATTTCCAATGATGCTCCTTCGGCCAGCTCGGACAACTCTCCATAGTACTCCGGCAGGCGGGCTCGAACCGTCGACAACCTGATTAACAGTCAGGTGCTCTACCAACTGAGCTATGCCGGAATAATCGCGTGGCAACGTCCTACCCTTGCAGGGGGCGATCCCCCAACTACTCTTGGCGTGCTGAAGCTTAACTTCTGTGTTCG
>NZ_JBWXUT010000019.1:0-389 GCF_059901545.1 Fructilactobacillus sp. X1R3C1
GATTGAACCACATCATCAGCTAGCTTGTTCCCATTCTTATCAACGTAGTGAATGGTTCTAGTAACGTTCTTAGTTAGGTCGGACTTGCTGGTTCCGTCAGGATACTTCGGTCCCGTTGGGTTGTTTGGATCCACTGGTTGACCTGGAGTTCCTGGATTGTCTGGCGTAACTTCCTTAGTCTTGTGTTTGAGCACAACCGTGAAGGTTGGGCCATCAGTATTAAAGGTAAAGCCATCCGCAGGGTATCCGTCGGATACCAATTCATATCCTTGCGCTTCTAACTTAGCAATTTCATCTTTCGTACTGTAGTCAGCCTTGCTACCAAACTTACCGTTAACGGTATCACTAGTGATAAGGGCATTACCTTTATCCTGATCCACGTAATTAAT
>NZ_JBWXUT010000001.1:0-407165 GCF_059901545.1 Fructilactobacillus sp. X1R3C1
CTGTCACTTCTCAGTTTCTTTGGCTTAGGGAAATGGTTTAAAGACCGAAAAGAAACCAAGTAAGTTTGTGATTTAAAAATTAAGCGAGATTAATAAGTTTAAAGGCTAACATCCATTTTGGGTGTTAGCCTTTTTTATATATTTTTAATAATTAAAAAATTCAGCAATTTATTAAGAAATGAATAAATTGCTGAGAACGTGTTGGTACTAGCATAGGGTGATTTATATTTGAAAATTCACAACCTGAATTACCTAATTAATTGACGAGTTTGATAAACAGAATGATTGAGTTATCGTATTTTTTATGTATAATAAGTCTCCGTAATAATGAATAATAAGTATAGTTTGTGATTTATTATTTTGTAACCGCTAGGTACTAAGGAGTGTTTATTTATGTTTAGGGATTCAAAGAAACGTTTTAAGATGTATAAGTCTGGGAAACGTTGGATGGTTGCCGCTCTTGTCACCACTTTCACAATCGGTGGAATGACACTGGGAGCAAGCGCTGACACCACTTCAACGCAGGCCAATGAAGGAACTGTTCCGTCTGAACAAAAAGCAGACCAGACGAGTACGGCGACACAATCGGGAACCACATCATTTAATCAAAATGATGCAAACCCAAGTAGTTCAGACCAAGCTGTCAGTGCAACAGATGGTCAGACAAAGGATAACCAGAGTCAAACAGCTGATTCACAAAAGCAGGCGGATCAAGCAACTCAACCAGCGACTGATTCACAAACACAGGCTCAAAATGACCAGTCAAAACAGGATGATAGTAATCAAGAATCACAATCATCCACGAGTAATTCTAATCAAGCGAGTCAGGAGCAAAAAACTGAGCAATCATCACAAGATAGTAAAACTGACCAATCGAAGACTTACCAGTCAAGTGATGTAAAGAAGCAGGCTGATAATCAACCAAGTGCTACTTCTGATAATCAAAATCAGACCCAGGATTCATCAAATAAAAATGATGCAACAGCTAAGCTCGATTCACAAGCTGACCAGACAAAAACTGATGACCAGAAGAATCAAGGAACTGATACCCAAGCCAAACCGGATGATACTAATCGGACTAAAAACGATGACGCCAAAAATACCAATCAGCCTAATCCTGATGTTGTAAGAAATAATCAACAAATGAATGCCGATACCACTAGTGACAGTAGTACTTTACCAAAGGGCATCAACATCACGAGTGACGCATCTCCAGACAATACTAATTTTAACCAATTTGGGAGTATGTCAGTTCGAACCGACATTAATATTACCGATGCGGATGCTACCATCAAAGCTGGTGATAGAATCATCTTTAACATTGCCAACAGTACTGATCCTGGCAGTGATGGCATGATGAAAAAAGTTATTAATTGGAATAAAATTTCAATGACTGGTGGTTCAGAATATGGACACTTAGAGTTTGATGCCGCAAATGGTCAAGTTTATTACATTTTCGATAAAAACATTGAGTTTACTACTGGTTCGTTCTCATTTACTTTGAACATTCCCTTTCAAACGAGTCCAGATGTTCCCAATAATGTTGGAGTTGATTTCTCAACTGAATTTCAGCAGGGTAATTCCACTTATTTGATAAACAAATTTTACTATGGATACGTTGCTTCTAATAATGACCAACCATCACCTAACCGAGTTCAGGCGCCTAACCTAGGATCTGGAATCGGAAATAACTATGCTGGAGTTGCAGCACCATACGGGGGGCCAACTGCTAATAATCCGGTTTCAACTCCTACTTATGGTGATTCAATTTATGATCCGGCTAAGGGTGATCAACCTAGTTTTGCTAACGTGCTTTACCCAAATCAAGATCCTGACCCTAATCTAAATAATTTGACTGGCAGAACCTGGACCGTTGACATTCAGGGTGACGGAGCTTCTTTTGATTTAAATGGACTTCGTTTTGGAATTCCTAGTCCTGGAGTTTATTCACCTGGATGGGCCGGACAGTATGCTGGCCAGTGGATTACGTTAGATCAGTTAAGACAGGTTTTGCCTGGCGTTCAGGTTCAAGTTGACCAAATTGATGCAAACCATGCTAGATTATCAATTACTTTCCCAGATGGGGTAACCATTCAATACTTACAGTTTACTGGTAATTTTATTGCTCCAAATACTGGTGGCAGATATTCCGTTAACTTTGGTTATCATGATGATCAGGGAACTTCGAGAAATAATAGTATTCCCATGGGTTTTGTTTACCAAACTAATGACCAACAAGGTTTCTTCCCATCCATCACGGCCAGTGATAAGTCATTAAATGCTGACACCTTCAACATTGATAATTTGGACAGTTACCTGTTAGATGGTGTAAGTTCAAGTGATGTTCAAGACGGAACCAGCGATAAAGTTGAAATCTCCGATGATGCCGCTTTAAGAGAAGCCATTGCTAACAAGCAGGCTGGTGTCTATAACGTGACTTATAAGACAACCAATTCGAAAGGATTGACGAGTTATAAGACGGTGAGTGTCACAGTCGTTCTTAGTCAAGAAGTTACAGACTCAACCACTGGAACATTTACCATTCATTACGTTGATCAAAATGGTAATACCCTCCAACCAGATAAGGTCATTACCGCGCACTTCACCCGGACTGGTCAAAGAGACCCATTGACAAATAAGACTAGCTGGAATAAGTGGACAAGTACCGATAACACTTATGACATTCTATCACCAAGTGTTCCTAACAGAACTCCTAGTCAGGATTCAGTCAGTGGAACCATCAATCCTGACGAAAATGGTTCAACAAAAGTGGTTTACACTGATAATACTGAAGATTTAAAGGATAAAGCCACTGGGCAAGTAACCATTAACTATGTTGATCAAAATGGCAATCAGGTTGCCCCATCGAAGACAGTTACTGCCCACTTTACTCGGACTGGAACTAAGAATTTGGTAACTGGTAAAGTTACTTGGAACGATTGGACAAGTACTGATAACACTTACGACGTTGCATCGCCAAATGTTCCTAACAGAACTCCTAGTCAGAAATCAGTCAGCGGAACGATTAACCCAAATGATAACAGTGAAATAAATATTACTTATGCTGACGACACTACGGAAGTAAGTGAGCAAGCTACTGGTCAAACAACCATCAATTACATTGACAAAACTGGTGGCAACCAAGTGGCACCATCAAAGGTTATTACTGGTCATTTCACCCGGACTGGGACTAAGAATTTAGTAACGAATGATGTTACTTGGAATGATTGGACGAGTGATGATGCTCATTACAATGTTGATTCACCTAAGGTTTACAACATGGTACCCGATAAATATCAAGTTATTGGAAACGTTGTTCGTGGGGAAAATAATACAATTAATGTTTACTACACCCATGACACGGCTTCAGTAACTGGTAATGCAATTGGTCAAAGAACCATTCACTATGTTGATCAAAATGGTAACCAAGTGGCACCTTCAAAGACTATTTCCGTTAACTTCACTCGAAATGGGACGAAGGACTTTGCAACGGGTGAACTTACCTGGGGACCATGGATGAGCGATGGCAGTGATACTTACAACGTTGCCTCACCAGAAATTGCTAACATGACTCCTGATAAGGACTCAGTTAGCGGAACTATTACTCCAAATGAGTATGATTCAGTAAATGTTGTTTACACGCATAACACTGAAGCAGTATCAGATCAGACAACTGGTCAGGTTACCATTCACTATGTTGATAAGGATGGTAACCAAGTAGCTCCATCAAAGACGATTACGGCTAACTTCACTCGAACTGGAACCAAAGATTTGGCAACGGGTGAAGTCACATGGAACGATTGGACGAGTGATGACAATACTTATAGTGTTAAATCACCAAGTGTTGCTGACATGACTCCCGATCAAGCGGTCGTCAATGGAACCATCGGTCCAGATGAGATGGGAACAGAAAAAGTTATCTATTCTAAGGAACAGACAGGTGAAACTAGCCCAACGCCAAATCATCCGGAGGACCACAATGGTGGAAACCCAACGAAACCAGAGAATCCAACTAATGGAAACAATGGTGAAAGTGGGAACAACGTTGAACCAAACACACCAAACAACAATGGTGGAAATGGTATAATGACACCAAATGATCACAATGGCAATGCGGTTCCTGAAAGTAATGGAAGTTCAAATAAGAACAACTCGAATTCTTCAGAAACAACCGCCCCAGAATCCTCTACTTCAGAAAATAATACCCATGTTAAGTCACAAAAACATGGGACTAATGAAGCTAAGGAAAATGCAACCAACACTAATAAGAAGGGTGAGTTGCCACAAACTGGTCAAGAAGATAACGGTGTCCTAAGTGTCATTGGAATTATGTTACTTTCAATTCTTGGCATCTTTGGACTAGGAAAATGGTTTAAAGATAAAAAAGAAACCAAATAAGCTTTAAATTAAATTGAATGGTCGACATCTATGAAATGGATGTTGGCCATTTTTTTATGGCTAATTTATGAAAAGTTATTTAACAAAAGCCAGATTTAATCAAACTTTTAAAATTAATTTGGTGCGGGAATAAAAAAATTTTTGCAAATATTTTTGTGAATTTTACTCCCACAAAATCGGTCAAAAAAAGAATTGACAGTAGATAAATTGTGAACGATTGGATAAGACTCGTGTTATTTTAATCAATTAATTAAATAAGAAACGCTTTTTGGCAAGATTAGCTATAATTACCGGCAAATCAATGATAAATTGACTAATCATTCGTAAGAGGAAATTTAAATATCGGAAATTCGATAAAAATTACGGGTTGCTAGATTTCGCACGCTATTTTTACGTAGTAATTATTATTTTATAACCCCTCTCTGCTAGTACGTTTTACAAACATTGTGAAGCATATTAAAAGGTTGATTGCTGACATCATCGTGTTTACAATGTCAATTGTGAATATATAAACAGCAGTTTTACTATATATTCTGATAATTCACAAGATGTATTTTAGAACGAGAGGGGAAACCTTATGCAGAACAATACCAAGAAACATTACAAGATGTATAAAGCCGGAAAGCGGTGGATGGTCGCAGCCATTGTGACCGTCGCTACCGTCGGAGGATTGACGGTTGGCGCAAGCGCCGATACTAACGGTCAATCTAATAATAATAATCATAATATACAAATTATTAAAAAAGCAGCGTCCAGTCAACCAGTAAAGGGTGACCTAGTCACGACGTCTGCTCAATCGCAACCAGAAAATCAAAGTAAGTCGAATCGAGCCGTAACTCAAACGCAGGATAATGCGGCTCAAGCTAATACCAGTCAGACCACTGGTACAGCTCCAATGGTCAGTGCTCAACCAGGACAAACTGATTCATTTAAACCGACGACTAACACTGCGCAGGTGGACCAATCGTCATCGAAGAAAGGTAACGGTCAAACCGAAAGAGCAGCTCAAACAAATTCACAACCGACTAACAACCAAGCCACTGCTAGTCAGAACGATGCGCAAAGCAAAAATCAATCGACTCAACCAGAGCCAAATAACGGCCAACAAAACGCAACTGACCAAAAGACTGCCCCAGCACCCGCTAATCAAGCTAGTCAAAAAACTGATAATCAAGGTGCCAATTTTAATAAACAAGTAGTTGCTCCAGAAAAGCAAGCACCGAAAACCACTAATAACGTTCAGTTAAGTGACAAGGTTTATAACATAACGGCGGGTGCCATTGATGTTATGAAAGGTCAGCCAGTTCCGACTGATCCCGCTGACTACAGTATTACTGCTAGTGTAAATGGCACTCCATTAACGGTTACTTCCATCGATGTTTCAGATGTTAATAATGAGGTTCCTGGAACATACAAATATGGTTTCACCCTTTCTGATGGAAGTGTTTGGACCACTGGAATTGTCCAAGTGGTTAATTTTACCGCTAATAATCTTGTCGTCTATCAAGGAAATCCAACTAATATTGATTTTTCCGATCCAGATAGTTATGACGCAATTATGGGAAACCCAACATGGCCTAGCATGGCCATTTGGGGTGTCTATGGTGGTGTAGATGCCAACAAGCCAGGGACTTATCACGTCATAATAATGGGTACTAGTGATCCTAATGGTCCGCAACTCAATAGAACCGTCACCGTTGTTCCCATTCCCGCTGACGCGGTTACCGGTCACGATATCAGTATTCGAATTGGGCAAGCCGTTCCAGACGACGCTAAATCCTATGGTGCGACCGCTCTGAACCCAGATGGCAGTCCAGCAACAATTACTGGGATTGACACTTCCAAAGTCAATAACACTAAAGCGGGAGATTATCCGGTTGTTATCAGTGCGTCAAACGGTTTAACCAAGACGGTCTACGTTCACGTGCTCTTTAACCACACGAGTTTAAGTGCGCATAACCTGACCATCTATACTGGCGACCAGGTTCCAACCGACCCAGCTGCTTATGACGCTAAGGCAACTGATTATGATGGCAATCCGGCTAAAATCACTAAGATTGATGTGTCGAAGGTAAACAATGAGGTTCCTGGCGTTTATCCAGTTTGGATTCACGCTGACAATGGTGAGACACTAGGTGTCACCGTCACGGTCGTTAAGAGTCGGATTAGCATTGCCGCTCATGGAACCAGCATCAGAATTGGGAGACAGGTTCCAACGTGGCCAAGTGCATATGGTGCTAAAGCAACCTACAAGAATGGGAAACCCGCCAAAATTACCAAGATTGACGTTTCGAAGGTTAATAACCAAGTTCCTGGTGATTACCCGGTCACCATTACTTCAGATAACGGTGAAAGTATCACCGTGACCGTCACTGTCTTGAAGAATCACACGCGCTTAAGTGCTAACAACATCAAGATTTACGTTGGTCAAAAAGTTCCAACCGACCCAGCAGCTTATGATGCTCAAGCAACTGATTACGACGGCAATCCAGCTCAAATCACAAACATTGACGTATCCAAAGTAAACAATGAGGTTCCTGGCGTTTATCCGGTAACGATTACCGCCAACAATGGTGAAAAACTGGGTGTCACGGTTACAGTACTCCCTGACGAAGCAACGTTAGTGGGACACGGATTAACTATTTACGTTGGTGATCAGGTCCCAACTGACCCGCAAGCTTATGGTGCCAGTTCCACTAACACGGACGGTACAGAAGCAAGTATCACTAGCGTCGACACTTCCAAGGTTAATAATAAGGTTCCTGGTCAATATCCCGTTGTCATTACTTCATCAAATGGCAAGAAATTAGTAGTAACGGTGACCGTCTTAGCGGATAAGACGAGTCTTGAAGGTCACGGAATTACCATTCACGTTGGTGATCTAGTTCCTACCAATGCCGCTGCCTACGGTGCTAGAGCAACTAACGCTGATGGTACGGAAGCAACGATCACAAGCATTGACACCTCGAAAGTTAATAACCAAGTTCCTGGTCAATACAAAGTTATCATTACCGCTTCAAACGGGGACACATTGGTAGTAACGGTCACGGTTTTGGCTAAGAATGCACCAACTCCGAACCATCCAAGCAACAATGGTGGTAACGGCACTAACCTGATTACACCAAGTCATAACGGTGGAAACGGTAATGGTGGCAGTTCGGTAACTCCAAACCAACCAAGTGGCAATTCTGTCATGCCAGGTCAACCAACTAACAATGGTGGATCTGCGGTAGTTCCAAATAATGGCAGTCAGACCGGTACACCAGAAGCTTCAACGAAGCAGAACGGTAGTCAAGTAGTCGAACCGCAAAGCACGCAAGCCATTCACCAGGCTTTCAATTCTTCAGAAAAGAATGCTAAGCAGAATTCCAAGAACTTGCCACAAACTGGTGAGAACGACTCGTTAATTCTCGAGTTAATCGGTCTTGGCTTTATTGCTTCAGCAATGGCTTTGGCACTTCATGATTTAAAACATCGGGTCAAATAACTCGGTATCATGGTTAAATACGAGAAGTTTGAAAAATTTGTTTAATTAAAGTAAATTAGTTCAAAAAAATAGCCTTCAGGAATTTCCTGAAGGCTATTTTCATTGAGCCCACTTCGTCACTAGCGAGTGGCCCACGGTCACGATTGGTTGATAACTTAAGACTTGATTGGTCTTGGTGTTATACAGCACGTCACCCAGCTTGTCGACGTTGTCACCGCCGTTTTGGTTGTACTTGGTTGCGTACGTGACGATGACGCGAATCTTTTTAATCGTTTCGGGACTGTTGGGATTGTCGTACATCTGTAGCCCGACCATTTTACTCTTGATGCCCATGCTTTTGACCTTATCCTTGGTCTGCTTGTTTCCTTGTTTGCCAAAGACCTTTTGGTTGCTAGCGTAGTTTGGTCCGATGAGTCCAGCGTCTTTTAGGACTTGAGGACGTGCTAGGAATTGGTCGTCATTATCGTAGGTGTAGAAAATCTGGAAGAATTCGTTTAGGTTCTTGTAGGTCGTGTCGGCCATGTGTTGGTTTTGCAGAATACTGCCGACCTTTTGATTATCGGTGTTTAAAAGGCGATTCTTATAACGCTTGTTTAGGGAGTTAAACCGTTGGTTGTACGTTTTCTGCTCAGCAGAAAGGGTGGCTCGATTGGTTTTAACCTGGGTGTTAATGGTGTCATTATGAATCATCAGGGTGAAGATAGCGAGGAGCAAGACGACAATGATTACGAACATGATTGCTAGAACACTGACGTTTTTATTGAGGTGAAATTTGTTGTTTTTAGCCATTGATTTCTTGACCTCCTAACGCCACGAACGTGCTGGTCCATGAAGTCCCAACGAGGGTCGTCTTTCGTTTCTTAACGTTGTAGTTAACGACGTAATTCAAGACGTTTGGCTTCTTATTCTTCCTTGAGGCAAAGGTAATGGTGATCATCGAGTTGTAGGATTGAGACTGGCTGTCGTAACGAGCGTTGTTGACGGAGACGTCCTCAATCTTTTGGTTTAGGTATTTTTTATTGTGTCCCTTGGTACTTAGAACCGTTTTAGTAAAGGCTGGATCGAAACGATCCTTTTTAAACTGCTTACTAACGGCTTGACGCTGTTTGCTTGATTTGGCCATGTATGCCATCTTCATGGCCTTTTGGTAGACCTGGTCGTTATTTTTCTGAATGGATGTGATGTCGACTCCGGTCTGGTGCTGCTTTTGAACTTTTTGCGTGGTCTTTTTGGCGTTTAACGTATTGGTTTCCTGCCGGGTTGTCCTAATCTTAGTCATAAGTTGTTGGTTTTTAGCCTTGGCGTGATGAGTTGAGACTAACAGACATCCTATCAGGATCACTAAGACGAAGATGATGCAGGATGCGACCGTCACGCAAACTAGGTTGACGTCATGTTTGGACTTGTTCATAAAATACCCTCGAATTCTGGAAAATGTAGTTACGTTAATTATAGCGGCTTTAAGTGAGAAGTGTAAATCAAATTTCCGTTAAGTTTCATTGGTTCTAAAGTTGTGATAAATTTTTAAGCAAAATATTTTCCCTGAAATTTCATTCCATGTAAAATTACAGATAAGGAAGTGATAAGAAATGGCTAAAGTAGCTGTACTTGTAACTAATGACGTTGAAGATGTTGAATTGACTTCACCAGTCGAAGCATTGAAAAAAGCTGGTCACGATATTACGATCATCGATAAGAAGGCTGGCGAAGAAATCACTGGTAAACACGGACACAAGACCAAGGTTGACGCTGGAATTGCCGATGTTATGCCGGAAAGCTTTGATGCTTTGCTAGTTCCCGGTGGCTTTTCACCAGATCAACTGCGGGGTGACCCACGGTTTGTTAAATTTGCGAGAAGTTTCTTGTTAGCTGACAAGCCAACGTTTGCGATTTGTCATGGTCCCCAATTGTTCATGCAGACGGGACTGGTTAAAGGTCGCACGATGACCGCTTATAAGACCGTTCAGACCGACATTTACTACGCTGGTGCCATTGTGAAAGATGAGCCAGTGGTAAAGGATCATCACTTAATTACGAGTCGAACACCGGATGATTTGGATCAGTTCAACGCTGCCATTGTCGAAGACTTAATTTGAGCTCGCAATAGTAAAAATGCTTTACGTATTTAATTACGTAAAGCATTTTTTTAATTATGAGTGATAAACGATTTGGCCGTTAACAAAGGTCATGAGGTTTTGTGCATCGACTTGCTTGCCAATAAACGGCGAATTAATTCCCTTTGATTTCATGTTTTTGGTTGTAATTTGATGCGGCGCATTGAGATTCCAGACTGAGAAATTGGCGTGATTACCAACCTTGATTTGGTTTTCTTTTGAGAGCTTGAAGGAGGCGGTTGGCTTGCTACTCATCCATTCCATCAATTGACTGAGAGTGACTCGCCCAGTTTCAACCAGTCTGGTGTACAGCAGTGGAAAGGCTGTTTCGATGCCGGTAATCCCGAAAGCCGCATCGTTAAAAGAATTCCCCTTGTCAGAGACGGTGTGAGGGGCGTGGTCGGTCGCAATCATGTCGATGGTGCCGTCCAATAATCCATCTAGTAACGCTTGCCGGTCTTTTTTGGTTCTCAGTGGTGGATTCATCTTGTACATGGGGTCGTCACTGGTAATCATGGAATCGTCTAATAACAGGTGATGCGGGGAAACCTCAGCGGTGACGTGCACACCATCCGCTTTGGCCCGTCGAATCAGTTCCACGCTGCGCGCCGTTGAGACGTGACAGACGTGGTAATGAACACCGCTCATCCGTGCTAGTTCGAGGTCGCGAGCTAGTTGGCTGGTTTCCGTTACTTCAGGAATACCCTTTAGGCTAAGTTTTTGGGATGCTGATCCTTCATTAATGACGCCGCAGTTCATTAACGAGTGGTCTTCAACGTGGGCGGCCAGAGGCAATCCAGTTTGAGCGATTTCTTTCATGGCCTTGTACATGGTATGGGCGCTCTGAATTCCAATCCCATCGTTACTGAAGGCCACGGCTCCAGCCTGTTTCATTGCGGCAAAGTTCACGAGTTGGTCACCACGTTCGTTGTAGGTCACGGGGGCGAACTGTTTCACGTTGACAACGCCCTGTTGCAGGTTATGTTCAATCATTGATTTTAGTTTATCAGGAGTATTGGGGACGGGCATGACGTTTGGCATGGCACAAACGGTCGTGTAACCACCGTGAGCGGACGCTTCACTACCGGTTTTGACGGTTTCCTTTTCCGTTTGACCGGGGTCTCTGAAGTGAACGTGCACGTCCACCAAACCTGGCAGTACCACCTTATTCTTGGCGTTAATGACCCTGTCGGCTTGCGTCGGCTCAATTTGAAGTTTAATTTGTTTAATAACACCATCATCTAACAGTAAATCACACCGTTTGAGCGCTTGATTTTGAAATACTTGCCCGTTTTGAATTAAAATTTTCATCGTTCGTCAATTTCCTTAATGTCGGCCTGATTCACGATCCCCTTGTTGACCAAGACGTCGGTCAAAATGGCCATGCGCATGTACATCCCGTTCGTCATCTGTTTAAAGATTCGCGACTTGTCAGCTTCCACGAGGTCGGAATCAATCTCAATTCCCCGGTTGACGGGAGCGGGGTGCATGATGATGGCGTTATCCTTCATCGTTTGGTAGCGCTCCTTAGTTAAGCCAAATTGTTCGTGGTAACTGTTGGCGTCAAAGTCCGCCAGTTCTTTTCCGAGGCGTTCCTTTTGCACCCTGAGTAACATCACAATGTCGGAATTGTGGGCCAGTTCGTCAACGGTTAAATGTTTACCGTACTCCTCAAATTTCGGGTCGTACCACTGGTCGGGACCCGCAAACGACACGTGCGCTCCGAGTTTAGTTAAAAGTTCCATGTTGGAACGGGCCACTCGGGAGTGGTTTAAGTCGCCAATGATCCCGACGTTTAAATCCTTGAAGGTGCCAAATTCCTGGTAGATGGTCATCATGTCAAGAAGTGATTGGGATGGGTGCTGGCCGCTTCCGTCACCACCGTTAACGACGCTGATTTTCAGGTTGTCGTCCAGTAGTTGTCGGTAGTACTCGTTTTCGGGATGCCGAATGACCGCGATGTCAACGCCAATCGCCTGAAGCGTTTTGATGGTGTCGGAGAGGGTCTCACCCTTGGTGACCGAACTAGTATCAGCGTTAAACTGAAGGACCTGGATTCCGAGTCTGCGTTCTGCCATCTCAAAGCTGGTGTGTGTCCTGGTACTGTTCTCAAAGAAGAGGTTCATTGCGTAGGTGGGGCGGTTTAGTTGCACCGACTTGCCCTCTTTGAAGAGTTGCGCCAGTTTAATCTTATGTAAAACCTGTTTCTCGTCCATTTCAGAGACCGTCACTAAATCATGCTTGTATGAATATGCCATTTGATCCTCCTAGATTGTCACTTGGTTGAATTGCATAAATAAAGGGCCTACTACAAATTAACGTAGCACGCCCACTTTTTGACATGACCAGTTAACTTTTCAATCTCTCTGGATTGAATTAAAGTAGTCTCGATTTATTTGATAAATACTCTAACTAAATTGACGTAGAAAGTCAATTATTTTTTAGTCAAGTTTTCTCAGTTGACAATTAAGGGTGGGGATCGTTATTATGATGACAATCAATCTTTAATTGGTTCAGAGAATCCAAAAGATTATTCATCCTAATTAAACTAATCGCGGTCGCAACTATGACAAATGGGAACTTCTCTGAATGCCCAGTAATAGTTGTGACTTTTTATATACCAAAGGAGTTATTTACAATGGATCACATTTCAATTGCAGCACAGATCGGTAACGAGACGTTTGCCCATCCCTTTTTAAATGCCGCTGGAGTTTTTGACGAAACCGCCGAAGAGATGAATCAAATCCTGAAATCCGAAGCTGGTGGCGTGACGACCAAGAGTGCCACGTTAGAGCCACGTGAGGGGAACCCCAAGCCGCGCTATGCCGAAACAGAATTTGGCAGTATCAATTCCATGGGATTACCAAACAAGGGACTGACATACTATCTTGATTACATTGAACAGAATCAGATTAACAAACCAATCGATTTATCAATCTCGGGAACCTCCCTTGGTGACAACATCACAGCTCTAAGAAAGATTCAAGACAGTAGCTTTACCGGTCTCTGTGAGCTTAACTTGTCGTGTCCAAATGTGATTGGCAAGCCACAGATCGGTTACGACTTTGCGGCCGTTCACGCGGCCATGGAAGCCATTTTTAGTTTTTACACCAAGCCACTGGGCCTCAAGTTACCACCGTATTTTGACTTACAACAATACGACGCTATAAGTAAGATTTTGAACCAGTATCCCTTGACCTACATCAACACCATTAACAGTGTTGGTAACGGCTTAATTGTGGACGCTGACACCGAATCAGCAGTCATTTCCCCCAAGGGTGGTTTTGGCGGCATCGGTGGTTCATACGTCAAGCCCGTGGCACTGGCAAATGTACGAGCCTTCAGAAAGCGTTTGAAGCCGGAAATCAAGATTATCGGAACTGGTGGCGTTCGTACTGGAAAGGATGCCTTTGAGTTAATCCTGTGTGGTGCTGATGTGGTTGAGGTCGGAACGGCCCTTTTAAAGGAAGGCCCTGAAATCTTTTCACGTTTGGATTCTGAACTGACAGCTATCATGCTTCACAAGGGCTACCATCAGTTGTCTGATTTTCGGGGGAAGCTTAAGGAGCGGCAGGATTAGTTTGGTCCTAGAATGATTTTAAATACTGCTATTAACGAAAAGGTGACCACACGATCGAATCGCGTGATCACCTTTTTTAGTTTGAACCTTAAACTGCGTTTGAAATTTCACCAATTGGACCGGGAATTAACAGTACTAACGCCATGCAGACGAGTAGTACGATTACAAGTACAACAGCGATGGCAATAATAATCTTAGTTGACTTGGACATAAATCTCCTCCTAATCATTTTTGATTAGATCAGTCAAAAAGATGAGCTCCCATGAATTGAAACACACAATCTCGATCTTTTTGAGTTTGATCTTGTGTTCCTCATTTAAAATGGGGTCAAACGGATCGTCAACGGCTCGTGAAATCAGTGAGAAATTGGACGGTTCCCGATTTTTCATGTAGCCGATGCGGTCTTTTTTCTGGTTCTTCTTGTTAATTGTGACGACTTCAAAATTCACTTCACTCCGTGACAGATAATCAAGGACCTCCTGAAGTGGATTCTTAAAAGGAAGGTCTTCAATTGTTTTAATTTGTGGTGTATCCTTAAGCCCATATTCGGTCGCAAGGGTCCGATACTCGATCATCTGTTTTAAGTATGGAGTTCCCGTGTTAAAAACCGGAACTTCTTTCGTCAGATCGATTAATTCGTAGTTATCAAGACGACCTTCGAGGTCAATGGTCCTCATCAGCGCATACTTGTCGTTATGTTTTAAAATGTAACCAACGTCGAATTTATTTTTCCGTTCATTTTCAAAGTATTCCACCATCGTGGTGGGATTGAGTTCATCAATATCAATGTCTTCCATTTTATTCACCTCCTGGGCTCAATTTCATCATACCCAAACGCTCACGATAGTACAAACATTTAGAAAATTGAGTTTAATTGGGTGTAAAATAGATACCAGAAGAACTAATAAAGGGGAATTTCATGTTAAAAAAACTTGTCAAGACGCGTCAATTCAAAACGTTATCGCTGGAGTTCGTGGCGTATGCTTTCGTCATTTTAGACTTACTTTATTATGAAGCTTTTCACCTGTCGGCTGAGATTGGTCTAATCTTCATTTTTATGGCGGTTCCAATGGCCTTCTTCGAGTCAAAGGGGAAGGGTTATCAGTGGTCGTGGCTCGCGGCTTCGACCTTGATTTGTGGAGCAGCCGCTTCCGTAATGAATCGACCGTATTTTGTGTTAGCCGTGCTGTTCTTCACTGCCGTCTACGCCTTCATGATTTATCACCCGATTAGTCTGTATCCTAAGTTTTGGATGATGTTGATCTACTGGATGGTGTTCATCTTGGGATGCGACATCATCACGTGGACGGGACGCAAGATTAACATTGTGACCGAGAGTCATAAGCAGCTTTTGAGCGCTAATCTCGAGATTATTGGAATTACCCTGTTAGTGATGGTGATTTTGACAGGAATCGGCTACTTCTTGATTCATGGGCAGTTAGAACCCTTACTCGTCAAGAACAGCATCATGTTCTGGATTAACGTGGTGTTGAGCGTCCTGTTGGTCATTCAGTCGGCGGTCGTGGTTTTCTGGCTGAAATTTGGACCGTTTCACCTTCACCTTGGTCCGCATTCCGTCATTGGTGGTTTTACAATGGTCGGCGGTAGTTTGATTGCCCTGCTGATCTACATTGAACTGGTTTTTATTATCATTAATTCGATTTGGTCGAGTTACACGATGGGGAAGTGGCAGGTCGTAAGTAGCTTTGTTTACTTAGACTTAGTGCTCGTGTTTATCATGTTGCTATTGGGAAACTCATTAATTTAAATAAAATTGACAAAAGAAAATGGCTTCACGTATTTGAGTACGTGAGGCCATTTTTGGTTTGCTTAACCTTTGAGATACCAATCAATTAGTGATTGGTCATCTGAATCGGGATCGATAATAATTTGACCCATATCATTAGTTTTAGTTTTTTGAGCCAGATTTTTATTCAACAGATTATTCCAAAAATGTTGGATTTTTTTATCATTATTTTCCATATGAATCCCTTTTAATTAATACCTAATTTAAAATGCCATTACCAATAACTTAATTCCTTCAACGATGAAGTAGATGCCGATGAAGATAATAACAACGGCGTTTGAAAGGTATGGGGTAAACAAAAGGATAATTCCAATGATAATTCCGATGATACCAGCCGTTACGATTAACCAGTAGTAACGTTTGGCTGACTTCTGTTGTGCTTTGGTTGCCGAGTAGATACTTAGACCAGAGTCAACGATGAACCAGATCGCAAAGGCGATGGCGATGAGGTAGAAGCCAAATGAACGGCTGAATAACAGGATCAGACCAATGATGATATCGATAATTCCATTGATGATAATCAAGTATCCCGAAACATCAAAGTTCTTTTGCAGTTGATGATGAAGCACCAAGTGATACAGGCCAATGCAGAGTGCCACGATTCCTAAAATAACGGCTAGTGCCTGCAGTGTGGCAAATGGTTTGATGAAGACAAAGAGTCCAGCGGCAACAAAGATAATTCCCGCAATTAGGGCCCATCCATCAAAACCTTTTTCTTTTTCATTAAACATATAAAACGCTCCCTTTATTTAAAGCTATTACGTGGTCAATTATAACGTAGTTTGTGGGGAATGGTGAAAATAAAAAACTGATAAATGCACGTGGATAGTGTGTGGTTTGGGAACAGTTATGCACCTAACTATGCAAACATTAATTAACATAATTCCACTTTAGAAGTGCTATTCCTTATAAAGGAGTGCTTTATTATTCTTCTGTCTACGGTATATTTAAATTAATAAAACTTAAAGGAGTACATAAATGAAAATTATTTTTGCTCAGCAATTACAAAAATTACGAAAAGAAAAGGGAATTTCTCAAGAAGAGTTGGCAAATGATTTGTACGTGACCCGTCAAACAGTTTCGAAATGGGAACTTGGCGAAACTACTCCAAATTTAAATACAATTGAGAAAATTGCCAAAATTTTTCAAATTCCGGTAGAGGTGTTGTTATTTGGAGATAAACCAGATAATAATTCATCTAATCAAAATGGATACGATTCTCCTCAAAACGTTAACGAAAGATATCATCCGATTAATAATGTGTGGGAATTCTTAGCTAGATATTGGTGGATTGTTTTAATTTTGATTTTAGTAACTGGATTTGTGTTTACTGTCGCAGAAATGTTCCATAGTTAGGTTTATAGAGAGGAATTGGTATGCTTTCAGTAAAAGATATTAGTGTTTCTTTTGGAAAAAATCATGTTTTGAAAAATGTTTCGTTTGAAGTTAAATCTGGTGAAATTGTAGGTTTAATCGGTCCCAATGGAGCTGGTAAAAGTACGATTATGAAAACAATTTTAGGTCTTCTAAAGTTTAAAGGATCAGTTTCTTTAAATGGTCAAAGTGTCACCACCACTAACCATATTGCACTGAAAAAAGTGGGAGCGTTGGTTGAAAATCCAGCTATTTATCCATTTTTAACAGGGCTGGAGAACCTTAAATTATATAGTAAAGATTCAACGGATATGCATCATATTGTTTCGTTATTAGAGATGGATTCATACATTGACCAAAAATCTAAAAATTATTCTATTGGAATGAAACAAAAATTGGGGATTTCAATTGCTTTATTAAATAAACCTGATTTAGTTATTTTGGATGAGCCAATGAACGGTTTAGACATTGAAGCTACCATTGGCGTTAGAAAGATCATTAGGGAATATGCCCAAAATGGTACTGCCTTTTTAATTTCTAGTCATATCTTATCAGAATTACAAAAAGTCATGACGGATATTTTAATTTTAAAAAATGGCAAAATAATTTTAAGTAAGTCATTGCAAGAAATTTTTGAAACTAATGATCAAAAATACCGATTAATTACACGAAATATGAATAAGACAAAAGATATCTTAAAGAAATTCAAAATTGATTTTATTGATGAGAATGATTTTTATGTAATTAATCGAAACAATTTGGATAAAATTCAAGAAATTTTGGCTGATAATAGTATTTATCTTGAAGAGTTGACCCCTGATAATGGTAATTTGGAAAAAATTGTAGTCCAAATTCTGGAGAAAGAAGGGGTTCAATAGAATGATTGCCAGTTTACGACATGAATTTTATAAATTCATTCACCAAAGGTTACCTTTATATGGAATTGCGGTTTTGTTTGTTTTAATGCTTTACAGTGCCATAACGAGAAATAATGACAATTTAGTGGTTACGCAAGGTTTCGGTATGGGGCAATGGTCCATCGTGATTTTAATTGCGATTGCGTCTGATTTTATTGCTATTGAATACCGTAACCATACTATTAGTACTCTGTTTTATAAAACTTCTAATAAATTCAAGATTTATTTATCTAAGTTTATGATTGTGATGTTTTATGGAATAACTTTATTAGGACTTGGTTCCTTGTTAACTTTGATATTTACGTTCTTTTTAGCTAATCAAGAATTTTCCTGGTTTTCGCTTGTTAATGATCAACATACTGTTTTAATTTCCCTCTTATTGAATGTCGTTGGTTATCTATTGTATATGATTTTTGTGATTGCACTTGCTTTTCTTCTTATTGTTTTAACTCAAAATGAATCGTTTGTAATTGCGATGGGATTATTAATCGTGTTTTTAGGATCGAATATCTCAACCGCCATCATGAAAAGCATTCCGACTTCAGTCAATTTTATAAAATGGAATCCGTTGAATATGATTTATGTAATTAATCAATTATCTAATAAAAAGTACTTTCTATTTTCAAATTTAAGTAATGTTCAACTAATAATAGGCACACTTATTTATGGACTAGGATTTTTCGTTGTTGGATATTTTATTTTTAAGCATCGACGGATTTAAATTGGAGGGGATCTAGTTATGATACGTTGTTTACATCAGGAACTTTATAAAAGTATTCATCGAAAAATTGTTTATATTGCACCATTTTTAATTCCCGTTTATATGGTCATTGTTAAGATGGCTTCTGGTAATCAACAAAATAATTTGTTAGCTATGACAAATGACGATTCTAATCAGATTATTCCCTTAGTGTTAATCATTGTCTGTTCGACACTTTTTACGATGGAGTATCAGAATAATGCGATTTTAACGATCCTTTATAAAGCTCCGCAAAAAGCTGACGTTTATTTTGCTAAGGTACTGATTGCATGTAGTTATGCGATAATATTACATTTATTTTCAATAATTTGCTTTTTTATTTTCCAGTTAGTTCCGTTTACTTCTTTGTCGATAAATTGGTTAGATTTATATCAATATCACAGTCCGTTAATTATAAATATGATTATTTTTAATTTAGTGGATTTGGTTGCATCTTTATTGATAATTAGTTTGGTATTTATTGCATCGTGTATTATTAATTCAAATGCGGTAGTTATTACAACTAATATTCTCATCGTTTTGATTGGTCAATTCGTCTCAGGCAATTTAGTAGATAAAAGTAATTCATTTTCTAATATATTAAAATGGAATCCCTTTAATATGCTGAACTTGACTAATCAATATTATAACTATGGAACTTATCATTTAACAACTCTTTTGAGCAATGGTCAATTAGTGATTGGAACATTGGGATGGTCACTCACATTTTTAGTGTTAGGGTACATAATTTTTCAGAGAAAAAGTTTTTGATTAATATTTTTTCTAAATAACGAAAAATACCTTTAGATTGGATTGATAAAATCCATCTAAAGGTATTTATATTGTTTAATTTTTAATAAAATGAAGGCTTGGAAAGCTCCTCAGTACCAGGTTCAACCACACCAATGTCTTCACGTTGGTACTTGCTTGGGTCTTCAATGATACTGACGATTAACTTGGCAATGGCTTCCCGGGTGACTTGCGCACCCTTAAATGGCTTGCCAGCGGGAATAACTTCGTATTTTTCGTTGTTCTTGTCGTTATACAGCCAGGTCATCTTCAGGTAGGTGTAGTCAATGTCGGAGTCAAGCAGTTCTTTGTAGGCTTTCTTGGGATCAGCGTAGGTACTGCCAATCATCTCGTTGTTCCACTTCTTAAATGGTCCAACGACCGTATCGTCAACGTCCAGGAGACCAGCGACGATTAAACGTTTAACGTCTGCCTGATCCATGGCTTTGATAACGGAACTCATTGCCTCAGCGTGAGGAACATCCGAAAAGACAATGTCTTGACCTTTCATGACGTTGGCCAAAGTTTCATCATCATTGATGTCACCGTCAACGACAGTTTCTCGTTTGGGGTCACTGACAGTTAACCGACTTTTTGCGTTACGAGCTAATAGCGTCATGTCAACATTGGTGTCCTTTAATAACTTTTGAATTACGATGCTAGGAATTTGTCCTGCGGCACCTAAGATTAGTACTTTTTTTGCCATATGCAATTCCTCCGTTTCTATTCATCACTTTTGACGCCCTTAGTGTGACGCATTTTGTAACGAACTACAAATGTTATGAACGCCGAAAACAGTAAAATAATGGCGACAATCGTGTACGGATAGTGCGGGTTAATGTCCATTAGAACTCCAGAAAAAATGGGTCCGATGATGTTACCAACACTGGTTAGTGACATGTTTAAGCCGTTGATTAATCCCTGATTATTCTTGCCAAAACGAGTCAGCAGTGTCGTGATGGCAGGTCTTAACACGTCAAAAGCACAGAAGACGACTAGGGTGGCAATGATGACTTCGATTTTGCTGTGAGCAAACAGAATCCAGACGATACAGATGGAACTGAGGATGAAACAGTCACGGATGAGACCCAGTTCACCGCGCATTCGGACCAAGCGGTCGAAGAAGACGACCTGGAGGACGAGAGAAATCATCCCGTTGATGATTAGGACGACGGCAATGTTATCAAGGGTAAAGTGAAAGACCTGGTTCACATAGATCGTGTAGATGCTTTCAAAGCCCTGCAGGCCAAATGATGAGATTAAAATCATGGCAAAAAGGGCAATCATGGCCCCGTTTAAGATGGACTTCAGGCCCTTTTCGGTGATGTGGACTTCCTCCATGACGGGATTTTTTTGGTTGGTCTGTTTGATGTGCTTGGGAAGTCCCACCACGAAGAAGATGACGGCGATGATGCCAAGGACGCCTGCAAACCAGAACGGGGTCTTGTAACCAAACTTGGCGAGTGCACCACCAATCCCGGGACCGATGATTAAACCACCACTAAAAGCGGCCGATAGTAGGCCGATGACCTTGGCCCGTTGTTCTGAAGATGACAGGTCAGCGGCCATTGCCATGGACGTTGGCACCACCATGGCGGCCGAAATTCCACCAATTAGTCGGGAAATATCGAATAACAGCAGTGTGTTAGAGGCCGCAAACATCATTTCCGAGACGGAATAAAGAACGAGTCCTCCAGCCAGAATCGGTGCCCGACCAATCTTGTCAGAGATTCGACCGACAAACGGCGATCCGATGAACTGAGCTAGGGCGTACAGGGAAGTCATGGTTCCCATCTGAGCGGTGGTTAAATGATATTCGTTTTTAATGAAAGGTTCGACTGGAATTACCAGACTCATCCCTAAACAAATGATAAAGTTCGCAATAATCAGGATGAAAATTGCTCGTTTGGCAGCTTTTGACACGTCGTTCCCTCCCGTTTCGTTAAGTAATATCATCCATTTTAGCACGGTATTACGCGCTTACTCCAGTCCCTTTCTGAGAAATTGTGAAGTCAGATAAGTTGAAAGGCCGTGGTTTCGGACTTACATTCCGTAAGTTAAATTTTGATTGCAAAGCGTTACACTTATTAATTGTAATTGAAAATAAAAATCAATAGAATGGATGCAACGAGAGAAGAAGGGATGATTACATGAAGAGGGAAGAATTAGATCGTAATTTAAAAAAGTATGCGGAATTGATTGTCAAGGTCGGAGTAAACGTCCAACCTGGCCAGACGGTCGTTCTGTATATCTCTGATCATCACCAGGACTTAGCCCACATGATTGTGAAAGAAGCCTATAAAGCAGGGGCAGCCGATGTGATGGTGAAGTGGGACGATACCTTTGTTTCTAAGCAGTTCTTAGAACACGCTAGTGACGAACGGTTGGAAAACATTCCCCAGTACATGATTGATGAGGCCAACTACATCGTTGATAAGCATGCCGCTCGAATCTCAGTTTTGTCTGAGGACCCGGCTGCTTTTGCCCAAATTGATCCCAAACGAGTGGCCAAGAACACGGCTGCCATGGGGAAGGCCACGAACGCGGTCCGGGTTGCTACGCAGAATAACGACTTAACCTGGACGGTCGTAGGTGCCGCTGACACAGCCTGGGCGAAACAGGTTTTCCCTGACTTACCGGATGACGAAGCCGTTGACAAGTTGTGGCGCGAGATTTTCAAAACGGCTCGAGTTGATAACGACGATCCCATTCAGGCTTGGAAGGACCACAAAGACCAACTCCAAGAAAAAGCAGCTTGGTTAAATGAGGAACAGTTTGACACGTTGCAGTACCATTCCCCACGAACTGACATGGAGGTCGGATTGCCCAAGCACCACGTCTGGGTCGGGGCTGGCAGTACCAGTGTTGATGGCATTAAGTTCATGCCTAACATGCCAACCGAAGAGGTCTTCACCGCTCCTGACAAACGCCGGATTAACGGTCACGTCACTTCAACGAAACCGTTAAGCTATTCTGGCACTTTGATTGAAGATATGGAGTTCATGTTTAAGGACGGACAGGTCGTAAAGGCCATTGCCAAGAAGGGGCAAAAGACACTTGACCACCTCCTTGCCACTGATCCAGGAGTTCGTTCGCTCGGCGAAGTTTCACTGGTGCCGGATCCCAGTCCAATTTCACAATCAGGCATCATTTTCTACAACACCCTGTACGACGAAAATGCCAGTGATCACATGGCCCTGGGCGCTGCTTATCCATTCAGTGTTGTTGGAGGGACCGAGATGAGTCCGGAAGAACAAGACCAGGCTGGCTTAAATAGCAGTCAAGAACACGTTGATTTCATGATGGGTTCTGACGACATGAATATTGACGGCGTTAAAGCTGATGGGACGGTCGTTCCCGTCTTTCGTAACGGAGACTGGGCCTAGTGAAAAAACCAACTGAAGTGGCTCATCCGCTCACGGTTGCGTCCACCACTGACAACAACATGGCACTGCCACTAGCGATTAATTACACTTCTATCCTTTTAAACAATTCGGACGCGGATTTTGAGTTTTTTGTCGTCAACGATCATTTAAGTCCCAAAAATCAGAACTTAATTGCCACGCTCCCGAAGCTTTTTAGAAACTGTCTAACGGTGAAATTTTTAAAACCCCACGAGGACCGTTACCAGAAGGCCAACACGGACGCCCCAAACAGCATCATCAAGCGCAATACTTACTACCGCATTGATATTCCAGAAGAAATTGACCGTCCCAGGATTCTCTATCTTGACGCTGATATGATTTGTGTGGGAAACATTGATGAACTTTATCACGCTGATTTAAATGGGAAAGTAATTGGGGCCGTTGAAAATGCGGGGTACTTGGACCGTTTGCGTGAGATGGGGGTCAGTGAGAAAACTGGTCATTACTTTAACGCCGGCTTGTTACTAATTGATACCAAGAAATGGCGTAGCGCTGGTATTTCACAAAAAGCACGCGGACTTGCGAATGACCATCCGGGAATGTTGCGGTTTCAAGACCAGGATGCCTTAAATGCCATTTTTAACGGTGATTGGCAGGCATTACCCTCCAAGTACAACGTGCAAAGTAACCTTATTAAGGGCAAGTACCGCAAAAGTCAGACGACGGACGGGCAGCGTTCTCAAATTGAGGCGTTGGATCATCCCGTCATTGTGCACTACACAAACTTCGATAAGCCGTGGATTGTCAAGGTGGATCATCTGCATCCCTTGAGAAGTCTGTATGATGAGTACCAAAATAAATTACTGAATCAACTAGCGTGGTACGTTAGTAATCATCATTAGTTTTAGATCTAAAAAAGCACTTCAGAAAATTCTGAAGTGCTTTTAGTTTATTTAAAGAAGTGCTTTTGGTTTATTTAAATAGGTAGATGATGATGGTGCCAATCATGTACGTCAAAATGTATAACATAACGATCAGTGAAACGTTTTTAACGATGACGTTATAAATTTCTCCCTTGTTTTGATTGAAGTTGAACACTTTGACTTTGGTCCAAACGTAAGGATAAATTAGAATGGTCAGTAGGGCAAAGTAGGGAACAATGCCGACTGCCAAAGAAAGAATTGGAATGACGATGATTGAGAGCCAGTAGACCAAGTCAAACACCTTAATGGCGTTCTTTTTCCCGATGTAGTCGACTAGTGTATGACGGTTATTACCAATGTCTTGTTCGAGGTCACACGTGTCGTTTGCAAGTTGAATGATGAAGAAGAGGACAAACGGTAATAGCGTCACCAAAAAGGCGTCCAGCACACTCATAAGGGTGAAGTTCCATCGGTGGATGCTTCCCATGTACATGTAAATGAGTGGGACAAAGAACGGAATTAACGTGGCGACCGCTAACTCACAGAATGGGGTGGCGTCTAAGGGCTTTGGTCCTGCCGAGTACGCCAATCCCAATAGAAAACCAATCACACCAATTACCAGCGTGGGCCAGCCAGTAAAGTAACTCAGGATTAAACCAGCGATGATAATGAAAGCTGCAAAACCGTACAACCAGTGCCGAATCATCGTGAGACTCAGATGATTACTCCCGATGGTGCTCGTACTGTGCTTGTAGTCCGTCTTGTCGGTGGCGTGTTCGTAGTCTTCGAGGTTGTTCTGCATGTTTAAAAAGAGGTGCAGGGCGATGACAATCACGAAGGCACAGATGGCATACAGCCAGTTAAACGAGCCATAGTAATAATAAGAAAAACTAGCCGCAAGTATGAGCCAGGTCACGTCCAGCGGTGTTGTGTAAATCTCAGTTAGTTGATAAAAGTACTTCCAGGTCATGATTTACCTCCAGTGTAAATGAATTAAAGAAAGATTTTGATGATGGTTCCGATCATGTAAGTAATGATATACAACCCCATTAACATTGTCACCCCACCAACGATTTGATGATAGACTTCTTGCTTGTTCTGGTTGGTTTGAAAAACTTTAACTTTCTTCCAGGCCAGCGGATAAGCCAAAATAATTAAATTTGAAATGATTGGGACGTATCCAAAGAAGGATAAAATTGGTATGATTAAGATTGTCAACCAGAAAACAATTGTAAATAATTTAATTGCGTCTGATGGTCCGATGTAATACACCAGGGTGTAACGGTGATTTCCGATGTCTTCTCTTAGGTCACAGGTGTTGTTGGCGAGTTGGGTGATGTAGGCAAGCACAAACAGGAACATGGTGACCAAGAAGACGTCGACGATACTGTCCCAGGAAAAGCGAAAGCGATGAATGCTTCCTAGATAGACGTAGACCAGCGGGTCAAAAAACATGATGAGCATTCCGGTTGCGAGTTCACAAAATGGGGTGGAGTCCACTGGTCTCGGACCTGCCGAGTAGGCTAGTCCAAGGCCAAAGCCGATGATTCCAATGGTTAACGTGGGCCATCCAGTCAAGTATGCGAGCGTGAGTCCAAGGACGGCGACAATTATCCCCATTATTACGACCCATTTCCAGATCATCCGGGTACTTAGGTGGTACTTACCAATGATACTGGTGGCGTGTTTGTAGTCGGTCACGTCGGTTGCGTGTTCGTAGTCTTCCAGGTTGTTATGTAGGTTTAAAAACAGATGCATCAAGAACACGATGAAGAAGGCCCAGATGGCATACAGCCAGTTAAAGGAACCGTAAAAGTAGTACGAAAAGCTGGCACAGAACAGTAGGATTAAGACGTCGACTGGTGTGGTGTACATCTCGGTTAGTTGATAAAAGTATTTCCACTTCATTGTTTTGCCTCCGAAAGTCATTGTTAATGTTATTATTATTAAGGATAATGCTGTTATTATAGTACCATGAAAATATCGTAAGGTTACCATAAAAAAGGAAAAGACATGAAAACAACCATTTGGAATAAATTTCCTGAAATTGAATCTGAACTGGTTCAAGTTCAATCACTCATAAGTAAAGAGATTCAGGTTCCTGAGGCCGAGTTTAAACGGGGAATCGAAGAACTAATTAACGGAAACGGCAAGATGCTAAGGGCGGCGCTCCTGTTAATCGCGGGTAACTTTGGCACGGAAGCAGTTGAGCGAGAGAAACTCCTCCAGGCCGCCGCTTCAATTGAGGTCATTCATTTGGCTTCTTTGGTCCACGATGACGTCATTGACCAATCGGACCTAAGACGGGGAGAAGATACGTTAAACGCTCAATTTGGCCAGCGCGAAGCCATCTACCTGGGTGATTACCTGTTCACGAAATACTTTGAAATGCTTTTGGACTACGCACCGAGTTTTGATAATTTGCGTTACAACGTTGAAAGCATGAAGGACGTCTTGTTTGGCGAGTTGGCCCAAGACGAAAGTAAGTATGATTTAGACCGAAGTGAACAGGACTACTTTGATTCAATTCAGGGAAAGACGGCGGAACTCTTCAAAGTGGCAATGGGGGAGGGCGCCATTCTTTCAATGGCTGACAATAACACCGTCCAAATTGCTGAGCAGATTGGTTTGAACTTTGGGATGGCGTTTCAGATTCGAGACGACCTCCTGGACTTTGAGCCAGACGTTGAAACCGAAAAGCCCACCCTGCACGATGCCAGTGAGGGAGTGTATACCTTGCCCGTCATTGAAACTTTCAAGACCGCTGACGGTCCGAAGTTAAAAAAAATCCTAAAAAAAGATCAGCTTAAAAAAGCTGATCTAAAAGAAATTGCTAAAATTGTGAGTGACAGTGGCGGAATGCAAGTGGCGCGTCAGATTTATACGCAGTACTTAGACGACGCTTTTGACCTAATTGCGCAGTTACCACAATCTGAGAGTACCGCTGTCCTTAAAACCATCATTTCGGAATTGTTTCAGTATTCTAAATAACCGAATAATTACTTACCAACGTCCATTGCGTACAGTCTACGATAACGGGCGTTATTTTTATACAATGCTTGCGGATTTCCTTCCATTTTGATGACGCCGTTTTCAAGGAAGATGACCTCATTCATTTCGTCTAAGCCTTGAAGGTGATGGGTAACCCAAATCATGGTTTTGTCTTTTAAAACTCGACTGATGGTGTTAATCAGGTTATTTTCGGTAATCGGGTCCAGTCCCACCGTGGGTTCATCGAGTAGGACAATTGGATTGTCCTGCAAGAGGATGCGGGCGAGCGCAATTCGTTGCCGTTGTCCGCCAGAGAACCTGATTCCGTTTTCCTTGACGTTCGTTTCATAGCCGTCTGGTAGTGATTCAATGTAATCAGACAATCCTACGGCCTTGATGGCCCTTTTGACGTCTTCGTCAGTAGCGGTTTCGTTTCCGATTCGAACGTTGTTTAAGACCGACGTGTCAAATAGAAACGGACTCTGATCCAGCACACTGAACCACTTGTAACTGTCAGATTCAAACTTGTAGGCATCAATGTTGTTGATTAAGACGTGTCCAGTCGTTGGCGTAAGTGCTCCGGTTAAAAGCTGTAAGAGGGTCGTCTTTCCAACTCCGCTGGGTCCGATGATTGCTAACTTGTGGTGTTTATCAATCTTAAACGAGACGTCTTTGATGATGTCACTTGGATCATCTTGGTAGTGAAAAGTCACGTGATCGAGTTTAATGGAATTAAAGTCAGATGGGGCGGGCAACTTTTCGTCTGAGACGTACGGTTTCTTCTCTTCGTCTGAAAGTTGATTCAAGTGGACCACCGAATCACTGTACATTGGCCACTCTTCTAAGGCTTGAGAGACTGGGACGAAGGCATCCATCAGTGGGAAGATTCCCATGACGAAGGCGGCCGCGTAGTTAACGAGTTCCTGTGACCCCTTGAAGTACAAGTTAGACCAAAGCAGGGTCCCGATGATGACGATTGCGAAGACCACTTTAATGAGAAATTCACGATTCCACTCAAATAAGTGGGTCTGATCGTTAGACTTGGCAATCTTCGGGTCGTTTTTTCTGACATGATTAAGAAAGCCTCTTTCCCTTCCAGAAATCATCCAGTCCGCGATTCCAAGGGTTGAATCCGTCAGATTTTCATAAGACTGGTGGAGAAGCGACTTCTGGTATTCCTTAGAAGCCCCCCGCATGGCCTCAGAGGCAAGTGGAACAAAGAACAAGATGATGGTAAACGCAACGAACATGAAGATGGCGTAGGGCCAGCTAATGATGCCTAAGGCTACAATGATGATGATACCCGTGATGTAGGCCACAAGGGTTGGAAAAATGGTTCTCAGGTACAGATTTTCAAGGTGGTCAATGTCGTCGGCTAGGACGCCCAGTAAATCACCGGTCTGAAATTTCTCACTCAAAAAAAGAGCGGATGATTCCAGGGTAGTGTAGAGCCGTTTTCGAAGGGCGGACGTGACCTTTAAGACCCAGTTATGACTGTTTAGTCGCTCTAAGTACTTAAAGACTGGTCGGCCAATTCCGAAGGCCCGTGTTAAGATGACCGGAACGTAAACGATCAGGATGTTGTAGGGATGAGTGGCCGAACGACTAATCAAGTAGCCGGCAACGAACATCAATCCAATCCCACACCCAAAGGTCAAGACTCCGAGAAAGAAGACCCAGAATAACAGGACCTTGTACTTGGTCAGGTACGGTTTAATCCACGTATCGTTTTTAAGTAGTTTACGCATTGTTTCCACCTCGAATCTCACTAATCAATTGCTTGTAGGCCCCGTTTTGGTTGGATAATTCAGTTTGAGTTCCCTGTTCAACGATTTTGCCGTCTTCCATGACTAGAATGTAGTCCATTTCGTTCATCCAATGAAGTCTGTGGGTCGCAAAGATGACGAGGTGGTCTTTGAAGATCGGAACCATGGTTTGTTTCAGTTGATATTCGGTTTCAATGTCCAAATGGGCGGTTGGTTCATCTAACAGGAGAATGGTTCGCTCGGTATCAAGCAAGGTTCGAGCCAGGGCAATCCGTTGGGCCTGACCACCACTAATGCCTCTCCCACCTTCACCAATCTTGGTGTTCGCCTTATCTGGGAGACTGGCAACAAACTTGGATAGTCCCGCTTTTTCGATGGCCGAGTCAATGGCGTAAGCTTTAGCATCGGGTTTATAAAAGGCGACGTTTTGGGCAATGCTTCCGGCAAAGATGTATGGATCCTGGGGGATGTAACTGATGTGCTTCTGCCATTCCGATTGAGCGAGACTGTCAACTGCTTGACCGTCAACGTTGAATGGGAGATGACCGTTTTCGTTGGTTGGAGACAGCCAGCCTCCAAGGAGGTTTAAAAGCGTGGACTTCCCTGAACCAGATCGACCCACGATTCCGATGTTAACGAATCCGTTCAGATTGAAATTGGCATCGGCGATGTTGTCCTCTTTTTGGTCGTAACTGAAGTTTAAGTCGCTGACCTTTAAGGTACTGTCCTTAGTCCAGTTGTGAAAGTTGGTTAGTTTAATTTTGCTGGTTGGACTTGGTAAATCCAGAATCTTGTTAATGTCAATCAGGGCATTTTTGCCGTCCAAAGTGGCATGGTAGTCATTTCCGTAATCTCTGACCGGTAAAAAGTAGTCCGGGCAGAGAATTAGGATGATTAGGGCTGGAAGCAAGGTCACCGTTCCATTAATTAATTTCACACCTAATAAGACGGCCACGATGGCAATTGACATGGTCGTAAAGAAGTCGAGGGCAAACGTCGATAGTAAAGCGACTCTTAACACGCTCATCGTGCTCTTTCGGTAATTTTCACTAACCCGATAGATGTTGTCTCCGTAGGATTTACTGAGGCCAAAGAGTTTGAGGGTCTTAAGCCCCCGCATGCTGTCGATGAAGTTATTGGACATCTCTTTAAAGCCAGAATACTGGCGGTCAGATTTAGCCTGAGCGGCGAGTCCTAGAATAATCATGAACAAGATGATTACCGGAAAGACCAGTAGCATCACGACCGCTGAGAGCCAGTTAACGAAGAAACAGTACAAAAGGATGATCCATGGAATGATCGCCAGGTTAATGGTCTTCTGCAAGATGAGGTTAAGGTAGTTTTCGACCTTATCAATCCCTTCAAGTGCTAGGGTTACCATGTGACCTGATCCGATGTTTGAGACCATGGCGGGTCCTAGTTCGAATTCTTTTTGTAGGAGTTGTTCTTTTAACTGACTACTAGCCTTACTGGCAAATTTATCGGTAATTTGATTTTCAATTCTTGTGATCAGGTATCTTAATGCGAAAGCAACAAAAAAAGATAGCACAGGTATGGTTAACGCTGCTATCTTTTTTTGTTCCCAAGTAAGCACCATTGCCTGTGAGAGAAAAAGGGCTTCTAGAATGATAGCGACCGATTGAACGACTGCTAGAATACTTAGCTTGGCAATTAATTTTTTGACCCCAGGAATTGATAGAAGTTGTTTATCAAACATGTTTTATCAATCCTTAATTTTTAATATCCAGAATTGGCATCTTCCATATCTTTAAGCGAAATGCGATGCCATTGTGAGACGTAACTCCAGGTAAAGTAGATCGCGATGAGCGGTAGGAGGATACATGCCACGATGGTCATTACAACTAACGTATATGGTGATGAAGAAGCATTTGCGATTGAAATCGTGTGAACTGGATCATTGGCACCCAATACGTTAGGGAATAAACCAATAAAGATCAGGATTACTAGTAAGGCGAGGGTACTGGTACTTGCAAGATAAGCTTGTACTTCATGACCAGAGCCGCTAGCAATTTGACCCCAAATAGTTGTAGCAACGATTAATGCTAATACTACTACAGTTGAGACCAAATGTGTCTCGAAAAAGTTGGTTTGGAAATATAAAGCAATCACAACTAGAATTTCCACTGGGTATGCCAACCAGTACAGGTTGGATGCCATTGCTGAGGCGTGGTATCGAATTAAGCCCGCCGTGTGCAAGGAAATGTAGTGAAGGCCTTGGTAGAGACATAATGCAGTTACCGTGATTCCACCAAGAATTGAAAGTGGGTTAACAACGTCGAAGAAGGTGACGTAGATGTTACCCTGACCGTCCATTGGCAAACTTTGAATCATGTCGGTAAAAAGCATTCCGAACAGGAAGGGGATGAAGACACTTCCGAAGAAGTTGGCCCACATCCATCGATTTCGGCCCTTTTTGGTCTCTGCGTTTTCGGAGAATTCAAACGAGACACCCCGAAAAATTAGAGCCACCAGGATAAAGAATAGCAGGAGATAGAATCCGGAGAACAACGAGGCGTACCACATTGGCATCGCCGCAAACATTGAACCACCAGCGGCAACCAAAAAGACTTCGTTTCCACTCCAGTGGGGTCCAATCGTTCGAAGTACCAAAGCTGCTTCGTCGTAATTACTAGCCAGCAGTCTTGTTGACATTCCGGCTCCAAAATCAGCTCCATCGAGAATTAAGAACAGTGCGAACAGTAATCCGATTAAGAAATACCATAAAAGTTGTAATAAACTCATTTCTCAAAAGCCTCCTTTGAAAATGGATCTTCGGTATCGTAGCTCTCGTGATCGCCGACACCTTCAGGCCCCTTGTAAAGTGATTTTCGTGCGTAAATAAACATGAAGACACCCAAAGTGGCAAATAAGAAGAAGTAAATAATAATGGTAAAGAGCACGGAAGCCGCCGTCGTACTTGGCGAAACCGCTTTGGCAATTGGCAGTAATCCGTAGACAACCCATGGGTCACGACCTCTTTCGGTAACCAGCCAACCACAGGTGTTAATAATGAATGGTCCAAAGGTTCCAACCGTCAGCAGTAGTGTCAACCACCACTGCTTCCCAATTGTATTCTTCTTTTTCCGTGAGAACCACAGTCCACAGATGGCTAAGAAAGCTAGTGTCATTGCACCAAATACCATGATTCTAAATGAGTAGAACAAGGTGTTTACTGGTGGGTAGTAGTTCATATCTTTGCCAAACTGACTATTCCACTTCTTGTGTAATTTTGCATTAGTTTCATTCATACCAGTAACCGATCCACTTAGCTTGTGGTAGGTCAAGATGTCCATCATGTATGGAATCTCAATCTTGAAACTAGCACGGTGTTCGTTAGTATGAGCGAATTCAACGGCCGTCCAAGCAGCTGGACTTTTAACGTTTTCAAATTCACCTTCAGCGGCGGCGAATTTCATTGGTTGTTGATGGCTTAAGTAAAGCATCTGTTGGTCTCCACTAAGGAAGCTACCGCAGACAGCAATCAAACCAACGACTAAACCAATTCGCATTGATTTTCTGAAGAAGTCGGGCCACTTCTTTCTAAAGATCATCCAAGCCGATGCACCAGCAACGATGAAACCACCGGTAACACAGGCTCCGAAGATAACGTGGGGAAATTCGTACCAGAGTTGTTGGTTGGTCAGGATGGCGCTAAAACTAGTCATTAAAGCGTGACCGGTCTTAGGGTCAATCCGGTAACCAACTGGATGTTGCATGAAACTGTTGGCTGATAGAATCCAAAGTGCTGAAATGGCTGAACCAAAGAAGACCAACCAAATCATCAGGGCGTGCCAAGCGGGTTTTAATTTGTCCCAGGTGAACATCCAAACCCCGATAAACGTTGATTCCAAGAAGAAGGCCAACAGAGCTTCGATGGCTAACGGCGCCCCGAAGATGTCACCCATAAATCTTGAGTAATCAGACCAGTTCATCCCGAACTGGAATTCTTGAATCAAACCAGTTACAACTCCGACCGCGAAACTAAGTAAGAAAATCTTACTCCAAAATCTCGTCATCGTCTTATAGACTGGTTTTTTGGTCACCGCATAGAAGGTTTCCATGATTGCAACGATCAATGCCAATCCAATTGACATTGGGACGAAGAAGAAATGGAAAATCGTGGTTTCAGCGAACTGAATCCGCGCTAGCGGCAAAACACTTAAACCTAAATTAAGCATTGTGAATAGTTCCTCCTTAAATCAATTTAACTTTCTAACATGGTCCGAATGTTTCCGAGTTCAAGTCCGTTCTTCTTGAAGATCATGTTCTTAAAGATTGGGACAATCCATCCCTTTAACTTAAAGGTCATGCCGAACATGTAAATTTCGGCAATTCCACTGTATGGGCCAAGTGAACAAACGGTTCCCATTGATTTGTAGTCGAACTTAATGGCAGGTTTACCATTTAGTTTATTTAAGAAATCATTAACGGCAACGTCCGCTTCGTAGATGGAAATTTGACCAGTCGTTGGAAACATCCGACCGGACTTGTCATCTTTAACGGCTGAGACGTCACCAATGATGTACTGGTTAGGAAAGTCGTCTAAGCTCATGTTCGTGTTAACGGCGACCCGGTTTCGTTTCTCGTTTGGATACTGTGAATCGGGAATAACGTCAGATCCCTTTACTCCAGCGGTCCAGAAGACTAAGTGAGATGGGATGAATTTATCATCTTTACCATAGTAAGCACCATCTGCCGTAATCTTTGACACCGTGTCACCCATGATGAACTTAACGCCCTTCTTTTCAAGGAAGTGTTGCGCGTAGTCACCGAGTTTTTTGTTAAACATTGGCAAAAAGCCCGGAGCGATACAGGTAATTTTGAACTCTTCTTTTTTGAAACCATACTTTTTGGCCCATTTTGGCACCATGTGCACGAGATCCCCTAAAAGTTCGATGCCAGTAAAACCACCGCCGACCACCACGATGTTCAAGAGCTTAGCATCCTTAAACTCATCGTAGGCATCCAAGGTGGTTTGAATCTTCTTGTAGTCAGCGACTGAGTTATCAATGTCACTGATCTGAAGCCCAAATTCGTCTGCACCCGGGGTGCCAAACGTTTCGGGTTCGAATCCAAGCGCATTGAACAGGTAGTCGTAACTTAAATCACCGTTGTTTTTCGTTTGGACCGTGTTATCTTTACCATTTACTTTAATAACTTCATCCTCTATGAAATGAATCTTAGGATTGATCATGTCGGTAATTCTAAACATGAGTCGCTCTGGTGCTTCATCTCCTGATGCGACCTTGTAGAGGCCGGTCGAGTCATAATGATAAGCATTTTTATTAACCAAGGTAATGTCTAGATTGGCCTTACTCTTAGCTAAAAGCTTGCAAGCCCTTAATCCAGCGAATCCACCGCCTAATATTAAGACTTTTTTCATTATTAGGATCTCCTTTCAATACACACCTATTATTGTGTAAATCTTAACATTATTTTAACGCTAATGCTGACATTGTGTCACTCTTTTTATGAGGAAATTTTAATAAAATATTTATTGATTGATAAGAAAGGGAGATAAAATCGTTTTAGTACCGTCATTTGGGCATTAATAAGTGATGTTCCTTGCAAGTGATTTTGAGTTAGGCGATTATGAACGTAGTCTCAAAAGCAAAATAAATTTTCCGCTTATAGGAGGCAAAAAATGGCTAAAATTGACAAAGTTTTAAATCAAGAGGGGATTGATCGTATTGCGATTAGTCCCTATCAAAAATATTCGCGGGGTTACATGGAGCCAGGGAATCTCGGAACAGGCTATGTTACTGGCCTAAAAGTTGACGCTGGGACCCGCGAAAAGACGGACGATGGCGTCTTGGATGGAATCGTGTCTTACGACCGAGCCGAGTGTAAGAACGCCTACATCGGCCAGATTAACATGATGACGGCGTCCAGCTTTACGGGCGTTCAGGGCCACATTCTGGGATATGATCTCCTGAGAAATCCAGAAGTCGATCGGGCACAACCGTTGTTTAAGGTGACCCAGTGGGATGGTTCGAAACTACCAATTTACGATGGGAAACCACTGCAGGATTCGCTGGTAGAATTCTTTGGAACGGCTGACAATCGTCGGCACTATCCAGCTCCGGGGAGTTTCATTATTTGTGCTAACAAGGGCGTCACTGCCGAACGACCAATTGAAGACCGCCCGCTAAAACCGGGTGAAAGTTACGGCGTTTGGTCCGCCATTGCCATTTCAATTGCGAAGGATCCCGTTCATAATTCCTCCATGTTCATTGAGGATGCTGGAACCTGGAACACTCCCAACGAGGACGACCTCGGCGAATTCTTGGCCAGAAGAAGAGAAGCCATCGCGCGTTCGATTGCCCAGTGTGGTCAAGATGCGGGCACTTCGTTTGCCAGTTCGTGGATTGGCTTTGCCCACGTCATGATGAAACCGGGTGAGATTGGTAACGCGATTACCGTTGGACCCTACTTTTCGATTCCAGTTGATGCGGTTCCTGGCGGTTCGATTTTGACTCCAGACGTTGACATGAACATTATGGAGAACCTGAGTTTACCAAAATGGCTTGAAAAGATGAATTACCAGTCAATTGTCGCAGACCAAAATATTCAGTATTAATGTTGCGGTTATTTGAGAATCCGACTTAAAGATTGAGGAACGTGGCGCGGACCTCTGACGGCTTTGACACCGTGCTTTTTTAGGACGGCCACGTTAAATTCATTGGGATTAAATCTGCTAAGTAAATGAAGTAACATAACGTAGTGCATGGTGATGTTTTCATCGTGGTAGTAGTGCGGTTGATTCACCTTGATGGCCACACATTTATACGTGATGGCGGCAACTGGTGCCGTCACGTAGATGTAAACTAAATCATCAACATGAATGTGAGTGGTTTGTTTCCACATGATGGTGCCGTTTTTGGCGAAGTCTTTTTCTAAGTCAAAGTATTTCGGATTGGCTGGGATGAGCCACTTTGTTTCCGTGTTGTCTGGAACGTAGTTGAAACATTGCTGCGCAATGTTTTTCAAGATGTCAGTGTATCTCTGCTTGATGGTGCTGGCGAAACCGCCCTCTGGGTTGTCAACCCGAAAGTTAGTGTATTCGGCGTGGTAATCATCATCGATGATTTTGCCAGTTACCTTTCCGTTTTGCTTAACGGTAATGGTGACCGAAAAGTTGGTTTGTGGGAGGTGAGTGGTGTACGTTAAGACGTGATTTTGTTTCCTAAAACCAAACCGAATCAATTTAGAAATATCAGGTTTGAGATTGGTAAAGAGTTGTTCTTCGATTTTCATGATTTACTCCTTATTTATGTATGTATATAAGAGAAAGGTAATAAAAATGCACACTGGCTTAAATCAGTTTCATGGATTAAAAGCGGTGATTGGCTCAGAGTTTGACCAATATTTAACGGACCGTTTGGCAAAGAAACGGGTCAGAGGCTTACTGGTTAATCAGAAAGATTCCGAGACGACCGTCCTGGTCACCACCGGGAACGAGTTGATAATTTTTATAAACGCAGCGGGTACTTTCTCAAACCGTTGCTATCCTCAATCCACGATTGAAAGGATGACGTTTGTAAGCGGCGTTCCGGATGGTGCTTTGAAGTTTCAGATTAAAAAGCAAAAGTTTAACTACCAAAACATTGTGGATGGCCGTGTCTACGATTTTACGCAGTCCGTTTTAAAACGAAAGCTGACGGCTGCCAAATACGACCATACGATTCGTGGTGAAAGTAATTACCTCACAAACGTTGACCACGGAAAAGAAGTGGACCGCTTGCGAGTCGCCAGGCAGACCGGCCAACTGAGTCAGAATGAATACGACGATTTAAACGGCTCAATTTCAAAAGCCGGAAAGTAGGAAGTGATGAAATGAGGACGGAACGTGTTGACAGTGAGATTGAGTTACGCCTTCCTGACCAGCCAGAAGACGTAAAATTGGTCTATCAGTTAGTAAAAGACTCACGTACAACCCTTTCAAAGTGGTTGCCATGGGCGGATGCGATGCAATCAGTTGCCCAGGAGCAGCAATTTTTACACCAAACTTTAACTCATTATCGGTTAGGAAAGTCAGTTAACTTATTAATTATTTATCAGGATCAAATTGCCGGGATGATCAGTTTTAATTCGTTTGATCATGACCAAAAAAGCACGGAGATTGGCTATTGGCTGGGTAACCAGTTTACCGAGAAGGGGATCGTTTACCGGGCGCTTAACTTCATGATTGGCTTAGGTTTTCGTGATTATCAGTTGAATCAGATCCATGTTAAAGTGGCCGTTGATAATAAGCGGAGTAATGCTGTTACAAAACGTGCTGGATTTCGGCTGGAACGGGTCATTACCAATGGAATTGTCATTAACGGCGTAGGCCATGACGAAAATGATTGGGTGAAAAATCGCAACGAATCTAAAGTTTGAGACACCGCACACATTAGGTCATTTAGATACGTGATAGCGACGCATTCAAGCTGAATGTACTATACTAATAGTGTAATGCTTTAATTACAGTGAACTTTTAAATAATAACTACCAAATGTTTAGTACGGTGAGGCGATTAAAATGGAATTTAGATACGCAAGTGGCGTGCCAGCTCATGTTAGTACGGTAACTTCAGATCTTTTTAAAGCGGCTTCTGATCCCAAGGTGATTTCATTAGGTGGTGGAATGCCAGCTCCCGAGTTGTTTCCGGTTTCAGAGATCCAAAAGGCCGCAAACCAGGTTTTTGAACAGTATGGGCAAACGGTTCTGCAGTACTCGCAGTCGCTTGGTTACGAAAAACTAAGACAGCAGATTGTGGCCATTATGAAAGAACGCCACGTTAATACAACGGTTGCTAACGTTGGCATCGTGACGGGGTCGGAACAGGCCATTGACATTGTTTCCAGGATGTTGATTAATCCTGGTGACGTGGTTTTGACCGAGGATCCAACCTACCTCTCAGCCATCGACGTTTTTAAGTCCTATGGTGCCAGAATCGTTGGCATTCCCATGGACGAGGACGGGATGGAGACAGATGCCTTAGAACAGTTAATCAAAAAGTATCCGCAAGCCAAATTTATCTACACGATTCCTAACTTTCAGAATCCAACCGGACGGACCATGACGGAAGAGCGGCGGAAGAAGTTAGTTCAGATTGGTAAAGAGGCTGGGATTCCAATTCTGGAAGACGACCCATACGGTGCCATTCGTTACGCTGGCAAATACTTACCGCCACTCAAGCACTTTGACCATGACGGTGGGGTAATCTATCTGAGCTCTTTTTCCAAGATTTTAGCACCAGGACTCCGTTTGGGGTGGATCGATGCACCGTTAAACTTTATGGACAAGTTCATCTTGTTTAAACAAAATGCCGATTTACATACGGATAACTTAACCCAGTACATCGTGTCCCAGTACTTAGATGACGTGGATATTAACGACCACATCAAGAAGATTACCGATACCTACGAGCATCGGGCTAATCTGATGATGGACCGCATTGATAAGTACTTCCCAAAGAACGTGCGCCACAGTCATCCTGAAGGTGGGATGTTCATCTGGGTTGAAGTTCCCGGAGTGAACACGGAGGAACTGTATCAGACTTGTTTAAAAAACAACGTGGTGTTTGTTCCTGGGTCCTCCTTTTACGCGGGTAAGGTAAAACCAGGGACCTTCCGCTTAAACTTTTCCAACATGAATGACGATGAGATCGATGAAGGAATTAAACGGATGGCAACGGCCATTTCACAGGTATTAAATAAATAAAAGACTAAAATAGCACCTAACTCATGTGAGTTAAGTGCTATTGTTATTTGTCTAGGGAAGCTAGACTTGTTGACTTTTGGCCCAACTGCTTTTCGAGGCTTTTTTCGCGCTTCAATTCATGATTGTAGTGGTAATCTTTTGGATTAACTGGCTTAAAGCCCTTGGGATGATAGAAACGAAGAAGATTTTCTTTATTCAACTTGTCCGACAGTTCCAGTTCGTGGTTGACCTGGTGCTGATTCTGATTGATTTGGTTTTGCTGCTTCTGATCTGGATGAAGCTGACGTTTGGTCTGATTATCATAAACCGTGCCGTTCGTGGAGGTGTACTTGGGTGAGACCCAGTCACGGTTTCTAAACGTCACCACCTGGTCGTGTTGCTTGGAGAAGAGGTCGGTTCCAAACTGAACGTATGGTTTGGAATTAATTCCGAGAAGATGGAGAACCGTTGGTAACACGTCGATCTCACCGCCGTACGTGTGGTGGATTTTCCCACCGGTGGTTCCTGGCATGTTGATCATAAACGGAACTTTTTGGATTTGGCTGTGGTCAAAAGTGTTCCAATCGTTTGGTTTGACGCCTAAAAGCGGTGCCAGACTACGTTCATCCTGGTCCATTAAGCCATAGTGGTCACCGTAGATGATGATCATTGAGTTTTTGTCGAGACCCGTCTGATGCAGGTAGTCATAAAATTCTTTGACGGACTGGTCGAGGTAGTGGGCGGTGACAAAGTAGTTATTGACCTCCGGATTGTCAGTGTTGGTGGTCTTAAAGTGCATCTGCTTTTGGTCTTTTTGGTCCAGAACGTATGGCAAATGATTAGTGACCGTCAAGTACTTGACGTAAAAGGGCTGTTGAAGGTTCTCTAAGTACTTGTTGGAATCTTGAAACAGATACTTGTCCTTTAAGCCCATGCCTTCGGTCCGATCGCCCTTCATGTTGTAATCTTTGGAACTGAAGAAGTACTGGAAGCCGAGCCGTTTGTAAGTGTTGTTACGGTTGTAGAAATTAGCGTCGTTACCGTGGAAAACGGCGGACGTGTAGTTTTGCTGTTGCTTCAAAATGGCGGGAGCCGCCTGAAAGGTATTGTCGTTTCCATATTGAGAGAACAAGGAGCCCTCCGGCAAACCGTATGTGCTGGTTTCAAGCATGTTTTCGGCATCGGCCGTTCGTCCCTGTCCCACTTGGTGGTAGAAGTTATCAAACGAGTCAGTTGACTGACTATGGTAGATTTTATTCAGGAAAGGCGTCACTTCCTTGCCATTGACCTTTTTGTCGATCAAGAATTGCTGGAGACTTTCAAGGTGAATGACGATCACGTTTTTTCCGCGCGCTTTCCCGTACATTTCTGGATTAGGGGCAGCGTAGTGTTTTTTCGTAAAGCCTAAAATGTCATTTAGATCTGATTTCTTAGCGGTCGAACGCGCGATGTTGGTCTGAATGGACTTGGTCCAGTCGTAGACGGTGTAGTTGTCGATTCCGATGTATTTCACAATGTCATTCTGCTTGCTTTGCGTACTTGACTGGGCGAACAGGTTGGGATTATCGATGTGGGTAAGAAAAAGGTTGAGAAACAAAAAGATAATTCCGACCAGGGTGGTTAGTAAGCTAAACCTAAGCTTCAAAGGCTTTTTGTCGATTTTAATAACGCGAAATGCCAGTAACAGAATAATCACGATCAGGTCTATCCAGTATAAGGCGTCCCATTTGTTGATAAGGGCGGTCGCACTGGTAATTAACCCACCGTTTAAATTGGAATGACCGGTCGTCATCGTGTCCGCAGTCATAAAGCCCAGAAATCCTCGGAAATAGACGATGTTTATGTACAATAAGACGGTGTTTAAGAAGTCAATGAAGATGATAAAGGGATAAAAGAGCTTGGCGGGCTTGAAATACAACGCCAGACTCAACGTGATGATGATTGCGGCCAGTGGATTGATTAGTAAGATGATGTGCTGCATGCGACTCGCTGGAATGAGGTAAAAGACGTGGTAGTAAGCGTAGACGGTCTTGAACCAGAACAGAGCCACTAGTAACAAGAAGAACCCGATGCGGGTATTAAAGATGTTGAGAATTTTCTTAATGATTTTCAAATTGAACGTTCCTTTGTAAGAATTTATGTAATTTATCACATAGGAAACATCTTATCACATTAAGAATTAGCAAAGCAGAATAAAAAAGCTTCAAATGGCTGATAGACACGCCACTTGAAGCTTTTTATTAAGATTTATTTTTGAAAATCCTGCATCATTTCATCCACCACACCTTGAACACTCTTGACGTCGTGAATGTTGTTGATACCAACGTCAGTGGAAATCACACCGTCATCAAGTTTGCCGTCAAGCATGGCAGGACGAACGCCACCGGCCTTGCGGGTTTGTTCATAGGTGTCTTTGACGCCATTTTGAAACTCCTTGGCCCACTTATCAGCTAGCGGATTCTTGATTGAACGTTGGTTAGGAGATACTAATACTACGTCATCGACTGTCGAGTTGATGATTTTTTCTTTAGCAGCATCTGAAGTCCGGTTTTCGTCAGTCACAATGAACCGAGTTCCAACGTAGACTCCCTGAGCACCCAGTGCAAAGGCAGCGCGTACACCACGAACGTCCGTAATACCACCAGCGCCAACGACTGGAATGGAGACGGCATCCACAATGCGTGGAATGGTGGTAAACGTCCCAAGGCCGGTCGTTGGAATGATCCCACCTTCATCGTAACCAGTGGCAATCAGGATGTCGACGCCTAATTCTTCAGCTCTTTGAGCGCCCTTAACGGACGGATTGAGTTCGCGAAAGATTAGGGTACTACCGGATTCCTTGATTTCTTTAAAAAGTTTTGGATTGATGACACCAGAAATGATGAAGATGTTAACCCCAGCGTCAAAAGCAGCTCTAAAGGTCTTATCTGGGTAATCAAACTCATCTTCACTTCCGACAATCATGTTGACAGCAAAGGGATTGTCGGTGAGCTGTTTGGCCTCTTTAATCTGCTTTTTTAACGTTTCCGTGGCATCTTGAGTGGGATTAGTCTTGCCAGCGTTTGGGCCAAACGTCCCGAGACCACCAGCATTTGAGACCGCGGCGACAAACTTAGCGTCAGTTAGCCAGTTGAGTGACGCCTGAATGATTGGATACTTAATTCCAAGCATTTTAGTTATTGGACTTGTTTTCAATTTAATTACTCCCTACTTATTATTAGTTAGTTATGTATTTACATTTTAGTTGAAAGTTAGCTTGAAGCAAACTAAAACGATTTGTGATTAATATAATGACATTCAAATTAATCTGTAACTCGTCTGAAGCTGGCTAGTTACCGGTACCACGCGACGCTTAAAAATTAATCATGATTTGAATCGCTCTGCCCGTATAATGGCAAGTGTTGCAAAAAGGAGCGAAATTATGAAAAAAGGAAAGCTGAAGCGCTGGCACAAAGTTACAATTGCCATCGTAATTACCGTGATTATTTTAATCTTTGTGGGAACCTACTTCCTGTTTAACTTCGCGTTTAAACGGGGTGGATACAGCACGCAGGTCGGCGAAAAGGTTAACACCACTTGGATTAAAGAACAAAAGCCCCAGATTTGGCACCAAACGAACAAGGGTGGCCTAAAACTCATGGCCTACTACTTACCAGCTAAGCAAGCGACGAATAAGACCATGATCGTAATCCACGGTTACGGAAGTACTGGGCACAAGATGAATAACTACATTAGAATGTTTCATGATGATGGTTATAATGTGTTAGCACCAGATGACGAATCATTTGGACGTAGTCAGGGTGAGTACGCTGGTTATGGGTGGAAAGATCGGTCTGACATTGTGACATGGATGAACATGATTAACCAGAAAATACCGAATGGACGACTTGGCATGTTTGGGATCAGTATGGGAGCGGCTGCCGTTCTCTTTACCTTGCCGAAGGTCCCGCACAACGTTGACTTTGCGATTACCGACTGTGGTTATAACAGTATTTATGACGAGTTGAAATATGAACTGGGAACGTTGTTTCATTTGCCGACCTTCCCAATCCTGCCCATTGCCCGCATCTACGGTGATATTTTTGCTAAGTACGATTTCTACGATGCCGACACGAAGCAGACGTTAGCGCATAATCAAATTCCACTATTCATCATTCATGGCAATGCTGATAAGTTTGTTCCCGTAAAGGATGCCTATATCAATTATAAAAACGACCACGGTCCTAAGAAATTGTGGATTGTGAACCATGCAACCCACGCTGATTCTTTGAACAAAGAGGGACAGGTCTACGTTAATAAGACCAGGGCGTTCGCTGAAGAGTATTTTAAATAAACAAAAAAACTAGCAAATTATATTTATAAATAATTTGCTAGTTTTGATTCAGAAGCTAAGGGCATAACACTAGTGACTAATAATTTAATGTTTTTTTCCATGATTCTCTTTCGCTCTATTTAAGAACCTATTTAGTTTTATTCCTAAGTGGATACACAAGTATAATACTAAGATAATTAGTAAAACTAGAAGTACTGTTAACAACAAAGTACCAATCATAAAGAATAAATCAAACCAATTTATCATTTAATTTCCTCCCTTAAATAGAATAATCTAAGTATTACCAAAAATCCAAAAGAAAAAACCCTGGCCTCGCTGAAGAAGTCAGAGCAATTAGGAAGATTCGGCTAGTCAAGTTGACAGTATAGTAGTTTGTGGATGCCTGACGCTTGTGAGTTATCGAGGTTTAAAAAGTATCTATATTAGTTAGGGAGTCCGATAAAAATGTTTCTTAACTAGTCGATGAGAGGAGTATATCACCAAAATAATAAAAAGAGACTAATTATGATTTTGAAATAATCATTAAACAAGAGTTAGGATAGCGGAAGTGATTGGCGCGGATGAGCTTGGCGCTGGTCTAAAGTTTTTTGAGCCAAAATTAGGCTTAAGATAAGTTTCGTAAACGATTAACTAAACGTGATGGGTGGCGTTTTGGCAGTAAATCTTTCATTATTACTTTGAGTGGGGTTTAAACGACCTCTGGTAAGGCATTTTGCCGTGTTATTCTTTAGTCGCTCCAAAAAAGATACTTTCACAATGCTTCCTACTTCTGGAGCACACATAGCTTCAAACTCCAAAAAATGCTGCTTCTCAGAAGTGGCACTTTTTATTTATTAGACAAAAACCGGCTAAGCATGGACTTAGTCGGTTACAGATATTATTCAAATTTGGCGTGGACCATGTAGCGTTTTTTACTTGGGTCCACTTTTTTGTTTAAGATGTCGTACATGAGTTGCGCGGCGTATTTTCCCATGGTGTACGCGTCTGTCCTGATACACTTCGTTTTTGGCTGAATTAGGTTGACGATGTTGGAACTCACAAAACCAGTGATGTTTGGAACCTTGTCGCGGTCAATAATGTTGTTACGCAACAACCGGGGCAAAAAGCTTAGCAACCACTTTTCCGTTAGGCAGAAAATCAGACTGTTGGGTTGCTTTTTTAATTGGCGGACGATTTCATGATAGGCACGGTGAAGTGACGTTTTGGAATAACCGGGCTTGACGATTGTAATATCAGGTTCGGGGTAGACGTATTTAATCCCAGCAACACGCTCTCTGACGACCTTCATCTCGCTTTCAGCGTTAGTAACCAAGATTAACTTGGAAAGCCCCAGGTTGTTTTTAAAATAGGCGGCGGCTTTCTGAGAAATCGCAAAGTTGTTAATGACGATGTTATAAAAAAAGCCATCGTTAATGGATTTATCGGTCAAAATAACGGGGAAACGCGGTTTTAAAAGTTCGGCAATGTCCTTGATGTGACTGTTGACCGGATGAATGATGGCGCCCCTGATGAGGCTAGTATCTAAGGCTAGAAAGAGGTCGCGTTCGTTTTTGTACTTACTGGCGGAATTAATCAGCAAGGGGATGTACTTGTAAATGGACAGTTGGTCCTGGATTCCTTCAAACATCCTGATTGAAAAGGGATCCTCGATGTCTGACACTCCTACCGCAATGATGCTCCCACTGTCATTTTGGCGGCTTAAGCCACGCGCCATTGAGTTAGGAACGTACCCGAGGTGTTTGATTGATCGTTTAATGCGATTCGCCGTGTTCTTGGACATCGAGTTAAGATGGTTGTTTAAGAACCGTGACACGGTGGCCGTTGAAACTTTGGCGTGTTTGGCAACTTCTCTAATGGTGACTCGTTTTTTGTTCATTTCTCATTTCCTCAAATTTTATTTCATAACTGCTAACTGCATGGAATTATCATATCTAATAAAATTATAAAAAGCAAAACAATATCAATTAAGATTGAAATTAAGGTTATTGTTGTTATAAAATTGAGAAAACGGTTAACCGAGCATGCCTGTATGAGGATTAATGAGAAACATGTTTATTTTAAAAAATAAACATGAAATCAATTGAAGGGCTGGTATGACAGGCAACGGGACCATTATTTTTAACCGTTCTTAAAGATTAGTGGAATTGTTTACAGTTTGAATAACGTGTATCGCTTGTGGAAGGGTCAAGAAGTTTGAGTGACTTTAGCTGTAATTGGCCAACTTAATTTAAACAATTTGCGCAAACGCTTAACCACTTAGTCAATCAGATTTTTACGTCATAAAAGACCGTTATTTATGAAATAACTTGTGGGATTAAAGATTGAGAGGGTGATTTCATCTCTATAATTAAAGATAAATCAAGTTTCGTTTGCGGGAGTTTTGAATGTGAGAAAAGTTTTTCATATTAATCAAAAATAACTAATAACAACAGCTTAGATTGTCGTATGTATACATGTCAGGCCACAAGTATTGAGGGATATAAACATAAATAAATACTAAACACATAATGATAAAAAGATCCTGGCGGTTTCTTTAATATCAAATGAGTTAATTTTCGGGTGGGCCATTTCGGAATTAATACTTGTGGAAGATGTGTATCAATCACAAATAATCGGGCATTTATGGCCTGATTGTTTTAATAGTAGGATTGCTGTCACTAATTAGTTTGGTAGCGATTGTTGGAGTTTTTTCGTTTTGCGCGGGGTGGTGGGGAATTCATTGTTTAAGCAGGTTTCACGGCCAATAACACTCCCAGTAACAGGTGGGATCTGCGAGACATTTGAGCGAATTGACGGGTTAGTCAATGGTGCTGGTATGCAAAAGAAGAAACGAAAGTAGTCAGAAGCAAATTAAGTCACGATTACGTAGTTCTACTATTGAATAGTGGTATCTAACGAAATAAGTCGAAAACTAATAAGTCACATTATATGTAAGACACTCTAACGTTAGGTATCCAAAAAAGGACTCCCAAGTCGAAAGATTTGGGAGTTCCTTTTTTAGTTATCTTAATTTTTAATTATTAGTGTCTAAAATGATGTGCTTTTCTTACGCGATACCAGACAAAAGCGCCAATTCCGACAATTAGAATAACAATGATGCCACCGATCATCCATCCGGTGTGATCTTTCTTGGTGGATTGCTGTTTCCGCTTGTCCTTTTTAGCTTTTTGGTTCTTGTCATTATGTTGCTTGTTTTTCTGCTTTTGCTGGTCTTTTTTGGTTTTATTTTGATTATTGCGATTTTTAGTCGTTTGTTCTTTATTTTGTTGCTTAGTTTTATTTTCTTGATTAGGTTCGTTACCGTTAGCGGTTTGTCCTTGGTTATTACTTGTTTGAGAATTACCGTTTTTATTTATCGCTGCGTTTCCGCCACTTGAACCGTTGTTCTGTCCGTTTGCCGTTGTTCCGTTTGAAGGAGACGTTGCGTTTCCACCTTGATAATTTCCACTCTGTTGTGGCTTATTGAGTGGGTGGTACGCAATGGTGACTGTCATTGACTGACCAGCAGCTGGATAGGTGTTACCACCGTTATCAGCTCGGTTGCTTCCGGCAACGTAGCCGGGAATGTTTGGAACGTCGTTTGATAGGTCAAGCATACTGTTAGGAGCACCATAGATAACTTTACTGGCACGAATTGGTTGACCAGTTAAAGCATTGACGTACTGGACGACAACTTGACCTTGCGCAGTACCTGCCGCGACATTTGAGTCAGCGTAAACCATGTTTGGATGGGTTACAAACAGTCCACCGGCAAACATGGTAGTACCGACTAGCAGTGAAAGAGCGATTTTCTTGATATTCATAATAACCATCCTCGTTATGTATTTTGATATAAAATCCAAGGATAAGTATACATCAAAATGGAGGGGTAACTAGTACAGTTATTAAAAGAACCATTTCCAATTTTAGTGGAAATGGTTCTTTTTTAGTCATAAGCTACTTACCTTTTTAAATCATTAAAGTTATGGGGGTATTCACAAAGAAAAGAAAGGTCACTTTAAAGTGCTCTGGGTCTTCTGGAATGGGTTGGGTCATCCAAATTTCAATGATGGAGAGATACATATTGACGCAAAATTCACATGAAAGACCGCTGGAAATGTTTTTGGCAGTTTGGGACTGCTTGTTAAAAATGTTCTTCATCGCCCATTCCTTGTAACGTTTCTTTAAAAATTCCGTCCAGTGTCCGCGAAGGTTGGGATTATATAGGATTTTAAGAATCTCTCGCTTGTCGTATAGCGCCGGTAATAAATAGTTGGCGATTAACTCAAAGGGAGATTGGCTAGTGTTGCTGGGGGGGGGGGTGCTCATATCCTTTAAACCACTGATAATTGGATCATCCACTTCACATTCAATGTAGACCAAGATGTCATCAATACTTCCGAAGTTATTATAGAAGGTTCCTCTGGATAAATCGGCTTTTTGGATTACATCAGTTACGCTGATTTTGTAAAGTGGTTCTGAGACGGATAATTCTAGAAAAGATTGTGCGATTAAGTGTTTGGTGTTTAAAGCAATCACGATACCGACTCCTCAAATATTAAGATTTAGTTAAGAATATTATTGTTAAATAATATACATTCTGTCTAAATGATAATCACTTTTGCGGCAAACATTCAAGGTAAAAAGCCAATTATGGCAATACTTAGACACTCTGTTCAAAAAAATGAAGTTTGTAAAAATTAAAACAAGTTGTTAATTTTTAATAAAGCCACTCGTGCCTTTTTGTAATTTTTTCTAAAACGGAGTGGGAAATACAAAAGGGGGGATGTTTTATGTTAATTAACGATTCTAATTTTAAGGTGAAGGTAGATGATGAAAAGTTAATGGGATAGCGTAGTTCCCTGTTGTATTTGAATAAGCGCGTTAATTCAAGAGTTACTTTGCTGTTTAGAAACTGGTTTTGAAAGGAAGATTAACGATGGAATTTAATAAAAAGAACGTTCTTAAAGGACTATTACTTAGTTCATTAGCACTAGGAGTATTTGTAACAGCTAACACCGCTTCAACGAATGCCTCAACCACGACGACTGACAACCAAGTTAGTTCATCAAAAATTAGTAACAAAAAGGTTATTACCATTCAATGGGGTGATACGGTATCTGGTTACGCTCAAGAGTACAACAGTACTGTAAAGGACATTGCCGACGCCAACCATTTACAAAATGCTAACCTGATTTACGCTGGGTCAAAGATTGTGATTCCAGTGAACTCCCGTAAACCTGGCGAAAGTATTTATTCCGGTTGGAACAACCTTCAAAATGGGGCTGGAAACGTCCAAGCTCAACCAGTTGTTGGAGCTAGTCAGAAAGCCGCAGTTAAGGGCCAAAATTCCGCAGCAACTGCTCAAACTCCTGCCAAAATTGCTGGTCAAACCACTGGTAATGGAGCGGTAGCTAGTTCAAAAACAGCTGGTAAGACGGGTTCTAACACACAAGTTCCAACTCAGTCACAAAAGAATAACGGAACAAGTCAAAGTACCCCAACCACTCCAACTTACAACAATGGTTCAGTAACACCATCACAAAATGGCGAAAGTACCAGCAATGGCAATCAAACTACCCCCTCAAATAACGGTGGTCAGGTAGCACCATCAAAGGACGGAAACACTACTCCAGTTCCATCAACTAATAATGGTAGTTCAACTACACCGTCACAAAACGGAGGTTCCACTAGTAATGGTGGAAGCACAACTCCATCCAATCCATCTAATAACGGTGGAAACACTAACAATGGCGGCCAAGTAACTCCACCTGCTAACAACAACGGTAGTGGAAGTACTGGCAATGGTGGTTCAACTACGCCTACTAATCCATCTAACAACGGTGGCTCAACAAATAATGGAAGCAATACACCAAAACCAGCTTTCACTCCTGATGAAGCTGGTGTCAGAGCAGCCTTACAAGCTAAGGTAGCTTCATTTGGCAAACCACAAGTTGATCCAAATCCAAATGCTGGTCATTTATCTATTAACGGGAGTGTCGATGGAGATGTATCCATGATTACATCCGATCAACAGTTAGCTGATTTGTTGTGGGATAACAGTAATGCATCATTGATCCAAAATTCCTTGAGTTTTATCACGGCATTAAACTTACAAAATGTTTCCGTTAATGTTGTAAATGGTAAAGTCCACGCATCATTCACATTGGCAGTTTCTGAATCATAATTTCAATAATTAATTTTCCACAAAAAAATACTACAATTTTGGGAGTTTAAAAATATTATGGAAAATCACAATCATTTTTGCCCGTATTGTGGCAAGCCCATTGAAGGTGATCCTGACTTTTGTCCAAACTGTGGGCGTAAACTGACGAGTTCAAACAGTTCCGGTAATCAGAGAAATCAAACTAAGGGAGAACGTACCTTTCAGAATGCTTCTCAGTCAGTGAATCATGCTTTTGAAAATGTTTCTAAAAAAATGAGTCAAAAAACGGGGCACGAGATTAAAGCTAGTTGGGTTAGTATTGCTGCCATCGTTGCTGTGGTCGTCGTGATATTTGGCGTTGGATTTGGAATCTACCATGATCAACGGACTCATCTGAGTGGAACATACACGCATAGTACCAATCTACTAATTACTAATGTTAAAAGTGACATGACTTTTCATCGAAATGGATTTGTTGATGGAGACAGTGGTAATACAGGAACATATAAAATTAATGGTAATAATCTTGAATTAACTGAAAGAGATGGAACCAAACCAAGCAAAACCACCAAAACGGTTGCGACTCTTTCAAATAATCGAAAATCTTTTAAATTGATGGGAGTGCAGTATACCAAAGATGAAAAATGATAAAAAACAAGCTAATCATCACAGTGGGTTGACCTGGATTGTGATGTCGATTTTAGTACTATTGCTACTTGGGATTGGAGTGTATACCAATTATCGAAACCATATTGGTGGCATGTATTCCGCTGAGGGCAAAAATGTACCGGCCAAAATGAAGCCGAGTTTTACGTTTAAAGGGAATTACTTTACTCAAATGGGAAATAAAAAGGGTTCTTATGAAATTAAGAACAATCAAATTAAGTTGACCGAAAAGAATGGGAAACACAAAGCCAAAGCGGCTGGACAAATATCACATGATAGAAAGTCATTTAAGTTGATGGGAGTGGAGTATACCAAAGATGAAAACTAAAAAAGTTATGTTAGTGGGCATTACCGCCTTGAGCGTTCTAACCCTTGCTGGATGTGGTACTTCTAAAAACGACAGTCCTAAAAAGGAATCGTCGAGTGCTTCTAGCGTGGTTAAACACAAGAAAGAGAGTGCGCCTAAAAGGGCAACTACCAGTAAGTCTGATACTAAGACTGCAGCCCCTAAAGTGGCGGCAATGAACCTTAGTCAGATACAGTCCGGTGATTACAGTAGCATTGCCGGTCAGTGGAAAGAAGTCGGTCACATTGAAAATAATGTGGGTGGCTCGGGAACACAAGGACCAACTGTTCAACCTAGTGGAACGGACAACTTGAGTGTTACTAAAGATGAAATTTCAAATAGTGACATTAAGATGAACGCTAATTCGTTAACCGACAATAGTGGGTCACATTCATTAACTTATAAGGAAAATAACGGTTCGTTAGTGGCTTCGCTTCAAGACGAAGACACACCAATTAACTGGTCGGTCAGTTTCTTTCCAAAGGGAACCACAACTTCTTACACGTCTAACGGCAAACCAAATGACACTGATATGATTGTGGTTTGGACTAGTAATAACAATCACACGGTGGTTTATGGACGGAGTGGCAACTAAGGAAGAGAGAAATGAACAATAAAATAAAAATACCCGGCAAATATAAATTATTTGAATTCACCGGACTTCCAGATTTTGCGCATTCTGAAAAGGGCGAGGAAATTACTAGGAATTATGTTCAAACTGAATCACAAGACGGCACTTACTTGGTGCTTTTAAACTTCGGTAAATGGATAATGATTGTTTTAGGTTTCTTCTTTTTGGTGGCAGATGGTTTGGGAATTCTGTTCTGGATTCTAGCTTTTTTGATGCGTAAAAAAGGGCTTTTTCCTAACATGGTTAGAAAAAACTTAGCCAATGCTAGAAAGACTTATTTGGATTATTACTATCAATATATGGATAAATTGATTAATAATTTAGTGGATCAATTAGGATTGAATGACAGTTTTTGGCGTAGCTTTAAAACTGATAATCAGGCCATTATTTATTACGATAAGGGATTTATGTATTTTGAATTGGATAAAGACCTGCTAGTAATCTATAACAAAGATAACATCAAAGAAGTCAGCCGTGAACGGGTTCATACTGGTTCGCAGACCACTTCTAACTCTGGCACGGTTGGTGGAGCAATCCCACTACAAATTAAAAATATTAACTTTGCGGTCGGAGGTGCTAGTACGACCACCAATGGAACGACGAGTGATGTCTATGAATGGCACTTTGATATTTTGACTAATTTTGCATTTTATCCGAAAGTTTCATTTGTATTGCCAGATTCTCAAGCAATTGAAGACTTCATTGGCAAGGCGTATGCGGTGTTGAGACCGTAATCAGTAAAAAAGATCCTCACTTTTAGTGAGGATCTTTTTTGTATATTTATGTTTATTGATACTCAATGGTTGCCGGTGGCTTCCCGGTAATATCGTAAAGTACGCGGTTAATCCCGGGAACTTCATCGACGATTCGTGATGAGACTTTACTCAAGACGTCCCACGGAATTTCCGCAAATTCAGCGGTCATCCCATCAACGGAATTAACGGCACGAATGTTGATGGCTTCATCATAGGTTCGTTCATCACCCATGACACCAACGGTCCGAATCCCAGGTAAAGCAGTGAAATACTGCCAAACCTTCTTGTCCAGACCGGCCTTTTTGAACTCGTCACGCAGAATGGCGTCAGAATCTCTGACCTTCTTTAATCGTTCGGGAGTCACGTCACCGATAATGCGAATGGCAAGACCGGGACCGGGGAAGGGTTGCCGCCAAACCATCTCGTCTGGCATTCCCAGTTTTTCACCGATTTCTCTGACCTCATCCTTGAAGAGTTTGTTTAATGGTTCAATTAACTTGAACTTGAGGTCTTTAGGTAGTCCACCAACGTTATGGTGAGACTTAATCGTTTGGGCGGTATCCGTTCCGGATTCAATCACATCAGTGTATAAAGTACCCTGTGCCAAGAAATCAACGTCCTTGAATTTGCGGGCTTCCTTTGAGAAGGTGTCGACGAATTCTTTCCCGATGATTTTACGTTTCTTTTCGGGATCGGTGACGCCTTTTAGTTTGGATAAGAATTCGTCACTAGCATCGACAAAGTCAATGTTTAAGCCAAATTCATCGCCCAAAGTGTGTAAGACCTGTTGGGCTTCATTCTTTCGTAACAGACCGTGGTCAACGAAGACTGAGATGAGTTGGTCCCCAATTGCCCGATGTAAGAGAACGGCGACCACACTGGAATCTACTCCACCAGAGAGACCCAGTAAGACGCGTTTGTCGCCAACTTCTTCCTTAATGTTTGTAATGGCATCTTCAATGAAGTCGTCCATTGACCAGTTGTCCCTAGCGTGGGCAATGTCAAAGACGAAGTTGTGCAGCATTTGGTTCCCCTGTTTGGTGAGGTTAACTTCGGGATGGAATTGGACGGCATAGATGTCTTTATCAGGATCTTCCATGGCAGAAATGGCACACTGTTCGCTAGTGGCGGTTACTTTGAAACCGTCTGGCACTTTGGTCACAAAGTCCCCGTGACTCATTAAAACGGTTTGATCGGTATCCAGTCCCTTAAAAGTACCAGAATCATTACTAGTGACCTTGATTTCGGCAGGACCGTACTGACTGTCGTCAGCGGTGGTGGTCTGACCACCCTTTAGGTCGTGGGCCAATAGTTGCATGCCGTAACAGATTCCTAAAATCGGAATGCCCATGTTTAAAATCTCAGGGTCGACGTTGAGGGCGTCTTTGCCGTTGACACTGTTGGGGCCACCAGAAAAAATGATGCCCTTTGGTGCGATTTCTCTTACTTCTTTGGCAGTGATGGTGTGTGGTTTTAGTTCTGAATAAACGCCCATGTCACGAATGCGACGGGTGATTAATTGGTTGTATTGACTCCCAAAGTCGAGAACTAAAATCTCATCATAATCACGTTTTTTTGTACCAGTTGCCATCAAATTCCTCCTATTTATCGATTGAATAGTTTGGTGCGGATTTGGTGATTTGCACATCGTGGGGATGTGATTCGCGTAGTCCTGCATTAGTAATTCTAACAAATTGAGCGTTATTAATTAAGTCGGAAATGGTATGAGATCCGGTGTATCCCATTCCAGAACGAAGGCCACCCGCAATCTGAAAGAGAACGGTTGAGACGTCACCCTTGTATGGGGTTTGACCCTCAATTCCTTCTGGAACGAGTTTCTTTTCTTCTTTGACCTTGCCTTGAAAGTATCGGTCAGAAGAACCATTTTCCATGGCTGCTAGTGAACCCATGCCACGGTATGCTTTGTACTTCTTGCCGTCAGCACCCGTATAAACGTCTCCAGGAGCTTCCGTTGTACCAGCTAGCATACTTCCTAGCATAACGGCGCTTCCGCCCGCTGCGAGCGCCTTAACGATGTCTCCGGTGTACTGCATCCCACCGTCAACGATGATTTGTTTGCCGTAATCGGCGGCAACTTGGGCGGCGTCAAAGGCAGCGGTGATTTGGGGAACTCCTACACCAGCCACGATTCGGGTGGTACAGATGGAACCGGGTCCAATGCCGACTTTGGCAATGTCAACACCAGCGTCAAAGAGGGCTTTGGCACCAGCACCGGTCGCAATGTTTCCGGCAATCAAAGTCTTGTCTGGAAACTTGTTTCTGATTTCAGCGATTTTCTCTAATACACCCTTGGAATGACCATGGGCGGTATCGATGATGACGGCGTCTGCCCCGGCATCAAATAATAATTGAGTTCGATCGAAGGTATCGTTAGTTACCCCAACGGCCCCCGCTACTAATAGATGACCATTGTCATCAACTGCAGCGTTGGCACCGGTAACTTCAGCATTTTTAACCGTTTTAACTTCAGCTGCTTGCTTTTTAGCGCTCATGTTTTTGTGAACTACGCCGAGTCCACCGTTTTGAGCCATCGCAATCGCTAAAGGTGCCTCTGTGACAGTGTCCATACTTGCGCTTAGAACGGGTAAGTTTAACTTTAAGTTTTTGCCTAAGGTCGTTCTTAAGTCAACTTGGTTTGGTAACACGTCACTTGCTGCAGGAATTAAGAGAACATCGTCAAATGTTAATCCTTGTTTCCCGAATTTATAATTCCAATCCTTCATCGTACTCCTCCTATTGTTCAGTTTTATATAAATTGTTAATAGAATACCATAAAAAACGTTGTAACATCAATGACAACTCGAACAATTTTTCTTTGGTTAACTTTAATCATATGTAGTTGGCGCTTGACTGATTTATAAAGACGGACAAGACAGAGTAATTCAATAATGGTAAAATCTACGTATATCTATTTGACAGAATTTTAATTAAACAATTAATAGAAAGATGGGAATATTATGGATGACAAATTTAAGAAAGTGCGAGGGATGTCAGACATTTTGCCTGATGAGACCAGTGTTTGGCAACGAATCGAAGATACGGCGCGGGACGTTTTCGCTCGATACGACTTTCATGAGATGCGCACTCCGCTAGTTGAGAAAACCCCCGTCTTTACCAGAACTTCTGGTGATAGTTCGGATATCGTCACCAAGCAAATGTACAGTTTCCAGGATAAAAGTGGACGAGACATCTCACTACGACCAGAGGGAACCGCTGGAGTAGTCCGTTCCTTCGTTGAAAACAAGCTGTTTGGACCAGAACATCCCAAGCCCGTTAAGGTTTTCTACATGGGAGCCATGTTTAGATACGAACGTCCTGGTGCGACTCATAATCGGGAGTTCCATCAGATTGGGTGTGAATCAATCGGAGCTACCAGTCCCCAGATTGACGCTGAAACGATTGCGTTAGCCCTGGACATCTTCAAGGGCGTCGACATTAACGACTTAAAGGTTGAAATTAACACGTTAGGTGATGAAGAGAGTCGGAAACGTTACCATGACGTTCTAGTAGCCTACTTCTCAAAGTATGAGGACCAATTAAGTGAAGACTCCAAACGGCGCTTAAAACAGAATCCGCTCCGGATTTTAGACAGTAAGGACAAGGGGGACCAGCAGTTGGTCGCTGACGCTCCGAAATTAGAAGACAGTTTAACAGATGAATCCAAACAATACTTTAATGATGTTTTATCGGCCCTTGATGCTTTAGACATTCCGTACACCATTGATGATCGGTTGGTTCGCGGGCTTGATTATTACACCGATACGGTGTTTGAAATCATGGCCAAGGATCCGAGCTTCGGAGACGATTACACCACGATCTGTGCCGGTGGCCGATACAATCACATGGTGGAAGAGTTCGGGGGACCTGAAAATACCGGAGGCGTTGGCTTTGCCTTTGGTGAGGAACGGTTGGCAACCATCGTGAACTCTAACGATGACAGTGATTCGATTGACTACTTCATTGCGACCGACGTGAAAGATAAGGAAGCTGACGTTAAGAATCAGATTCTTGATAAGGCCCTAAAAACCGCTGAAGACTTGCGTAACGACGGGAATTCTGTTGAAGTCAACTTTCAGAGTCGAAGCATGAAGAGTCAGATTAAAGAAGCCAAGAAATTAAACAGTAAAAACATTATGCGAATGGATTAATTATCAAGAGGAGGGCGAATAATATCGCCTTTTTCTTTTAATTCAAGATGAAAGAAGTGAGGATTTGAGTAGTAAAAAAGAAAGGGTCGGAACTATTGGTCTGACCGCGTTTGTACTATCAGCGATGGTTGGTGGTGGAATCTACGATTTGCCCCAAAACATGGCACTCCATGCCGGTGCAATTGCCCAAATCATCGCTTGGGTGCTATCGGGATTAATTATCTGGTTTATTGTGCGTTCGTTTATGACCCTATCGGAGGTTCGACCACAGTACACCACTGGTTTGTATCACTATGCCCACGCTGGGTTTGGCAACTTTACCGCCTTCTTTGTAAGTTGGGGGTACTGGATCTGCCAGTCATTCGCCGTTGCCGCGTATTCGGTCTTACTGATGTCAACGTTAAATGCCTTCTGGCCCGGAACGTTTACCGGTGGCAATAACTGGATCTCAATTATTGGCGGAACCATCGTGTTGTGGCTGATGACCTACCTAATTTTAAAGGGAATCCGGGTTACCAGCCACGTCGATATCTTTGGGACGATCTGCATGCTGACGATTGTGGCCATCTTCATCATTACGATGATTGTGGTCTTCAACTGGCACGCTTTTTCCACTAACATGTTTGCGTCTCAGACGTTACCAAAGGTTAATGACAAGGCCATGGGGAGTTTGTTTTCCCAAGTCCGAAATGCCATGATGACCACAATGTGGGTCTTTTCTGGGGTTGAAGGAGCCGTGGTTCTGTCAAGTAACGCCAAGAGTCAAAAGGATGTGCGTCAGGCCACTAAATATGGCTTCTTAATTTGTTTGGTACTGTATGCGCTGGTTTCAATTTTGCCACTAGGCTTACGCAGTTACGGGCAACTGGCGAACCTGCAGAGTCCGTCAACTGGGGCCTTGATGCAGATTGTTTTGGGACCACTGGGACGATTAATCATTACCTTTGGCGTCATTGTTGCCGTCTTATCCAGTTGGTTGACGTGGGTCTTAGTTCTGTCTGAGATGCCACGAGCTGCCTCCATGGACGGGACCTTCCCGAAGTTCTTTAGAAAGATGGGCAAGAACAACGTTCCGATTCACTCGCTGTTCATGACGGTTATCGTCATTCAATTAATCATTATCTTTACCTATTTTGCGGGGCGGGCCTTTAATTTCACGCTGACGATCGTGGGAACGATGACGGTGCCACCGTACCTGATTTCGATGATGTACCTGTTCAAGATTAGTCGCAATGAGAAAACGTTCAATCCTGAAGGGCACAAGCTATCCGTTTCTAGAAAGAGTGCCTATTTGGTTTCAGCGCTCGCAATTTTAGGAACCATCTTCATGGGATACGCCGCCGGATTGGAATACCTGACGATTGCCTTCGTGATCTACGCTTTGGGAATCCCACTGTTTATGTACGCGAGAAAACAGTACGCACCGGGTCAACCAATCTTTGGTAAGTACGAACGTTACTTTGCCATTGCCATTTTGGTGGTAGCGGTCATCGGGGTCATCTTACTGATTCAACCGAAATTGTAATTAAATTTGGAAAAATTAAAAGACGATTGAACTTTCAGATAGTTCAGTCGTCTTTTTGATATTCATTAATTTTAGTTTAAATAGAAGCCGATAGGTGCTCCGTGGCTATTCTTGCTAGCGGCATTTTGGTAAAATTAGAAAATAAATAAATTTAAGTGGGGATTAATTATATGAGTTTTTTAGTCGATTTTGTGCTTCACATTGACCACCACCTAGTCACACTCGTCAACATGTTTGGCAATTGGACCTATCTGATCCTGTTTGCGGTTATCTTCATCGAAACCGGCGCCGTGATCATGCCATTTCTGCCGGGTGATTCACTGTTGTTTGCGGCCGCTGCCTTGGCCGCAGCGAGTACCAATGATTTAAACGTTTGGATTTTTGTGATTTTGTTCTTTCTGGCGTCCGCCTTGGGGGACTCACTAGATTTCTTCTTGGGAAGAAAAGTTGGCCTAGCCATTACTGACAATAGGCATTTGAGCCGGTTCATTAAGCCCAAGGATTTTGAGAAAGCTCATCAGTTCTTTGATAAGTATGGTTCATGGGCCATCCTACTTGGTCGCTTCATGCCAATTGTGCGGACGTTTGTTCCGTTCGTCGCTGCCAGCAGTGACTACAGTTACCAAAAGTTCGTGAAGTATGACATTACCGCATGTGTGGCATGGGTCGCACTATGTTGTGGTGGCGGATACTTTTTTGGCAACATTCCGTTCGTTAAGGAACACTTTTCGGCCGTGATTTTATCAATTATCTTGATTACGTTACTTCCGGCTCTGATCGGATTAATTAAAACCCGTTTCACTAGTAAAAAGGACGCAGCCTAGGCTGCGTCCTTTTATTTTGGGGGTTGAATTAACGTAAATCCTGTAATTCATGACTAATTTTTTTCGTTTGGGGATAAATTTGTTGATAGATTTTAAAAATCTTAGCGTATTTATCAGCGTTAGCGGCAATTGGTTCGTAGGTCTTACCGAACTTGATGAACTGATCGGCACAGGCGGGAAAGCCGGTGAACCAACCAAGTCCGACAGCCGCAATCATGGCTGCTCCAATGCCAGGTCCCTGTTCGTTTGCGAGGGTGATGACGGGTTTGTCGAAGATGTCCGCCTGCATTTGGGTCCAGACGGAACTTTTAGCGCCGCCACCAATTGAGGTCACGTGATCAATGGTCGCACCCATTTCGGCGTAAATGGTAAGGATATCTTGGAGACTGAAGGTGATCCCTTCCATCACGGCTCTAGTGAAGTCGCGTCGGACCTGGGTGCGGTCAATTCCAATGAAGCTCCCGCGAATTTGCGAATCAGCGTGAGGCATTCGTTCCCCAGCAATGTACGGAGTGAATAAGAGACCGTTGGCTCCAATCGGAGATTTACCGGCTTCATTAGTCATCTCGGTAAAGTCTTCGTCCTTGACGAAAGTGTTCTTGTACCATGTTAATGAATCACCCGCGGCCAGCGTGACACCCATTGAATAGTAGGTATCAGGAATGGAATGGTCTTCCATTTGCAGGCGGCCACCATAGTCGGTTGAGAGATCGACCTCGTGATGTAGGACTACGCCCGAGGTTCCGACACTGACTAGCGCGTTATTGGGTGACATGATGCCCGCTCCAACCGCGCCAGCGGAGTTGTCGGCGGCTCCACCATAAACCTTGGTAATGGTGGACATATCGGCTTGATCGGCGAAGTCGGGAATGACGTTTCCAGCGTAGTCAATGGACTGAATTAGTGGCGGCAGGATTTTCTCGGGAATACCTAAGGCCTTACAGATTTCGAGGCTCCACTTGTTATCGTGAATGTCTAAGAGGGTGGTTCCGGTGGCGTCAGAGAAGTCGACCGCGATGTTACCAGTCATCTTGAAGCGCAGGTAGTCCTTTGGTAGGAGGAAGGTTTTTACTTTCGCCCAGTTCTCCGGTTCGTTTTCTTTGACCCAGAGAAGTTTGGTAATGGTAAAACCCTCCAGTGGTTGATTACCGGTGATTTCAACGAATCGCTTCCCTAGTTTATCCTCAATCTCTTTGCGTTGTTTTGTGGTTCTGGTGTCGTTCCACAAGATGGCTGGTCTGATGACCTGATTATGCTTGTCTAACAAGACTAGTCCGTGCATTTGGCCCGAGAAACTAGCTCCACTAATGGACTCTGGATCAACATTATCATCATTGACTAGTTTTCTGATGGCCGCAATCGTGCCGTTGACCCAATCATTGGGATTTTGTTCACTCCAGCCTGGTTTTGGCTGAGGATTGGGATATGACGTTGACTCTTGTCCCACGATATCACCAAGCTTGTTGACAGCAGTGACTTTGACCGATCCCGTGCCGAGGTCGATTCCTAAAACGTTCTTTTCCATGTGTGCACCAACTTTCATAAATATTCCTTGTAGTTACAACTCTTAATTTAAGACTAGCAGGTTATGTAATCGTTTTCAATGAATATTAATTTAATGATGACAAAGAAAAAACAACTAACCAAAATGGTTAGTTGTTAGAGATTAGTTTTATTCATCAATCTCCATCGCCATCTTAACCAATTGCTTCTTAACTGGTCCGATGTTATCACGATGGGCGAGGACGATCAGTGTGTCACCGGCTTTAATCTGGGTGTTGCCATTGGGAATGATGTGCAGATTACCCCGACTAATCGTGATGAGAATGGAGTGGTTCGGCCAGTGAATGTTTTTGACTAATTTGTTTTCAATTGAACTGAATTCGTAGACCGGGACCTGAATTTTGTCCGTCTTACTATCAGCGTTGAAGTATGTCTTGATGGCCGTTAACCGTTCGGCTAGGGCTTGATAGATTGGTTGACCACCCAGCATGTCGACAACGACGTACGAAATGAGGACCACGAGCGCTAACGCCATGAAGTTCTTGGTGTTACCGACCAGTTCGGTTATTAGCATAATCGAGGTAAAAGGCGCCTTACTGACAGCCGCAAAGTAGCCGGCCATCCCGAAAATCAGCAAGTTGTTGACGTACCCGGCACCGAGCAGTCCAGTCTGTGACATAAAGCCACCGTAAGCGGCACCAATCAGTGATCCAACGGCTAAGACCGGCATGAAGAAACCACCTGGAATTCCAGCACCATACGTAATTAATCCGAAGACAAACCGGACGATTAAGAAGACAAAGATGGCAGTCAAGGGCACGTTGTGAGTGGCAACGGTCATAATGACCCGACTACCACTTCCGATGGTAGTCGGAAAGAACATTCCAACGGGAATAACCAGTAAAATCGGAATCGCACACATAAAGTACCATGGAATAATTTTAATCTTAGCGAACCACTTTGGCAGGTCCAGTAGACCTAAATTATAGACGTAGCCTAGAACACCTAGAATAATGCCCAAGATGATGAGCTGCCAGTAGTTCTGGAGTTGAAAAATGTGGCTGTAAAAAATGGGTAAAATTGGTTTTAAGCCGAAAACTTTTAATGAAACAAAGTTTGCACAGATTGACCCCGTGAGTGACGAAAGCCAGACGGCGGGGGAGAAATTGCGATAAACACCTTCCATGACGAAGAACGTTCCCGCTAGTGGTGCACTAAAAGTGGCCGACAGTCCAGAGGCTGCTCCGGTCGCAATCATCAATCGCCGCTCAGAACCGCCTTCTTTAAAGCCCTGGGCAATTCCTTGACCAATGGCACCCCCTAACTGAACGGAGGGTCCTTCTCGTCCAACGAAAATTCCGGTTCCAACGGTTAGGACACCAGTGACAAATTTCCGCCATAAGACAGAGACCCAATTAGTTTCAATGTTGCCCGCAAGTTGAGCTTCAACCTGTGGAATCCCGGAGCCTTTAACGTCAGGATCGCCCTTCATGATAAGACCGGTCACGATTGAGATGAGTAAGAAAGTGGGAATTACTAACCACAGAAGATTGAGATTGTGGTCAAGTCCATGATAAATTGTAAGCGACCATTTTAAAGCGACCTGGATTAGGTAACGAAAAGACGCAATTACAGCACCCGTCAGCGTTCCAATAATGGTTGCAAAGAGAACGTATCGAATGTCTGAAAAATCAATGTGGTGTGTGCGTTTCGGCAAGTTGTTCATCTCCATTAAGCAATTACACCAATTGTATCACGATTAATTTCCCCAAATGAATTCGATTTTAGGGTAAAATAATAATATAGAAAAGATTTAATTGGAGGAATTTATGAAGAAATCAGATATTGTTCAAAAGTTAGACTTCTTGTATGTTCTAACCCTAGTAATTTCAATTATTGAAACGGTTTTGTTGTTTCCAATTCTTGGTGGGATCATCATTGTTAGCATGCTTTGGGTTCCACTCTTGGTGCTATTAGGTCTCTACATTACTTGTTTCATCATCAGTTCGCAGATGGTGAGTTCTTTAAGTGATGGTAAAGTTAAGGCTGAGATGGATAACATCAAACCAAGATTTATCGTTGGGATTGTCTTGTCGATAATCGCAGTCATTCCAATTGTGGGATGGATTTCACACATTGTGATGGCCATTATCATGTGGCAGGTATTTACTAACATTAGTACGCTTAAGACGAACTTGATTAACGATGATGGAGCTAAGGGTGATTGGAAGGACGTTACACCAGACTCTGAGAAGCAGAATTCAAACCAGCAAGGTTCAGATAACAATTCTAATAAATAAACATATTATATAATTAGTAATTTTATCCTTATACAAGCACAAATACACCTATGGTTTTCATAGGTGTATTTTATTTTCATTAATTTTTCACTAAACTAAACCTTTTTTGTGTCATTGTGTCTGACCTCCACTAAGATAGTACATAGACTTATTAAAATCATTTTTAAAAGTGAAAATCAATTAGAAAGGAGCAAGGCCAATGAAAAGAATACTGAAATGGACTGGAGTGACGGCTTTCTTCTTTGTCATTTTCGCAATCATCCTTGATTTGGCGGTTGGCTATCTCCTGTTTAACTTTGCCTTTGGGAAGACGGGACTAGCCAGCTTGTACAACGAAAATGCTGGAACGCCCGATACCGAGTGGTTTAGTGATAATCACGCACAGGTGCTACACGAAAAGGCGAGTGATGGGACCAATCTAGTTGCTAGATACGTCCCATCGGAAAAACCAACCGACAAAACGATGATTGTTGTTCACGGTTACGGTAGTAATAGTGAAGAGATGGAATCCTTTATAAAAATCTTTCATGATGGCGGTTATAACGTTCTTGCACCCGATAACCAGTCATTTGGTGGAAGTGGGGGTAAGTACATTGGTTACGGTGTCAAAGACGCTACTAACCTAGAAAAGTGGGCTCGAGTGCTCAATTATAACCACCCCGACGGTGAATTAGGTCTGTTTGGGACAAGCATGGGAGCTTCGGCCGTCATGTATTCCCTGCCCAAAATGCCAAGCAACGTAAAATTTGCGATTGAGGACAGTGGCTATGCCAGTGTGGAAGGTGAGTTGGGTGGCCAATTGAAGCGGCTATTTAACATTCCGAGTTTCCCACTGGTTCCGACGGTTAATCTCTATGTAAGAATGTTTGCGAAGTATAACATGAACGATGGGAATACAAAGAAGACCCTGAAGCACAACCAGATTCCGTTGTTTATCATTCACGGTGACGTTGACAAGTTTGTCCCCGTTAAAAATGCCTATGAGAACTACAAGAACGATGCTGGTCCAAAACAAATCTGGATCATTAAGGGTGCTGGCCATATTGAAGGTCGTAGTCAGGATCCAGATACGTATACGCAAAAAGTCGTCAACTTTTCTCAGCAGTATTTTAAGTAGTTGAATTTAGTGAAATGATTGGTAAAATTAAGACAGGAATTCTGAGGAGATGAGAACCAATCAAAGCCAAAATCAGACTAACAGTTGCGTGTTTACTTGTAATCGGGGTAATTGCTGCATATTTTATCCTGGATCAAAGAGAACGATTGGTCCTCTTTTTTGAAGGAGTTGGATTAGTTGTCGCATGCGTCCTGTTTGGATGGCACGGAATTAATGAGTTAATCAAAAGAATTTTAAAGGTATTTTAGACCAAAAAAAGACTACGAATTTGAATTCGTAGTCTTTTTGGTTGGTAATTTTAACCGTTACCATTTTGAAATGATGGGTATAATGTCATTCCACCATCAACGTAAAGTGAGATTCCAGTAACGTAGCTAGCTTGGTCAGAAGCTAACCAAACGGCAGCAGCTGCAACTTCGGAAGGTTTACCAATCCGGTGCATTGGAACCATGTTAACCGTTGATTCGTAAGTCTTAGGATTAGCGAACTTCTTGGCGTTGATTGGGGTGTTAATGGCACCAGGACAAATCGAGTTAATTCGAATGTTTTGTTGAGCAAATTCCATTGCGGCAGTTTCGGTGAATAATTTAACGCCGCCCTTACTTGCAGCGTAACTTGCAAATGTCGGCCATGGAATTTGTTGGTGAACTGATGAAGTTTGAACGATACTACCCTTCTTGTTGTGCTTTAAGAAGTAGTTTAAAGCAGCTTTAGTACCCAAGAAAGTACCAGTCAAATCAACGTTAACGACTGCTTCCCATTCTTCAAGGGTAACTTCGTTTGTAGGGGTCTTCTTTTCCATCCCAGCGTTGTTGAACCAAACGTCCAAATCACCAAAGGAATCAACGGCGGCTTGTACTAATGATTCAGCACCAGCATCATCGCCAATGTCGCCTTGCTTAGTAACGGCGTGGCCACCGTTTTTTTCAACGATTTCAACAACTTGGTTAGCTGCATCTTCGTTTTTGTGGTAGTTAATAACCACGTTCATGTGTTCTTGACCCAAACGTTCAGCAATGGCAGCACCAATCCCTGAGTCTCCTCCAGTGATTACGGCCGTCTTGCCTTCAAGATCTTTATACATAACCATATAATATACACCTCTACATTTCTAATCCTGTTAAGCGGATTGGACTTGTTTCTGACACTATAATAACCCATTAAGAGACTAATATAAAGGGGAAAGAACTGATTGACCCTTTAAAATTAAGTTGTGTACATTTTACTTGCGTTATGGTGAATTCCTGCTATCATAAATAGTGAAGATTTGAAGAGGTTCATTTCTGAATCACTTATAGGAGGTTATAGATATGAAACTAACAATTACTGATGACGCAATGGCCTACATGAAGAAAAGATTAGCAGGTGCTAACGCATACCTGTTGGCCGCAAATGACGGATCAAATAACTTCTCTGAAGGTGCCGGCGGTGCTTGCACCGTTGGAGATGCCTTTCAAGTTGTTGGTGTTTCAAAAGCACCATCAGACTATGATGTTAAACTTGAAAACAATCAAGGTGCTGACGTTTTAACCAGCAAGAATGATATGACTTTCTTCGGACCAGGCCTAAAACTTGATTTCAAGAATAACTTCTTACAGTTAAAAGATGACGGTGAAATGATTGATGGTCAAGTTACGACCAACAATCAAGTTGAAAAATAGAATAAGAGATTAATAAGCCAGGGAAGAACCGGAGTAATTGCTTCGGTTCTTTTTTATTAAAAAATGGGATTCACGTCACGTGAGTCCCATTTTCGTTTATTTAAAATGTTTTTTGTAAAATGCCAGCCCAAGGTATACCAGTAAAAGTAACCAAGAAATAACGCTGATCCAAATCCCAATGATGTGAACGCGGGTGCGGTGATACGTCAATTTGATGGTGTTTGCTCCCTTTTTGACGGGAATGTGGATGGCACGCTTTTGGTCTACTTTAATTGGAACGGCCTGATTGTTAACGGTCACTACGTATCCAGGGAAGTAAACGTTTGGCAAACGAACCATGGTTACATTTTCAGTATCCAATTGGTACTTAATTTGATTGTACGAGGTAGTCCGCTTCGTTTGTTTTAAGCCCTTCTGATTTGGATTCATTTTTAAAATAGAGTGTTCTTTGAGTAGCGGTTCTAGTGAATCGGAAGCATGAGGGAGGTAGTCCCAATAAACGGCCGATTTTCCCACCTTTTCAAATTCCTGTGGTGAAGAAGCCTGAGGTTCCCACGATTTGAGCTGCAAATTAGTGGCAAGTGATGAACACAAGCTAAGCACTAAGACGCCTAAAAGCAGGAGGGTTCCCGTAGAATTGTTTTTGGCAAATATCTTGGTGATGATTTCTCCGCCCAGAAACGCAAGGAGGACAGTGGTGATGATTAAAAAACGGAATGGGAATTGGATCATTCCCACCCACTTTTGCAAAAGGTCCCACGGAAAGAGATTCGAACTAAAAAGCAGAAAGAGCAGTGAAAGGACCGTCATTGATTTGGAGAACAGATCGAGTCGATGCCAGAAGACGAACAGCAAGATGATGATCATTAGTCCGACAATGCCAATACCAGCGCCATACTGCCACGGTCCGTTCGGAGTGGGGCCGAAAAACAGATTGGAGACCGGGATACTCATGTCTTGTAGGCGACACTTCATGATGGAAATTTCTTGGTCGTAGTGGTAATTCTGAATTAATGGCAGTAAAAAGAAAGCGGATAAACAAAAAGTGCCGATTGCAGCAACAACCAGTGCTATGACCCGCTTCACCTTAAGTTTCAATGAATCATGGTTTAACATGATAATAATGATCGTTATGGCGGCAAAGGCACCGGCAATTAAAAATGATAGTAGGTGGGTTAAGACTAAAAACGTTAATCCAACACTTAAGACCCACCACTGGCAATAGTTTTTGATACACACCTGATAAATTCCGTACAGAACCACTGGCAGAAAGACAAACGCCATTCCTTCAGCCACATCAAAGCGCACAAAGAGGTCGAACGTCAAATACGTCGATAAACCGTAGATGATGGCGGATGCGAGCCCAGTCAGTTTCCGATTGGTGATTTTCCAGGTTGCTAGGTACATGGAGATAAACACCAGGAAGTTGATTAGGATTAGGTAAAGTAAGTAAGATGTGTACGGATTCTTAATAACCAGATGAATCATGGCCTCAGGTAAGACGGCAAAAATCGGATAGAACCCGTTTAGCGGATAACCAACTTTGACAAAGGTCTTCGTCATCATCCCTGGTATCATATGTAGGATGCCACCGTGTTGAACCTGGATGTAACTCTCATACGACCTGGCCAGGTGAAACTGCATGTCCTCGCGTGGTAGGATTGGATTTCCAAAGAAATACGGACTGACGATTGCCACACTTAGAATTAAAAATAAAATCATTGAAAATAGCGTAAAATGCTTATGTATGAACTTCGAGATGGTAATTCCCCCTTGTGATTTAATATCATTATTATAGAATAACTTTAAAAGTTATTCTATTTTTTCTCAAAAATGATTGACATTGAGTTTTAAAGCATGTAAAGTAACGACCATTAAAAACAATAAATTAACTAAACGGAAAAGTTGAGTAGGCAGAAGAAACTCAAAGAGAGTCTCAGGTTGGTGCGATGAGATGAGTTAGCGTTGTTGAAGATGGACTTGGAGTTTTCACCAGTAAATCGTGAGCTGGTGACGGGATGCCGCCGATATCATGGCCTAGTTATTTTTACAAGTAACCGTTGAGGTAGTCGTTGTGAGACGGCTATGAATTAAGGTGGTACCGCGGAAGCATTCGTCCTTTTTACAGGATGGATGCTTTTTTGTTTGGTTAATAAATGGGAGGAACGCAGATGAGAAGATGGGTTAAATACTTAATTTGGATTGGAATTATATTGTTTATTGGAATCGCCGGATACTTCAGCTTTTTCCACCAATCAGAAGCTGAAGCGAACACCATTACCGTTGGCATCATGGCCGGATCCAAACAGGAACAGGCCATCTGGAACGAAGTGGCTAAAGACGCCAAGGATAAGTACGGCCTAAACGTTCAGTTTCAGACGTTTACCGATTATTCACAGCCTAACAACGCTCTGACTAACGGAGACATCGACGTGAATGCCTACCAAAACTACCCATTTTTGGACAATTGGAATGACGTCCACCACACGGACATCGTGCCGGTGGGGGATACCGTGATTGAGCCAATGAGAATCTACTCCAATCAGTTTAAGTCGGTTAATGAAATTTCCAGTGGAACTTCCATTGCGGTGCCAAACGACACTAACAACGAGTCCCGGGCTTTACACGTCCTTCAGAGTGCGGGGTTGATTAAGTTAAATCCGAAAAAGGCGTTCACCACCGTCAAGGACATTACTAGTAATCCGAAGAACCTGAAGATTAAGGAAGTTGACGCCTCGCAAACGCCACGATTACTGAACTCAACGGGAGCTTCCGTTGTGAACGGGAACTTTGCTGAAAGTTCGAACCTGAGTCCGAAGAAGGCCATTTATACGGCGCCATTTACCAAGGATTCGCATAAGTGGGTCAACTTCATTGCCGCAAAGAAGCGCGACGAACATAGCAAGAAAATCAAGGAATTAGTGAAAGCCTATCAGACCGAGAAGACCGCTAAACTGATTAAGAAAGAGTCCGGGATTAATCAACAAGCGGCTTGGAACCTTAAATTTAAGTAACTCAATAAGAATTCATCAATTAATTGATGAATTCTTTTATTGGTCTGAAACAATGGTTTAATAAATGGTAGAATGAAAAAAACGATGGGAGTGATCCAAATGGGTTCAGTAGCTACGATTAGAGACGTTGCGTCAGAAGCAGGAGTGTCAACTGCCACCATCTCACGCTACTTAAACGGAAAGACCAACCACATGTCCGATGCTACTGCCAAGCGGGTTACCGAAGCGATCAAAAAGTTGAACTACGTGCCAAACGAATCCGCCAGACAGCTCATTACCAAGCAAAGTCGATTGGTGGCGGTCATTGCGGCGGATGTTGATGATTACTTTTCCACGGAGATTTTTAAGGGTGTTAATTCGGTTTTAAAAAAGAACAACTTCATCGCGGTCTTAATGGACTCCGATAGTGATGAACGGCGGGAACTTGACACGTTATCGTCACTTAACCAACAAATGTTTGGTGGCGTTTTGATTCAGCCGTTAAGTAACGACCTGGACGCTTTTCAAAGCTCAATTCCCACAAATGTACCGGTGGTCATGTTAGATCGGCAGATTAAGGGCAGTCCGTGGCCGAGTGTGGTTACCAATAACTATGAGGTCAGTAAGAAAGCGGCGCGATACTTTAAAGACCAGGGATTAAGCCACGTCTTTGTGATTACAAATAATGTAAAAAACGTTTCCACCCGAGAACAACGACTGAACGGGATTAAAGCAGTCTATGGGAACCACGTCACGATCATTCAACCGGGAAACGATGAGGCTTCATTTCATCAGGCATACGCCAAACTGAAAAATGACATCAAAGAAACAAATGGGGGTCTGATTTTTGCTTTAAAGGAACGGTGGCTCTTGAAGTTTTTGCCCAAGTTGATTCGGGATGGGGTAATTCGGAAGTCCGATGGGATGCACATGACGGGATTTTCTGACACTTCACTGGTAGATAATATTGACCCAGGAATCAAGGTTATCAATCAGGATCCGTTTCAGATTGGGGTGAATGCCGCTCAGATCCTGATTGAAGGGATTGAGAGTGATTCCCAACCGATTGCGAAAAAAATTGAGATTCCAGCCCAATTTTAAGTATCGAGGCTAGCCTAGTGAGGCTAGTCTTTTTTTATGGCGTCATGGAAAACGATTACATATTTTTAGAAAAAAGATTGCCAAATAGTATTGACTACTTTTATGTAAACGTTTACCATAAGTATCAATATGAAAGCGGTATCAAATTAAAAAAGGAGTGGATATTGATGCGATTGTTTTTAAATACATGGATCTTTGTAAATGACATCGAAGCCGGTACGAGTCAGGCAGCGTTATTCCCACGCGTGAAACAAATGAACGTTGACGGAATTGAAGTTCGACGAGAATACATCAAGGATTTTTCAAAGGAACTGGATGAGATTGATAATGCCAGATTGAGAACGGGATTACTGGTGAATTACAGTGTCCCCGATGTGCTGTTTTTAAAGGACGGTTCAGTTAATCCCAAGTTGAGGCAATACTTTGATGAGGGTCAACAAATGGGAATTACCAAAATCAAGTTTAACGTGGGAAACTTTCGGGCGTTTGACGGTGATTTGTCCCATGCTTTTGACGGTTTACCACTCGATCAGATTCAAATGAACGTGGAAAACGATCAAACCGAGGTTAGTGGCAAAATGGCTAATGTTAAACACTTTTTAAACCAAGCGAAAAAGAATGGGCTGCCCATTAAGTACGTGTACGACCTTGGCAACTGGGCGTTTACCCATCAAAGTGCGGACTATGCGGCTGATTCTTTGTACCAGTATACCGATTACATTCATCTAAAGAACGTCAACCAGTTTGATGAAGATGACTTACAGACCGCGGACGATCTAAACGACGGCATGTTTGATTGGAAAAACATCCTGAACGAGTTACCGAAAACGGCGGATTTAGCGCTTGAATTTCCGATGGAAGACGACGAACACGTTGAACGTCAGGTCAAGTTGCTGAGAGATGAGGTGATGTAGTTGATGAATACCATTATTGCGATTCTATTACTGGTTACCTTTGCTGGCTTTATCTTTTACATTGTTAAAGGTGGGGACCTGACCATTGGGTTCTTCGTCATGGCGATTCTTTGGACCGTCATCGGCCTGATCCCATATCACACCGCTTTGACAGCGGTCTTCTCGACGCCCGCTTTGAAGTACGGTTCGACGATTATCTACATTGTCTTTGGTTCGTGGTTTGGACGAGTGCTGGTTGACAGTGGCATTGCGCCATCGATTTCACAGAAAACGAATAAGGTTGGAAAATCGCATCCCTTACTGGCCGCCATCCTGATTGTCTTAGTTACGGCGCTGTTGTTTGTCAGTTCCTACGGAGTGGGTTCGGTCATTGCCATCGGTGTCATTTTGTTACCAATCCTCTTGTCATTGGGGATTCCACGAGACGTGGCCCTAACGACGTTTGCCTTGTCGATTGGTTCGGCCATGTACGTCAACGTCGTGCTCTTTAATCAGATTAAGGCGTTCTTCCCCAAGGCTCAATACAATCTGCATTACCTTGAATTTGGGTGGGCGGCCATGGCGGTGCAACTAATTGCGGTGATCTTGTTTCTAGTGATGAAACGTCACACGTTCAATCCAAAGAATGCCGAGGCCAACCTGAAGAAAATCGGGGCAACTGACCCGGGAGACGTCGACAAGATTCCGTACATTGCGTACGCCATCCCAGTTGTTCCCGTTATTTTGAACATGGCGCTCGGCTGGGATGCCATTCCAGCCTTGATCCTTTCTAGTATCCTAGCGATGCTTGTGACTGGTAAGATGAACGGCTACAAAAAATTCAAAGAATTTCTTAATACCACGATTAAACAGTCCATTAACGACATTTCGGGCTTAATCATGTTCTTGATGGCACTGGTTATGTTTGCCGGGGCGGCTCAGTTAAACGCTGGTCGTTTCAAGGGAATCTTCAGCGCCATCCTGCCAAACAGTCACTTACTTCTAGCACTTGGAATCGGAGTTCTTGCTCCCTTAGCATTGTTTAGAGGACCACTTCAGGTCTGGGGTGCAGGAGCTGCGACGGCCGCCGTACTTTCCGCCACCGGAATGTTTAACGACATGTTCTTGTTACCGTTAATGTACGTCCCAACTTTGATGGCGGTTTCAACTGATATTACTCAGTCATGGAACGTCTGGGGTCTTGACTACATGAAGGTTCGCCCCCAGCAACTGTTGAAACTGGGAGTTCCGGTCATGTGGATTGTCTCCATTTTAAACGAAATATTAGTGTACTTATTCTTCGGATAGATGATTAAAGAAAGGTGAAAATTATGAGTGAATTTCTGACAATTGGTGAACCAGTGGTGACGTTCGCCTCAACCGATCCTGACGCTACTTTAGCTGATTCAACCCACTATCTAAAAATCCTCGGAGGAGCGGAGCTAAACGTGGCTATTGGTGCTAAACGACTGGGACATTCCGCTGAGTACGTGTCTCAGGTGGGAACCGATCCGCTGGGTAAATACGCCAAAGACGTGATTATCGACCACGGCGTTGGCATTGACTACGTTAAAGACGATCCCGATCACTGGACGGGTCATCAATTAAAACAGATGGTGACGCACGGTGATCCCCAGACGTTCAATTATCGCACGGGATCGGCCGCTTCGCATCTAAAGCGGGGAGTCATTGACGAGATTAATCTTGACGACGTCAAAATGGCTCATCTAACGGGGATCTTTCCGGCTTTGTCAGCTGAAGCGGAAGACTCATATCGTGCATTAATGGACCGATTGATTAATAATGAAATCAAGATAACGTTTGATCCAAACCTGCGTCCCGGACTGTGGGGTGATCATGATCGAATGATTAAGACGATTAACGAATTAGCTAAAAACGCTGACATTGTGATGCCAGGTGTAAACGAAGGCAAGGTCCTCATGGGAAGTGATGACCCAGAAAAAATCGCTGACTTTTACCTCCAAAATGGCGAACGCACGAACGCGGTGCTCATTAAGTTGGGCCCAAATGGAGCCTACGTGAAAACCAAAAACGGTGATTCGTATACGGTAGCTGGTTTCAAGGTCGATCACGTCGTCGACACAGTTGGTGCCGGTGATGGGTTTGCACTCGGGGTAATTACCGCACTATTAGAGGGCAAAAATCTAAAGAGTGCGGTCATACGGGGAAATGCAGTTGGGGCGCTTCAGGTTCAGACGCCCGGTGATAACGACGGTTATCCGACTCCAAGTGAATTAAATGAATTTTATAAAAAAGAACACGTTAGTGAATCGTAAGTAGATGGGAGAGATTATGATGGCTAAAAAAGTTGCAGTACAAGCAAGCTTGGCTCCAGATGGAAAACAGCTACTGAAAGACAGTGGCTTTGATGTTGTGGAATTACCGGACAAAAAGATTTCAACGTTGCTTGATATGGCCGCCGATGCTTATGGCATCCTGATTGGGACGACGCCATTTCCAAATGAGACGATTGAAAAAATGCCGAACTTAAAGATCATCGCTAGAAACGGTGTGGGTTATGACAACATCGATGTTCCCTTTATGGTACAACATGGCATATATGTAACAATTACGCCGCTCGCCAATGCCTCAACGGTTGCGGAAACGACGTTAGCCGAAATCTTTGACGTATCAAAGAACGTTACCAATGATTCGCACGAGATGCGTAAGGGGAACTGGAACTACAAGAAAGATCATATGGGTTTTGATTTAGAAGGCAAGGTCCTCGGAATTCTCGGTTACGGCCGAATTGGTAAGATGGTCGCTAAGAAGGTGAGTGGACTGGGGATGAATGTCATCTACAATTCACCCCATGCTGAAGACTCTGAATACGGTAAGGCGGTTAATCGTGATGCCATCTTTACTGATTCAGACATCGTCACTTTACACATGCCGGTGCTGCCTTCGACTAAACAAAGCGTTGGTAAACGTGAGTTTGAGATGATGGACAACTCGGCGGTTCTCATTAATTTGGCTCGTGGAGCACTCGTTAATACGGATGATCTAATCGACGCTTTAAAGAGTCACGAAATTAAGGCCGCTGCCCTGGATGTGTTTGATTCTGAACCGCTACCAATGGACAGTCCACTCTACAAGCTGGATAATGTCTTGTTGACACCGCACATTGCCTCTAACACGGTGGAATGCATGAACCGGATGGCTCACGATGCCGCCAGTGAGATCGTGAAGGTCCTAAAGGGTGAACAACCACAGTGGGCGGTTAAAAAGTAAAAAAAATTAACTAAGAACTGGGATGAAATGGTCTCAGTTCTTTTTTATTTAAGAAAATCTTTAAAAAGTAATTGTCATCATCTTTTTTTCACGGTACAATTCAATGCAATACAAATGAAAAGGAGTGATGCATATGCATAATATGTTCAAAAAAGAATCGGTTGCTAGTTTCGTCAAAGCCGATGCCGGCTTAAAGCGAACGCTGACCGCTAAAGATCTAATTGGTCTTGGCGTCGGAGCCGTTGTCGGAACTGGGATCTTTATTCTTCCAGGACACGAAGCAGCTTTACACGCAGGACCAGCAGTCGCACTGGCATTCTTGCTTGCTGCCATCTTAGCTGGGGTCGTGGGTATGGCGTATGCCGAGTTTTCGTCGGCAATGCCCGTTGCTGGTTCAGCATACTCCTTTGGAAGCGTCGTTTACGGCGAGATTATCGGGTGGATTCTTGGTTGGGGACTAATCCTAGAGTACTTCTTGGCAGTCTCCGCTGAGGCCACTGGATTTGCTTCGTACTTTAATAACAATATTTTAGCCGCCATTGGGATTAACATTCCGAAGTTTCTCCAAAGTGGACCGATGGAGGGTGGTATCGTCAACATCAGTGCCGTTGTCATTACCCTGTTAGTTGGATTACTCGCTTTAATGGGAACTAATTTTTCCAAGAAGATTGAAAATGTTGCCGTGCTGGTCAAAATTGGCATCATTGTTTTGTTTATCGTTGTGGGTGTTTTTTACATCAAGTCAAGCAACTACGTTCCGTTTTACCCGAAACAATTTCACACCCCTCCGTTTGGTTTAGGGGGAATCTCAACCGCCGCTGCCACCGTCTTTTTTGCTTTCATGGGCTTTGACGCGTTGGCATCGAACTCCGCTGAAACCATTAATCCTAATAAGAATATGGCCAAGGGAATCCTTGGAACCGTTTTGATTGCGGCCGTCCTGTACGTCGGGTTCTCTTTGGTCCTGACCGGAATGGTTCATTACTCACTACTAAACGTTGACGATCCGGCCGCTTTGGCATTCTCCGTGGTGCACCTGAACTTTATGAACAAGGCCATCACGATTGGAGCGCTGTTTGGGATTTTCACCGCCATGGTCACCATGGTCATCGGGAGTTCCCGACTGGTTTATTCACTTGGACGTGACGGACTAATTTCTAAGAAAATGGGGAAGATTAACCACAAGACTGGAATTCCAACCTACGCGGTTTGGTTAGCCGTCATCATTCAGGCCATCTTTGCCGGGGTTGTTCCTTTGACCCAACTAGTTTCATTGATTAACGCTGGAACTTTGGTTGCGTTTGCTTTTATCTCATTTGGAATTATTCCATTGAGACGAAGAAAGGACATCAAGAATACTGGTTACAAGATGCCCCTTTACCCGTACTTGCCAATCCTAGCCGGACTGATGAGTATCTACTTCATCATCATGTTACCGAACGTGACCAAGATTGCGGTAATTGGTTGGTTAGCACTGGGAATTGTGATCTACTTTGTTTACGGAATTCACCATTCTCGATTGCAAAATGAAGAATAATTGATAAATGGGAAACCAGGGATGGTTTCTCATTTTTTGTAGCTAATTAAGATTTGTATGTGATAAGATTAATTTGGGTTCTAACTTTCTGGCTGGAGTCCCTTTAATACATACGAAAAGGAGAAAGAAAAATGGCATTAAAAACAAGATTTTGTCCTAACTGTGGAGCTGAGATTCCATTTGACGTGAAGTTCTGCACGAAATGTGGGTATAAACAACCCAGTATCGATGAGTTGGAAGAAATGAATCAGGAAGATGAAACAACTACGGTTGAGGTTGACCCAAATGAAAAACAAGAAGTGGGCCAACCTGAAATTGTGATTCCTGTTTCAGCTGGTGCAATTCCTGATGGATATGAATTCAATCAAAACGGGTCAGTGGCGTTAAGTGACCACTATATTCCAGATGACGACCAGATTTTGCGGGATTTTCAACAGGAAGCTTTTAATAAAATTAGAGATATTGTGAAAGAAAATAATTGTGATGGTGCCTTTAATCTGGCAATTCAGACTCAAATTGACGGAGATAGTTCAAAAATGTTCATTTTCGCCTATTTTGATATGGCAAATAGTGTAAAATAAAAGTAGATGTTACATTAACATCGATTTAAATACATAATATGGAGGTTTTATGATGGATGACACCAAGCACTGTCCCAATTGTGGTAAATTGTTAAAGGCGGATGTGAAATTCTGTCCTTATTGTGGTCAAGCTCAACCCGAAATGGCTGATGCCCAAAGTAGTCAAAGCACTGATAATCAACAGGCTAATTATGGTTATCAAGAAACTAATAATGAGCAGCAGACTTATCGGCCAGAATCTGATAATGGAGCGAATATTCGATCTGAATATTCATCACCTAACATGATTACATCGTTTAAAGATTACTTTGGGAACATGTTTCATATTTCTGGAAGGATGAGCAGGGCGTCGTATTGGTGGTCATACTTAGATGTATGTTTAATTACAGTTGCTTTTTATTTCTTGATGTTTGTGTTCGGTAGTATAGATTCTTCGGTGGCATACGCGATTACAATATTGATTGGAATTGCATTTCTTGTTTTTGGTGTTGCCGCGGGTATTGCACAAATCACTTCCACCTGTCGTAGATTTCATGACATCAATTATTCAGCTGGTTTCTGGTGGTTACAACTGATTCCATTTGTTGGAAGTATTATCGTTTTCATCTTCATGTTGTTTAGCTCTGTGGACGAAGGCAATCGCTTTGGCGGACCAGATGTTAGCTACTTGAAGAAATTAAAATAGTTAGTAAAAAAACACTGCTTAATGGGCAGTGTTTTTTTACTAACTATTATTGTTGTGGACCCATAATAAATTGTTTTCCCGATTTCATATTGTCTCCCCAATTGACATTAATAGCGGTCTTGGTCAGGTGGAAAGTATCAGTGAGACTACCAGCTAATTGTAATGGGAGTTTCTTAGGGTCTTCGTTAGAATCGTCATTGTTTAGAACTTTATACATGTAAAATGACTGATTATGGTGTGGTAATTTGGCCTTGATCAAGTAGAAGCTACCATAATTTGCATTCTTTTTATCGTTTGGATGCTTTATGTAAAATTTATATGATTTGTCTTTCGTATTATACATTAACGTGGCATGTGCTTCACTAAGTTCATCACTTAATGAAAATCCATTTGGTGCATCGTTGTCGGGACGGGCTGTGTGATTAATCGACTTAATCACGCTACTAGCATTCGTATCCTGATTAGGGAAAACATGACGTGCCCTAAAGTAGAAGTTCAAACCGAAAATAACGGCAAGGACAATGGTTCCAATCCCACCTAGCAGTTTCTTCAAGTTACTTTTATTGTTTCGGGGATGATTCTCAGTCGGACTGGTTTTGGGTTGTTGCTTGGTTGTCTGTGGCTGCTCAGCCCCACAATATTGACAAAAGCTCGCGTCTTTTTTGATCTTTTTACCACAGTTGACACAAAACTTTGTATTATTCATTAGATTTCATCCTACTTTCAAAATACTTGTGAACCCATGACCATCCCGAAAATAATTCCAATGATCATCAAAACAACTGACGCAATTATCAAAATAATTCCAGCATTTTGGTGGTATTTGAGTTCGATTGCGCCAAGGACAATTCCGATAATTCCAAACACGATGGGGACAAAAAGGGTCGACAAAACGGCGGAAATCCAACCGAACACCAGTAAAAGGGTACTGATGGTTTCAGGATTGCCCTGATTGCTAGTAGTCTGAGGTTGCATACTTGCTGGACTTGGTTGTGACTCATTATGCGGGGTCGAATTGATTTCTGGTTGTTTGGCACCACAATACTGACAGAACTTTGTTTCCTTTGGGATCTTCTTGCCACATTTAACGCAGAATTTTTCGTTAGTGTTATTCATTGAGATAAGCCTCCATCTTGTGATTGAATTCATTATTCACATTAATAATACCATTCCCTTGTTACTCCCGCAATTGAAGGCTGAATTAAGAGAAATAAAAAACGTTCGACTGAATTTATTTTCAATCGAACGTTTTTGAAACGGTTATTTGTATTGTTTAGCTTCCTCATCACTGCAGTACAGCCAGTGACCAGGACGGACTTCTTGAAGGTATTGGTCTTCTTTAAATGGTTGACTGTGGTCGAACTTGATAATCTTGTGCTGTTTCTCTGAGTGTGGGTCAGGAACTGGCACTGCTGACAACAAGCTTTGGGTGTACTTGTGAAGGGGATGGTTGTATAACTCATCGGTATCAGCCATTTCCACGATTTTACCAGCGTACATGACGGCAATTCGGTCACTAATGTACTTCACCATTGAAAGGTCATGAGCGATGAATAGGTACGTTAGACCCTCTTTTTCTTGAATGTCCTGCATTAGGTTTACGACCTGAGCCTGAACGGAAACGTCCAGGGCGGAAATTGGTTCATCAGCGATGATGAACTTAGGTTTAACCGCTAGGGCTCTAGCGATTCCAATTCGTTGTCGTTGACCACCAGAGAACTCGTAGGGGTAACGACTGGCATGTTCTTCGTTTAGGTTAACGAGGTGAAGGAGCTCCCGAACTCGGTTATCTCGTTCATCAGAATCTTTAACCAGGTGATTGATATCAAGGCCTTCGGCGATGATATCCTCCACTTTCATTCGGGGGTTCAGTGAGGCATACGGATCCTGAAAGATCATCTGCATCTGACTTCGGAGGTTTTTCATCTGTTTTCGTTTTAACTTCGAGATGTTTTGCCCCTCAAAGTCAATTTCACCATCAGTTGGGTCGTATAAACGAATGATGTCTCTTCCAGTCGTACTTTTACCAGAACCAGATTCACCAACCAGTCCCAGCGTTTCACCAGGATAAATGTTGAATGAGATGTCGTCAACGGCCTTAACTTCGTCGGGCTTTCCGACGTTAAAGTATTGTTTTAAATGTTTAACTGAAACAATTGGGTCCTTTTTAGTCATGGTCGTTTTCACCTCGTTTCTTAAATTCAGCCTGACGCTTTTGAATTGATTCCGGTGGGGTAACCTTTGGAGCTCGCTTGTCTAACAACCAGGTGGCGGCGTAGTGGCTGTCACTGACCTTGAAGAAGGGTGGTTGTTGTTCATGGTCGATCTTTAAAGCGTACTTGTTCCGGGCATAGAAAGCGTCACCCTTTGGTGGGTTAATCAAGTTGGGTGGCGTTCCTGGAATCGTGTTTAATCGATCACTCTTCATGGATAAAGTTGGCATAGAATCAAGTAGTCCCCATGTGTAGGGATGTTGTGGATTGTAGAAAATGTCGTCAACGGTTCCATACTCGACAATCTTACCCGCATACATGACGGCAACTCGGTCAGCAATGTTAGCAACCACCCCTAAGTCATGGGTGATGAAGATAATCGACGTTCCAATTCTGTCCTTTAACTCTCTTAGTAGCTTAATGATTTGAGCTTGAACCGTAACGTCCAATGCGGTAGTCGGTTCGTCGGCGATTAGAACATCAGGATGGTCAATAATAGCCATCGCAATCACGATTCTTTGTCTTTGACCACCAGAAAATTGGTGGGGATAGTCGCGCATCCGTTCTCTCGCGTTGGGAATGCCGACTTCTTCTAGTACCTCGGCCGCCCGCTTTAAGGCTTTTCCTTTGGACATTCCCTCGTGAACTCGTAGTGGTTCAGCCACTTGATTACCGATGTTCATGGTGGGGTCCAGTGAGGTCATGGGATCCTGAGAGATCATGGCAATCTTGCCACCACGAATCTTGTCCATTTGTTTTTTTGATTCTTTTAAAATATCTTTGCCTTCAAAATCAATTGTACCGTTGGTGATGGTTTCGTTATCAGCTAGAAGACGCATGATAGTTCTCACGGTGATTGATTTCCCTGAACCAGATTCGCCAACAAGGGCGAGCGTTTCTCCTTTGTCAAGGTGGAAGCTAACGTCACGAATGGCCTTCACGGTTCCGTTTAGGGTAGCAAAATCAATTGACAGGTTTTTAACGTCTAAAACTTTTTGAGCCATCTTATCTGTCTCCTTTACTTAGATTTTGGATCGAACGCATCTCTTAATCCATCTCCAAGCAGGTTGGTCGTAATCATAATGACAGACAGTACGATTGCTGGAACCCACATTTGATATGGTAAGAAATGAAAGGCCTTCTGACCATCGTTTAGAAGTGTACCAAGGGATGCGTTTGGTGCTGGGATCCCAATTCCAATGAAACTTAGGAAGGCTTCAAAGAAGATGGCCGATGGAATAGTGAACATGGTTTGAATAATGATAGTAGAACTGAGGTTTGGAATCAGGTGTTTCATCGCAATCTTGAATGGTGATTCACCAAGGGTTCTGGCGGCTAAGACGTATTCGGATTCCTTTAGTTTAAAGGTCTGAGCACGAACTAAACGTGACATGGTGATCCATCCGGTAAAGGCGATGGCGATAATGATTGAAGTGATTCCGGGTTTTAGGATTAGTAGTAATAAAACAACGACGATTAGGTTAGGAATTGATGAGAGGATTTCAACGATTCTCTGCATGAAGGTGTCAACGGCACCGCCAACCCAACCGGAGATTAAACCGTATGGAACACCAACAAGAAGGTCAACGGCTGTCGCAACAACCGCGATAAACAGTGATAACCGGGTCCCGTACAGAATTCTTGAGAAGAGGTCACGACCAAGGTAGTCGGTCCCCATGATGTAGTAAGTTCCCTTTGGAACGTGTTCTGCTTGATATGCGTTGACCATGTGGCCACCGGCTTCGTGAATCCCATTTAGACCGGGGATGTTAAGTGAACCCCACTTTGGTGGTAAGTTCGCGTACAGGACGTTTTGAGCGTTTGGATCGTGCGGTGAAAGAATCGGGGCGAAGATTGCGACTAGGGCGATAATGACTAAGAGAATCAAAGAAGTCATGGCAACTTTATTTCGAACTAGTCTTCGTTTAACGTCTTGAAAGTACGTTAAAGATGGGGTGTTAATTGATTCCGATTCAGTGTCCAAGTTTGAAAGATCGTCACTTGCGAACTGGAACTGATCTTCAAGTGGTGGTAAGTTTTCGGCCATTATTCTTTACCTCCGTTTCCTAGTCTTATTCGTGGATCGATGATTCCGTAGAGGATATCGACAACTAAGATAATGACAACTAATAAGAATGAGTAGAAGATTGTGAGTCCCATGATGGTAGGGTAATCGTTCGTCAGAATGGACTGAACGAATTGATTACCAATTCCAGGAATTGAGAAGATGTTTTCAACAACTAGTGAACCCGTCATGATTGAAACGGCCATGGGACCAACGATGGTGATGACCGGAATCAGTGAGTTTCTTAGCGCATGATGCGTAATCGTCTTTCTTTCCGAATCACCCTTGGCTTTTGCCAGTTCAATGTAGTCACTGTCTAAGACATCAACCATTTCAGTTCTCATGAACCGGGCGACGTTTGCGAGTGGAAAGGCCGCAAGCGCTAACGTCGGTAGGATACTAGAACTGAAGTTCTGCCAGAGGGCAACTGGGAACCATTGTAGTTTGTAGCCAAAGTAGTACTGAAGCAGAACGGCTAAAACGAAACTTGGGATTGAGATTCCAAGGATTGAGATGAAGGTGGCACTTGAATCAACCCAGGTATTTTTCTTGATGGCGGCAACGGCACCAAGGATGATGCCAAGAACAGAACCAACGACCATGGCTTGGGTACCAATCTGCATTGAAGGACCAATGTCATGGGCAATCAATTGAGTAACTGGTTGGTTGTTAAATTGAAATGAAGTACCTAGATTTCCGTGGAGTAAATTTCCCATGTAGATTAAGTACTGATCCCAAAGTGATTTGTTTAATCCGTACTTTTGGTTCATTATTGCGATTTGACTTGGCTGGAGTTTTGCCTGGTTTGAGTAAGGCGTACCGGGTAAAAATTTCATCAGGAAGAAGGTAACCGAGGCAACAATGAATAAAGTGAGGACTAGGTAGAAAATTCGACGGATGATGTATTTAGTCATTTTAATTTACCTCTCTTTATTTCTTGTAGGTAGCCGCGAGATTGAAATTCCCGTTTGGTGACAGGTTGTAATTGTGAACGTCGCTTCTGGTAAGAGCAGCGGTGTTTTGCTGGTAAAGTGGAACGACTCCCTCTTGCTTAGTCAAGATGGTCTGAGCGTTCAGGAGGTTCTGCCAACGGGCTTGATAGTTGCCGGCGTTTTTATCAGATGCTTGTTTGATCTGTTGGTCAAACTCTTTGTTGGACCAGTGACCGTCATTCATAGCACCACCAGTTTCAAAGAGGTTCAAGAAGGTTACTGGATCTGGGAAGTCGGCGTTCCAAGCTGAGACAACCATGTCGAAGTCCCCACTAGAAGAACGTTGAAGTCGGTTCTTAAATGGCACGTTTGAAAGGGTCACTTTTAGTCCAGGCAATTTCTGGAGTTCAGCCTGCAAGAATTCGGATTGTTTTAAGGAAGAATCGGTATCGTCACCTAATAAGGTTAAGTTGAGATTTTTCTTTCCGGTCTCCTTTAGACCCTCAGTCCAAAGCTTTTTAGCTAACTTAGGATTGTAGTCGTTATAATTTGCATCCTGTTTACTTTGACTTTCGTCTTTAAAGTCGACTCCCGTTTGTTTGTTCCAACTCATCTTAGCTGGAACGACACTTGAATCCGGTGTAGCAGTCTTACCTAACACTTGGTTAGAGAGGAGTTGCCGATTGATTGAATGCCCAATGGCCTGTCTAATCTTGGTGTTCTTGAAGAACGGATCCTTCTTCTCGTTCATCTCAATGTAGAAAGTACTTGAAGTTGGTTTCGTTGAGAAGTCTTTTTCGTTTTTCAGTTGGTTAGCTGAATCACCAGTTAGGCCGTTGTACTGGTCAATTACGTGACTAGAGTACAAGTTAAGTCCGGTATTGGGATCTTTAACAACGTAGTATTTAACGGCGTTCAATCTAATGTTCTTTTGGTTCCAGTACGAGTTATTCTTGCTCTCAGTCCAGGCGGTGTTTCCAACCTGCCATTTATCTAACTTGAATGGTCCATCGAATACCATGTCCTTACTGTTTAATCCATACTGACTTCCAGCCTTTTCAACCACTTTTTGGTTGAGTGGCAAGTATGACGCACCAGTTAAGAGAGAATTGAAGTAAGGAATTGGTTGCGACAGGTTAACTTGTAACTTATGGGGACCGATGGCCTTAACTCCTAAGGTCTTTGGTGAAGCCTTCCCGTTGGTAATCTTGTCAGCGTTTTTAACTCCCTCAAAAATGTAGGAGTATTGAGAAGCCGTCTTTGGATCAACGATTCTTCTCCATGCGTAGACAAAGTCATACGCGGTCACGGGGTCTCCATTTGACCATTTGGCGTCTCTCAGATCGAAATTATACTGAGTTCCACCTTTGGTTGGGGTAACGACTTTGGTCGCAATGCCAGGTTCAATCTTGCGGTTATTGTAGCGATAAAGACCTTCCATCGTGTTGTTTAGGTTTTGCGCTCCAATACTATCCGTTACCATACTTGAGTCCATCGTAGAAATAATATCGCTGGAGTTGACTGCCATGTCCTTACTCCCCGATTTACTACTTCCAGAAGAACAACCAGTAAGCATCAGCGCTAAAGCGGCACCAATGAATGCTACTGAAAATATCTTCTTATGGTTCAAATGAAACACCTCCATGTTTGCTGTTTTGCTTTTTGTCGAATATACGCGCGTGTTTCACAAAAGTAAATACGTTTTTTATATTTTTCTTAAGAATCTTAATAAATTTTTAAAGCAAGTGACGTTATATCAACGTTTTTACTTGACGTTACAAAACTTGTGACATGGGTAATGGGAGCTAAATAATGAAAATGATACAAATCTTTGATTATGTAACTTTTATCGGATGAGAATCCCTTTGTGATGGGGTTTAGTTATGCAAGTTTTTGATTAACGATTGAAATTGAGATTTGATTAGGATTGGTCAAGTTAAAAGTGTCTCAAACGAGAGGACAAGTGATACAATACTGACAAGAAAAATATTAAGGAGTGATCATTTTGGATAAGAAAGCAATTAATCCGCAAGACCTGGAATGGTATGAAAAAAGTTATGAAGACAAAGACGACAGTCTGGTCTTAGAACGGGCCGTTTCTCATAATGGGATTAACAACAGTGCTGCTGATTACAAGGCTGATGAAAAAATGAAACGAGTTTTCTCGGTCGAAGTTCCCGAACAACACGTTGCTGATCAGAAGCAAAGTGGAAGGTGCTGGATGTTTTCAGCACTTAACACCATGCGTTTTAAGATTGCCGAAAACTACAAGGTTTCACCAAAATTTGAATTATCACAAAACTACGTTAACTTCTGGGATAAGTTTGAAAAATCAAACTATTTCTTAGAAAACGTGATTAAAACCGCTGATCAACCATTAGGTTCACGCAAGATCGACTTCTTAATGGAAACCCCACAACAAGACGGGGGGCAATGGGACATGTTGTGCGCCATCATTGAAAAGTACGGAGTTGTTCCAAGTTCAACCATGGTTGAAACTTACAATAGTAATCGCTCTGATGAATTGAATCAGACTTTAAACCTGAAATTACGTCGGGATGCGGAAGAATTGCGTAAAATGGTGAAGGACGGTGCGACCGAAGAAAAGCTTGAATCAACTAAGAGTGAGATGCTAAACGATGTTTACCGCATTTTGGCATACTCGCTGGGTCGCCCAACGAAGCGCTTTGATTTTGAATACCGTGATACTGACAATAAGTACCACATTGATAAGGACCTGACTCCGAAAGAATTCTTTGATAAGTACGTCAACATCAACCTGGAAGACTACGTTTCATTGATTAACTCACCAACTGGTGACAAGCCCTTTGACCAAACCTACACGATTGAAATGTTAGGCAACGTGGTTGGTGGCAGACAGGTTAAGCATTTAAACCTGAAGATTGATGAATTGAAAGACTTAGCTATTAAGCAATTAAAGAACGGTGAAGCGGTTTGGTTCGGCTGTGACGTTGTCCAAGATTCTGATCGTAAAAAGGGCATCATGGATACGCACTTGTACCACAAGGATGCTTTGTTCAGCACTGACCTGAAGATGAGTAAGGGTGCAAGACTTGACTACAAGGAAAGCATGATGACCCACGCCATGGTGATTACCGGCGTTGACCTAGTCAATGATCAACCAACCAAGTGGAAGGTTGAAAACAGCTGGGGTGAAAAGGTCGGTGAAAAAGGTTACTTTGTCATGAGTGACGACTGGTTCAACGAATTTGTTTACCAGACCGTTATCAACAAGAAGTACATGTCTGACAAGCAACTTGAGGAACAAAAACAGGCCCCTAAGATGCTTGAACCTTGGGACCCAATGGGTTCACTAGCTAGTTTTAAAAAATAATTAAAATTTTTGTTGACAGATATTGGTCGACGGATTAGTATACTTACAACAAATTAAATAAACGAGATGGAAAAGCTGAGTACCCGTTGAATTTTCTAAGAGAGTCTCTGGTCGGTGTGAAGGGATGAGATGAATTCGGGGAATATGGACTTTTAATCATTTACTGGCAAGAATTTCGAACCAGCGACGGGGTTGCTACCGATATCATCGCAAGGCTCTTCTAGTTCAGACGTCGACTAGAGTAGTCTTTGAGGCAGTTACTTGAAAGGGTAACTGTAAACTAAGGTGGTAACACGAAAGCATTCGTCCTTTTTAATTAAAGGGCGGATGCTTTTTTTATTTAATTTAATGAATTAAGCAATCAAATAAAAATTAGGAAGTGGACATCATGAGGAGAAGTACTAAGTGGATTATTGGAATTATCATTGTGGTTGTGATCGTTGGGTTAGGTTGGTTTAGTTTTGCCAGACACTCTGCTGAAAGTAAAAAGACCGTTAACGTCGGTCTAATGAGCGGCTCTAAATCAGACGATGAGATTTGGAAGTCAGTCGCTGAGACTGCTAAGAAGAAGTATGGGGTTAACATTAAGTTCACCCACTTCACTGATTACACGCAACCGAACAAGGCTTTGACTCAACACGAGATTGATTTGAACTCATTTCAACATTATGCCTTCTTAGATAACTGGAATAAGCAAAATCATTCTGACATTGTTTCCGTTGGTAACACCTATATCGCTCCTATCAGACTTTATTCAAAGAAGTACAAGAACGTTAAGGACATTCCGGATGGTGGGACGATTGCCGTTCCAAACGATACTTCCAATGAGAGTCGTTCGCTTTACCTCCTTAAGAACGCGGGACTTATCACTTTGAAAAACCAGAAGGGCTTTTTAGGATTAAACGCTATTCAGAGCAATCCGAAGCACTTGAATTTCAAAGAAGTGGACGCATCACAAACCCCACGAGTACTAAACAGTGTGGACGGTGCTGTTATTAATAACACCTACGCCGTTCCCGCTCACTTAGGTGATAAGGAAACGATCTTTACCGAACCACTCAACAATGATTCGAAACAGTGGATCAATTTGATTGCTGCTAACAAGGACCAGAAGAATAACAAGAACTACAAAGACGTTGTAAAATCATTCCAGACCAAGAAGACCGAGCAACTGGTCAAGAAGTATTATGGAAACACCGAAATTCCTGCTTGGAATCGTAAATTTTAGGAGGAACTAATGAGTAATAATATTGTGCAATTCAAGGACGTCTCAGTTACGTTCAAACAAAAAAAGAATGTGATTCACGCCGTTTCAGACGTATCGTTGAAAATTCCCAAAGGTGAAATTTTTGGAATTGCTGGCTACTCCGGTGCCGGTAAATCGACGTTAGTTCGAACCATTAACCTGCTACAAAAACCAACCGACGGGGAAGTCGATGTGTTTGGGAAAACCTTCTATAAAAAAGAAGGCGACCAAGTTTCTTCAATTAATACGAAAGAGTTGCGTGACGAACGGCGCCAAATTGGAATGATTTTTCAGCATTTTAATCTGCTAGAAGAACAAAATGTCCAACGCAACGTTGAGTTCGGATTAAAACACAGTGGTCTAAAGGAAAAGGAACGTGAAGCGAAAGCCAAGAAGATGCTCGACATTGTTGGTTTGGGTGATTACTTAAAAGCCTATCCATCCCAGCTCTCTGGTGGTCAACAGCAACGAGTTGCGATCGCCAGAGCCCTTGCTAATGACCCTAAAATCCTCATTTCTGATGAAGCCACTTCAGCGCTTGACCCTAAAAATACCGATCAAATCTTGGATTTACTGAAAGAATTGAACGAGAAATATGGCTTAACGATTATTCTGATCACCCATGAAATGGAAGCCATCAAACGGATTTGTCAGGAAGTTGCCATCATGAGTCAAGGAAAAGTGGTTGATGTTGGTAATCTACTTGATATCTTCGTTGATTCGAAGAATCCAACTACCAGAAAGATTGTTGGAAACAGTTTCAACGCACTTGAAATCTTGAAGTCGATGAACATTGACGTTAACAAGCGAAATCTAGTTCAGTTGACGTATCTATCAGATGACATTAGCGATCCAATCATCGTTAGCCTGTACGAGAAGTTCCATATTTCGGCAAGTATCATCTACAGTAATATTGAAAAATTGGGTGAGCAGGTCGTTGGAACGTTGATTGTTGATTTACTTGGAAGTCAAGAGGATCAAGAAGCAGCGGTTAAATACCTTAATGGTCAAGACATCAAGGTCACTGAATTGAAGGAGGCAGAATAATGGGAGCTTGGTTTGCAACTCATTTTCCCAACGTGGTTTCACAGGGATTAAATGGTGAAGAAGGCTGGATCACAGCCGTTAATCAGACAATTTACATGACGTTTTGGTCCGCAATCTTTGGTGGGATTGCAGGAATCATCTTTGGAGTTTGTTTAGTGATTTTTGCGGATAACGGGATTATGCCATGTCATCCACTGTTCTGGATTATCGACAAAGTTGTTTCGCTATTCCGAGCCGTTCCCTTTATCATCTTGCTGGCCTTCATTGCCCCAGTGACGCAGAAGATTGTTGGAACCCAAATCGGGACGACGGCCGCTTTAGTACCTCTATCAGTCGGGGTCTTTCCGTTTTATGCGCGGCAGGTCCAAGTCGCCCTGGAGAGTGTCGATCATGGCATCATTGAATCAGCGGAATCACTAGGGGCCACGAACTGGGACTTGATTTTCGGTGTGTACCTCAGTGAAGCGCGTTCAGAGTTGATTCGAGTATCAACCGTAACTTTGATTAGTTTAGTTGGTTTAACCGCAATGGCCGGTGCCATTGGTGCTGGTGGTCTTGGTAACATGGCCATCTCATACGGGTACAACCGCTTCGCAAACGACACAACCTTAGTCGCAACAATCCTGGTTGTCATCATGGTTTTGATTATTCAAGTTGTTGGTGACGTCTGGGCCAAGTTTGCTAACCACGCCGATCGCGGTTAATAAATAAGAATTTAAAGAAGGGTGTTTAAGAATGGAAAAAGCAGAGAAAATCAAAATTTTACAGGATCTAATTCAGATTAAGTCTGTCAATGGTAATGAAATTGAGATCTCAGAGTACTTGTCAAAGTTGCTGAAAAAGCACGGCATTGACAGTAAGATTTTTCCGTTTGGCGACGGTCGTGCCAACCTGATTGCTGAACTTGGAACTGGTGAATCCGGCAAGGTGCTGGCTTTAGAGGGACATCAAGACACGGTGGCAGTTGCTCATCCGGAAAATTGGAAACACGATCCCTTTAAGGGTGAAATCGTGGGTGACAAGATCTACGGTCGTGGTGCCGCTGACATGAAGAGTGGACTGGCAGCCGAGGTAATTGCCCTCTGTGAACTAGCTGATAAGGGCGAGGTTCCTGACGGCAAGATTCGTTTGATTGCGACTTCCGGGGAAGAATTCGGTGCCCCTGGTGCTTATAAGATTGAACCAGAGTACATTGACGATGTGGACGCTATGATTGTGGGTGAACCATCCGACGGGGACGTCACCTACGCGCACTCCGGTAGTTTGAACTATCAGATTATGAGTACCGGGAAACCAGCGCATAGTTCGACTCCTGATTTGGGGTTGAACGCTATTACGGGTTTGGTTAAATACATTCAAGTTGAGCCGGATTTCTTCAACGATTTACCAGTTGATCCAGTGCTTGGCAAAGTCCAACACAGTATCACCGTCATTAACGGTGGAGAACAAGTTAACATCATTCCTGGTTCGGCTAGTTTGCTTGGAAACGTCCGTCCGACTCCTTCATTTAATAACGACAACGTGATTGAATTGATTCAAACAGTCGTTGATAAAGTGAACGATGAGACGCCATATCACCTTGAATTTAAGTTGGTTCACAACTTTTATCCAATTGAAACCGATAAGGACAATCAGTTCGTCCAGGATGCTTACGAGGTTACTAAAAAGGACTATCAGAATCGCAAGCCCGAGTTAATTGTCAATAACGGTGCAACTGATGCGAGTGTTTACGTTCAGGAAAACGATAAGATGGCAGTCATCTTGTTAGGGCCTGACAAGAATAATACGTCGCATCAGATTAACGAGTACACGACACTATCGAGTTATCTCGATACGATTAATGCTTATCAGGATATCGCGAACGATTTCTTTGAAAAGAAGTAAAAATAAAGGCCTTGAACTGTGGAGTTCAAGGCCTTTTTGTGTGGTTAATTATATCTTAGAAAGCATCTTGAGTGCTTTTATTACCTTAAGGTTATCTGTTACTTTCTTATTAGCTTCTTCATTAATTCTTTTACGGTTTTTGGGATCCATTAATTTATCGAATAATTGGTTCAGCTCTTTATCGGTTATATTCATATTAATTTCTCCTTTCTTAAACCACTATCTATGCTTTCAATACATGCTATTTTATAAATTTAGTTTTGTCAAACGCCAAGTGTAGATTGCATTAAATCTAAGTCTAAATAACAATGAAAGGTAACATACTCTTTTAACTCAGCTTGTGACATGCTTTTTTGAGCAATTGCAACGGAAATCGTATAGAGAGCCATGTCATCATATATATCAAATGTATAATAATCATTACTAAGAAAGGTGAGAGCAGCTAACATGGCTGTTCTTTTGTTACCATTCGTAAAAAATTGGTAGCTTGCTAGGGAATGCCAAATATAAGTTGCCTTATCAATAATGGTAGGATGAAGGTCTTTATTAAATAAATATTGATTAATTTGGCCCAAAATTCGTTCTAAACCTGCCTGATCCTTTAAACCGTAGATAGTTTTTTCTTTAATTAGGATTTCGGCTTGTTTATTGATATTTTTCATTTCAGGTACACATAAATTAAATTGTGGCAAAGTTAAGACTAATTTGTCAGTTAAATGATTATGGACGTTAAAAACTGATAATTTAAGTGCGTTTTTTTTCATTGGTTATTGATTTGTAAAAATGGAGATTAATTTTTGTTATTTCTTTTATATTAAGTGTTTTTTTGAGTAATTTTTTATACTCATTAATCTGTTTTGTTTTACTATTTTGATAGTTTGTGATTATTAAGGCTTGAGGTAATTCCCTATTTAGCTGTTTATCTATTGACATATTTAAATTCCCTTAATATACATACGCTAAAAATATATTAAATTTGCGCATAAAAAAAGAGCTTGGTTACCAAGCTCTTTTTTAAAATTACCATCTTAAAATAGCTGCAACTTTCTTGTCAGTTGGCATATCGTCAGCAGGCAATACAGTAACATCACCATCAAGGCCAAGAACTGTCAATGCTAATGAGTTTAATTCATTAGATGGACGTGAACCTTCGGCGTTAACTTCAACGTCCTCACCGTTATCCTTGCTTTGAACGTAAGCATCCTGTTGGATGATTAGGTTAGCAATTCGGTCGTCAATGGCAGCCTTCAAGATTTCATCGTAGTCATCAGTGGTCTTCTTAGCACCGTCGGCTTTGTCATAGACGTCTTTCATTGATTTCTCACCATCTGAAACGAAGTTATCATGGATGGTTTGAGCAACTTCTTGAACGTTTTCGCCAGCATTTTTAACGGCGGCATCCATTTCAACGTGTTTGTCTTCAACCACGTATGGGTTGTGAGTAGCACGGTTGAAACGGCCTTCGTCTTCAGCGTTTGCAACAACTACTAATGGATTGTGGTCCTTGTTTGAAACATGTTTTTGAACATATTTGTCAACCAATTCGTAGTATTCGTGAGTATCCCACTTAGCTCCGTTCTTTCTAGGATCATCTTGGGTCTCAGTCTCAGTCTTGTCTGAGTCAAATGGATCTGGGGTATCGGTGTCATCATCAACAACGCTCAAGTCGTTAACGTGAAATACTTTGAAGTCGTCACGTTGTAAGAACAACATGTCAAAGTCAGGAACGAATTGGTATTGTCTTACGATTGGTAAGATTTGCAATTTGTCTGAGAATGAGAATGCTGTTTGTGGAGCGTAGTTCAATTGAGCAACTTCGATGGAATCGTTAGTTACGTACATGATGATCCCCTTAGCAATGGTTGCCTTAGGTTGTAAAGTCTTTAGGTAGTTCTTAATTTGAAAATCATAGGCGTTCCAAAGTTCTGGTTTGTATTGTTTTTGAAATGCTTTTTTAGCAGTGTCAACCAAACTGTTGATTTGGGTGTTGTCTCTACGAGTATTGTCTTCCTTAGGATCCAAGGGTACAGTGATTGTTAAAACTGGACCGTTATCGGATTCCAAGTCAAGCAAGTTTTTAATTTGATCTTTTTTGTCATGCTTAGCCATGGTAAAACCTCCATTAATAAATTGTTACTATACTCTACTATATTACCATTTTTAAAAACAATTGGAAACGGGTTCCTCGATTAGAGTTTATCGGTTACCAGTCGTTTAATTAAAAAGAACACAATGAGGGCAAAAACGACGATGATACCGATTAACACCATCAGTTTCTTGAAACTCCCCTGCAAAATCGTGTCACCACCAAGCGAATAGATGATTGAGATGGGAATGCTTCCTAGAATCGTCGCAATCTTCACTTTCTTGTCTGGAAACCGTTTCTTATCCTGATTGGCCTGAAAACTGACTAGAAACGTTGGGATAAAGGGGATCGAATATCCGATAATCAGACCGAGGAGGGGATGCTTTAAGTGTTTAAAGTGTTTGGCATACTTATTGTTCTCGTATTTTCTAGCAATCCCTTTAAATGATGAAACAATCTTAGTCGTCCCAAAGTTTCCGGCTGAAAGTCCAATCACGTTGATGATAATGCCAAGCCATTTTCCAAAACAAATCCCAGTGATAACGCCGACAACTGCGACTGGTGCCCCTGGAATCATGGTCAAGATGTACAACAAGAAGATCAATAAGACAGCATCAATTAGACCGTGGTCACGGATTTCTTGAATCGCCGTGCCGCGGGTAGCTGGATTGAACATCATTTTAATTTCTGGCCAATAATCCATGAATAGGATGTAAAAGAAGAGGACGGCGATGACAATGCCAAGGTATTTTAAAATGTCCATGCGATGTTCTTTAATGAATTCTACGATGATAAAAGACTCCTCCAAATGTTATAGCTATATCTTATAAGAAAATCTTAGCCACGTCTATTCTTTCGAAAAAAATAAGCCAACCGTTTAGGGGTTGGTTTATTAATTATTTTTCGGCGTGCTTCAAAACGTTTTGAGCGATGAAGGAAGCATACTTTGGCGTTCCTTGCACGTTAGGGTGCGTCTGGTCTTGATAGAGGTACTGTGGATGTGACTTAGCATAATCATACCAGTCGATCACATACAGGTTCTTATACTTCTTTTGAGCCTTCTTTAGAAACGAATTAACCTGGTTCTGCCATGGCTGGGTCGGAACGTAGGTGTTAATCCAGAAGACGTGCCGGTTCTTTCCCGCAATTTCCATATACTGTTTCATTGTCTCATCACTAATGGCACCGTTAGTTCCAAGGCCGATAATGACGTTTTTACCCAACAAACCTTGTTGTTGCATACTCTTCATGATGGCAACTCCATCTTGAGGGTGACGCGAGGTGGCAGCATCAATGTACAGTTTTGGAAAGATCTTTTGCAGATTATCGCGTCCAGATAGCATGACTGAGTCACCAATGGCACTTCCAGAGAGGTTCTGAGCTTCTTGGAGTTGTTGCTTGGTTAGGCCGTCTTTTTCCAGCTTCTTATTGACTTTCGTGTTCTTTGATTTTTTACCGGATTTGATTTCTTTGGCTAGTTTTTCGTTGTGCTTATCTTGCGCCTTAGAATTCTTTTGAATTCGGTTGGCCAGTTGCGTGTGATTGGCGGCCTTCGGATTAACCGTGGTTGATTGGAAGATACCAACCGTGCCAATGGTTAATACAATAATTGCTAGGATCTTTAGGACCATGTGATGTTTAAAGCACGAGGTCAGCCAATCTTTAATCTGGTTAAGACTCATCTTGTAAACGTTGAAGAGAGTCTTGAAAAACTCAGGGACCCGATGGTAATCGTATTTAGCGAGCGGAACCTCAATGAAGCGGTACGATAATTCTGAGATAATGATGATAATCGCAATTTCGATAAGAGCGTACAACCATTGATGATCAGCTACATCTTTAAATTTGTCGGCAAAGAAAACAAAAACAGGGAACTGATAAACATAGATTTCATAACTTCTAGAACCAATCCAATCAAATAACTTGTTGGTTAGGATGCGGTTCCAGTGACTATTAGGATGAACAACCGCCATCATGGCCATTATGGTAAAGATCGAGAACAGTGCCATGCCACCACGATACAAAAACGGTGATTGTGAGCCAGTGGTAACGATGATCCAACCCATTCCTACCATTCCGATTAGACCAAAGACGTCCAGTAGAAATGACTTTTGGTTGTCATTATCGCGTTTCTGGGTACTCGGCCAGAAGACGGCGAGGGCGGCGCCAAAAAGAATTGAGAACATTCGGGTGTCAGTCCCGTAGTAAACTCGACTAGGATCACTACCGGGATGATACAGAACGGCCATTAAAAGGACTGAAAGAACTGATAATAAAATGGCAGTGTAGAAGATGGGGTGTTTGTTTCCGTGGAATTTTTTAAGTAAGAAGTAGGCAATGAGGGGCCAAATTAGGTAGAATTGTCCTTCAATTGCAAGGGTCCAAAGGTGAGTAAATGGGGAGGCACTTCCAGCAAAGTTCTGGAAGTATGATTGACCATTCATGATTTCCCACCAGTTATATACGTAAGCTAAGTTAGATACGACGCTCTGCCATAGATTCGCGAGTAGATTACGTTGAAACAATGTTATGTATGCAGCGGTCGCAAATAACATCGTAATGAGGGTGGGATACAGCCGCTTTAATCGTTTTGACCAAAAGTAGCCGTAGCGGAAATGGTTCGTTTCATGGTACTCGGTAATCAGATGATCGGTAACCAAATATCCTGACAACGTCAAAAACACCGGAACCCCTAGGTATCCTCCGGTAAATACGCTAGGTGACAGGTGATATAAGATGACACAGATAACGGCAAGTGCCCGTAAGCCGGTGAAGCCGGTAATAAACCGACGTTTTGTTGTTTTATTATTCATATTATTGGATCCCTAATTATTAGTTTGTATAATAGCCAGTCTAGCACGCAAAGACCGCACTGTATACGGGTTTCAGCAAATCTTAAGAAAAAGATTTTGGGCACAAAAAAACATCTACCAGAATTGGTAGATGTTTTTAAAAATATAACTAACTTAATTAGTCACCACTAGCAAGTTTAGTCTTGTCAGTATTCTTAGTGATTTCGATGGTGTCTTTTCTAAGATCAGCCTTAAGATGTTTAACATCTTGGTGATCCAAGTAGTACATCGCAATCTTATCTCTTAATTGTTGTTCGATTACTCGACGTAATGGACGAGCACCCATGGCTTCATCGTAACCTTGGTCCATCAACCATTTCTTAGCATCTGGAGTTACGTAAAGTTCCATGTCTTTTTGAGCTAAGGTGTCGTTTAAGTTACCGATCATCAGGTCAACAATCTTGCTCAAGTCTTCCTTAGTCAAGTGTGAGAACTCAACAATGGCATTGAATCGGTTCAAGAATTCAGGTCTGAAGTATGGAGCCAAACGGTCCATAATTGACATGTCCTTCTTGTTGTTCTTGCTCATTGAATCGTTTCCGAATCCGGCGTTTGAAGTAGCAATGATAACGGTGTTCTTAAAGTCAACTACGTTACCTTGACCATCAGTTAAACGACCATCGTCCATAACTTGAAGTAATAGGGTAATTACTTGTGGGTTAGCCTTTTCAATTTCATCAAGCAATACGATTGAGTATGGGTTTCTTCTTACTTGTTCAGTAAGGGTATTACCATTGTCACCGTAACCAACGTAACCAGCTGAAGTACCAATCATCTTGGATACAGCAGTTACATCTTGGTATTCTGACATATCAAGTCTGATGATTGAGTTTTCATCGTTGAACATGTCTTTAGCCAATTGCTTAACTAATTCAGTTTTACCAACACCAGTAGGTCCAACGAATAAGAATGAACCAATTGGACGGTTACCTTCGTCAAAACCGGCACGGTTTCTACGGATAGCGTTAACAACTAGGTCAACAGCTTGGTCTTGGCCAATGACACGGCCTTTAAGACGAGTGTCCATGCCTTTCAATCTTTCAAGGTCGTTAGCACTCATTTGTGAAACTGGAATACCAGTTAATCTTTCAACTGAGTCAGCAATGTCTGATACCTTTGCAACAGGACGGTCAGTGTTAGTGTCGTCACTCTTAAGTTTCTTTTCGATATCTTCGATCTTAGTCTTTGCTTTAGCTGCATCTTCGTACTTTTCAGCTTTAGCTGCGTCTTCTTTTTCCTTCTTAGCGTCCTTTAATTCACTTTCAAGGGTAACCTTGTCAGTAACAGGATGCTTTGCGGCTAAGTGAGCAGCGGTCATATCGATCAAGTCAATGGCTTTATCAGGTAATGAACGTTGAGGGATGTATTGAACTGAGTAGTCAACGGCAGCTTTTAAAACATCGTCAGGTAAGGTAACTTGGTGATGGTCTTCGTAAGCCTTCTTGATGCCCTTCAAGATTTCAAGGGTAGTAGCTTTACTTGGAGCGTCAACAGTAACGTCATTGAAACGACGTGCAAGTGCAGAGTCTTTCATAATGGTGTTTCTGTATTCGTCTTGAGTAGTGGCACCAATAACTGAGATTTCACCACGACTCAAAGCTGGTTTAATCATGTCAGCTAAACCTTTACTTCCAGATTCGTCACCAGAAGCACCGGCGCCAACGATTTGATGAATTTCATCAAAGAATAGGATAACGTTTTTACGTTCTTCAACTTCTTTGATTAATTTTTGAATATTTTCTTCGTATGAGCCACGGTATTGAGTACCGGCTTCAAGAGAAGATAAATCGATTGAAATGATTTGCTTGTCTTTGATTGCGCCAGGGACATCACCCTTAACGATCTTTTGAGCTAAACCTTCAACGATGGCAGTCTTACCAACACCAGCGTCACCAACTAAAATTGGGTTATTTTTGATACGACGACTCAAAATTTCAGCGGTTTCTTGGATTTCTTTGTCACGTCCGATAACTGGGTCAAGTAAACCTTGTTTAGCTTCATCAGTTAGGTTTCGACCAACTTTGTCCAAGTAACTTTCAGCTTTCTTTTGTTGCTTGGCGTTGTTGCCTCCGCCGTTTCTACCACGACGACCAGGGATTTGACCTGATTTTCTCATTGCTTCAACTTCTTCAGGAGTAAGTTCGTGACCGTTAACAACGTAACGAGCATTAGGGTTTTGACCCATTCCTCCATTCATTAGACTATTAAATAAATCGTCCATTCCGTTTCCGAATGGATCATTTCCAAAATTGTCTGCCATGTGCAATTTCCCTCTTTCCTATTTTCACCACTTGGTGAGTTTATAACTACATAAGATAAACAATAGGAACATATCTCAAGTTCCAATTCTAATTATACCAGTTTTGAATCGAATGCATAGTAATTAGCTCATATCTACCGGGTTTGGTCAACGTTGGTCAAACTATTTCCCTTGACTGGTGCCGATTTGCAAGATTTTTAATTTATAGTTTACTTCAGGGGCTTTTACTGAAATTGTTTCATTAAGATGATGACCTAGTAATGATTTTCCAAGCGGAGAATCGTAAAAAATTTTGTTTTCATCTAATTTAGAGAATTCAGCTTCTTGTTTCCCCACAATAAGGAAGGAATCTAAATCACCGTCTTCTAAAAATTGCACTTTGACCTCGCTACCAATGCCGATTCGGTCATTATCAGGTTTTCTAACAATCTCGGCATATTGTTCCTGTTTTCTAAAATAACGCAAGCGACTTTCTAATCGATGGAGCTCTCTTTTAGAGGTACTGTATTCCGCGTTTTCAGAACGGTCACCCAGAGCAGCGGCATCGTGTAAGGCTTGGATTTTTCCCGGACGATTTTTTTGCAGCTTTTTGATTTCATCTTGAATCTGTTTGTAGCCGTTGCGTGTCATTTTATTAAAGTATGTCGCCAACTTAGTTCACCTCAGTCCTTTTTCGCCCAAATTTTAACATAATGTAGTTTAAATAATGGTAACAAAAGGTAACTTATTGCCTTATAAAGTTTTCATCGTTAGCAGCTTATGATATTATTACACTATGATTAATTCAAAATCGATTTTATTCTAAGGAGAAATAGTATGAGAAGCCGTCACATGGAGAAGAAATCTCATAAGACTCGTAACATCATTATTCTAGTTGTGATCGTGATCGTAGCGATTGTTTTAGCGTTTTTAGGATATGGTGCTTACAAGTATAAATCTGCATCAAATGAAATTAACAAAGCTTATAAGAGTGCAGGAATCAAGAAACAACGAGATACTGACGCGCTGTTAAATCATAAAAAACCAATTTCAATCCTATTACTTGGGACTGATACGGGTGCTCTTGATCGTGATTATAAAGGTCGAACCGATACTTTAATGGTTGCCACCCTTAATCCAGAGACCAAGAAAATGACGCTTACAAGTATCCCACGTGATACTGCCGTTAATATTCCCGGATACCCACAGTATTCACCATCTAAGATTAATGCTGCATATACTTATGGAAGTGCTGGGACCGCCATTAAGACCGTTGAAAAACTGTTAAACGTTCCAATTGATTTCTATGTCTTAATTAATATGGGTGGCTTAAAGGAAATCGTTGACCAAGTAGGTGGAGTGACTATCACACCAACGTTGTCCTTTAGTTATGAAGGCTATAACTTCAAGAAGGGTCAACCAACTAAGATGGACGGAAAAGAAGCACTTTCTTATTCAAGAATGAGATATTCTGACCCAGCTGGTGACTATGGAAGAACAATGCGGCAACGTCAGGTTCTCCAAGCAATTGCAGCTAAGGGTGGTTCGGTATCACATCTCATGAATAATGACTTCATTAGTTCAATTGCCAAGTCCAGTCAGACTGATTTGGACTCAAGTGATTTGACGAAACTTGCTACTAGTTACCGTGAACACGGTGACTTTGTTGATAATCATCTTCAGGGTGAAAACCAGATGATTGAGAACTCAGCAATGCAGGTGCCAACGGAAAGTCAACTGCAACAGACCACCAACTTCATTCGGAAGAATTTAGGGTTGCCTGCCGCTAAGACTGGAACCGCAGCTTATCACTAGATTTAAATAGCAACGAGATGTTCTCCTAAGTTTATGAGGAGAACATTTTAGCGTAAAGGGTAATTAGAACTAAGTATGAGGGAGTCATGATGAATGGAAGAGAACCTAAAGAGAAAGACGATCTGGCTTGATCCCAAAAAAGTCCAGAATCGCCCAGTCTACTTTACGTGTAAAAGAATATTTGACATCACTGCCAGTCTAATTGGGCTTATCTTACTAAGTCCCTTATTCTTAGTGCTTAGCATTTTAATCAAGTGTGATGGGTCTCATGGTAAGGTTTTTTACACGCAAAAACGAGTTGGTTGTAATGGGGACGTCTTCAACATGTATAAGTTTCGGTCGATGATCCCTAACGCTGACAAAAAATTAGCTGAACTTAAAAAATTTAATGAAGTTGACGGGGCCATGTTTAAGATGAAGGATGACCCCCGAGTTACCAAAGTCGGACGTTTCATTCGAAAGTATAGTTTAGACGAACTGCCTCAGTTAGTGAACGTCTTGATTGGTGAAATGTCACTGGTTGGGCCACGTCCACCGCTTCCAAAAGAAGTCGCCGAATACACGGACTATGACCGCCAGAGACTGTTAGTCAAACCTGGCTGTACTGGTTTGTGGCAGGTGACGGGGAGAAATAACGTCGGTTTTGATGACATGGTTTATTTGGACATCGTCTACATTATGAACAGTGGTTTCTGGTTTGACCTGAAGATCATATGCAAGACGGTTCAGATTATGGTGGTTCCAAACGCTGCTTATTAAAGAGGTTGAAGGATGAAAATTGCAATTTTGGTGGCGTCCCATAAAGATGCACCGATGCCAAAAGATCAAGATTTGTACCGACCAGTTTTGGTTGGTGCTGACAAAAATTACAAGGGCCAAAAGGGTTTTCAACTGGATAATCAAGGTGACAACATCTCGGCCAAAAATCCCAATTACAATGAATTAACTGCCGTTTACTGGGCATGGAAGAACTTACATGACGTTGACGCGATTGGACTAGTCCACTATCGTCGTCTTTTCAGCAAACACCTTGATCGTTCGCTTGATAAGGTGCTAACTAAGGAGCAGGCCGAAAGGATGCTAGAAAAGGCTCCAGTCGTGTTGCCACGAAAACGGTACTATGTCGTTGAAACCATTTATTCGCATTATGTGCACTCTCACTACAAAGAGCCGTTAGAGGAGACTCGTCAGGTCATTTCAGAAATCGATCCCGATTACTTAGCCAGTTTTGACCAGGTCATGCACAGTCGTTCAGCCCACATGTTTAACATGTTCATCATGAAAACAAATTACTTTGACGACTATTGTAAATGGCTCTTTAACATTCTGTTTAACGTCGAAAAACGAATTGACATTTCCAATTATTCGGTTCAAGAAGCGCGGGTCTTCGGTTATTTATCCGAAGTTTTGATGGACGTTTGGATTAATAAAAATCACGTTAAATATATCGAATGCAACTGGATTCAAATCGGCGATCGTCATTTAGTTAAAAAGGCGTGGGGCTTTGTAAAACGAAAGTTCTCCAGTAACGTCGGAAAAGACGAAACGCATTACTAGAAAGAGGAGTCCATTAATGACTGACTATGACATTAGTATCATCATGCCCAGTTTTAATTCGGAAAAATCAATTGGAAACGCCATTGATTCGATTTTCAATCAGAAAACCGATTTTAGCTTTGAGCTTTTAGTTATTGATGATGGATCCTCCGACGACACTGTAAATATTATCAAGTCACGGATGCTCCATCACAAGAGCATCCATCTTTTTTATACTGACCATCAGTATCAAGCTGAGGCCAGAAACAAGGGGCTTAGTCATGCTGCCGGGAAATACATCATGTTTTCTGATGATGATGATGAATATTTACCCGGATACATTCAAGCGATGGGTGAGAAGATTCAAGATAGGCAACTAGTAATTGCGGGAATCGAGAAGAAATTTCCGAATGGTCGGGTCGAGGTTGAGGATCATTCGGTAATGGAGGATGCTACTAGTGATGCTCAGCTGCTTGGGGATTACCTGACTAAGAACCAAGAAATGGACGTCGGCCTTTGGAATAAGATTTTTGTTAAAGCCATTATTGATAAAAATCAGATTAAGATGAGCAACAAGAACTTTTTTGAAGACAGTTTGTTTGTACTTCAGTACCTGTTGTCGATTAATCGGGAACAGATTGGCTACATTAATCAACCAATGTATTTATTGAACAAGCACGAGGGATCTACTACGAATACATATGATCCTCAATTACTTGATAAGTGTAATGAGTACATTGATAAGGTCGATAAATTAATCGCAAACCACCCAGAATTAGCGAAATACTTCAGAAGCTTCAAGGCGCGGATTGACTTGTTTTACGTTCACCGCAACATCTTGAATAATCCGAATTGGGACGCTCAATCGCAGCGTTTGATCTTGCGACCTTTAATTAGTTCGTCCGCTTTAAAGGAATTGAGCAAGAAGTATGTTGTTGCAATTATTTTGGCTTTCATGATGCCCAAGACTTACATTAAGTTGTATTCAAAACGAAAGTGAGAAATAGATTTGAACTTAAAATCTTTTATGTATAAGGCGTTTAACGACGCTCTTTACATCCCAATCTATCAAATTAAATATAAGAAACAATTTCAAGCTTTGAAAGTTAAGTCCATTGAACAAACCATCGATGCGATTACTAGGTATCATATTTCCCTTAGCCGATTTGGTGATGGCGAGTTTAAATGGATTAACATGACGGGTCAGAAATCGTTTGAACGCGATTCAAAAGAATTAAGCAAACGACTTTTGGAAGTGCTGCACTCGAATCTTAATGGTCATGGAATTGGTCTTCCTCAAGCATTTAGAGATCCAAGTATCATGAACGCTGACATGTACTGGGAACGTGAAATGGGGAAGTATGGCTCAGAATGGCTCAAAGATTTAGATCGAAATAAGACTTACTATAATACCAGTGTGACGCGTCCGTACATGGACTTAAAAGATAAGAACATTGCTAAGCACGTTTTTAATGAATTTAAGAAATATGTCGCAAATAAAAAGGTGTTAGTAATTGAGGGAAACCAAACTCACTTTGGCCAGGGAAACGATTTGTTAGAAAGTGCCAGTAAGGTTCTGAGGGTGGAATGTCCAAGTCATAATGCTTTTGAACAGTATGATGACATCTTGACGCAGTCGAAAGACCTCATCATAAAAGAAAATCCAGACTTAGTCCTAGTTGCACTGGGACCAACGGCGACCATTCTTTCGTATGACCTGACTAAAACCTTAAACAAACAGGTTCTTGATATCGGACATTTCGATGTGGAGTATACTTGGTTTTTAAACGGAGACAAAAAAAGAACCAAAATTAATGGGAAAGCCGTTAATGAAGTAAAAAATTAAGAAAGTGAGATTTAAAATGAAAAAGAACATTACTATTGCAGCCTCTTTTTTAAGTGGGCATGGTGGTACCGAAACTGTTTTGTCATTTATCGGCAATGATAAAAAAATAAATGATTCTTTTAATTTAAACCTTTTTCTTTTTGATAATGTTCGATATAAAAAGTTTATTGATTCTGCTGGATTTAATAAGATCAGCAAAACTAAGTTAAATAATAAATTCTTATGTACGATTAGATATATATCTTTTTTAATTAACTTCAGTGGTGATGCTTTAATAATTACCAATCAGACCATGATAATGATTGCTTATTATATTAGAAAAATATTAAATAAGCATTTTAAAATAATTTCTTGGATGCATTTTTCGTTAGGAAATAAATCTGTTCAAAGTAATGTCAAGCGAGTTGCTATGGCAGATTATCATTTAGTGATTTCATCTGGAATTAAAAATGAATTGATTAAAAATGGTGTAGATCCTAAAAATATTCAGATTATATATAATCCTGTGTCTGAAAAAAATAGGACTATTTTTCCTAATCCAAATGTTTGTAAATTTATATACGTTGGTCGTTTAGAAACCGAAAGCCAAAAAAACCTTCTTCCGTTAGTTAAACATATGAATAAATTATCTGGAAATTGGACTTTTGATATATACGGTGATGGTCCACAAAAAGACCAATTAGAAGATTATGTTAACAATGACGCAAATTTAAGACGTAGAATTTCATTTAAAGGTTGGACTAATGATCCCTGGACAAAAATTAAGTATGCCAATGCACTATTACTTAATTCTAATTTTGAAGGATTTCCGATGGTTATTGCTGAAGCGTTGAGTTTCGGCATACCTTGTGTTTCGTCTGACTGTAAAACAGGACCAAATGATATGATTATAAATGGTAAAAATGGTTTTCTATATCCTGTAGGTGATTACGGAACAATGATTCAAGATTTGAATAGTATCATTGACAATAATGTAACTTTTAATCCTGAAACTATTAAGAAATCAGTTGATTTTGCTTACCCCCAAAACTATGAAAATAGATTTATTAAAGCTTTACAAGGCTTTTCTAACTAGAGGTGTGTTGATTTGAAAAATAAAGTAACAATCGTCGTCGCTTTATCTGGGAGAGGTGGAGTAGAAACGGTTATTGACCATGTTATGCATGATAATTTAATCACTAAGAGCTTAGATCTTTCATTATTTGGCTATAATCGATTCGAATTTCATGATCTTGAAAATAAATTGAAAGGATTGAAGACTAATTATACAAATATGTCCTCAAAGTTTTTGTGTCTGATGAGATATTTGCATTTTCTTATTACATATGATGGCGATGCACTTATAATTACTAATCCGGTTCAAATTTTATTTGCAAAATACGTTAAAATTATTTTTAGAAAAAAGTATAAAGTTATTTCGTGGATTCATACTGCTTTAATTCAAAACGGTTTAAAAGAACGGGTATGGATGATTAAAATGGCAGATGATCATCTTGTTATTTCATCTGGAATAAGAGATGAAATGATCCATGCTGGAGTTAATCCAACAAGTATACAGATAATTTACAATCCAGTTAAAAAAGAAAAAAAGACCATTGTCCCTGACTCTAAAGTATGTAAGTTCATATATATTGGGAGATTAGAAGCTAAAAATCAAAAGAATTTATTTCCTCTTATCAATCTTTTAAGTAAAACGTCTGGCAATTGGGAACTAGATGTATATGGCAGTGGTAATGATATGGAAAAGCTAGAGAAGTTTGTTGATAGTAGTAAATCTTTAAAAAATAAAGTTATTTTTAAGGGTTGGTCAAGTGATCCATGGAGTAAAATCAATCGAGCCAATGTATTATTACTAAATTCTAACTACGAAGGATTTCCTATGGTTCTTGCTGAAGCATTAAGTTTTGGAATCCCATGTATATCAACAGATTGTCCTACGGGACCTAATGATATGATTAAACAAGGTAAGAATGGATATTTATACGATATTGGAGATTATGAAAAGCTTCAAAAATATTTGAAAAAATTTATTGATGATGATGTTCACTTTAATGGGCAAGAAATAAAGAATTCTATTAGTTTTTTGTATGATAATGAATATTCTAATAGATTTGTAAATGATGTAAATGAAATTATTAAATAGGAGAATTATATGGATAAGAAAGTAGCTTTAGTTCTTGTTACTTATAACAGACTCGACTTGCTAAGGGGTTCATTGGAAAAGATTTATGAACAGGATTATCCGGTAACTGATGTTTATGTTATTAATAATGATAGTAATGATGGTACTAGTAATTATTTAAAGCAGTTAGAACAAACCAAATCAAATCTTCATGTAAAAAATTTAGAGAAAAACGTTGGTGGTGCTGGTGGGTTTAATGCTGGTTTAAAGTATGCTCATAAATCTGGTCCATACGATTATTATTGGATAATGGATGATGATACTTATCCTGAGTCTTCGTCTTTAGGGAAGTTAATGAACACTACTGATTTATTGAGCGATGATATTGGATTTTTGGCAAGTGATGTGGTCTGGACTGATGGATCGCCAGCGTTAATGAATGTTCCAACTGTAAATGGAGTTTGGAATGGCAAAGTTGAAGATGACATTGTTGAACTAAAAGCAGCATCATTTGTTTCTATGCTTGTAAGTAATAGGGCGCTTGAGAATTGTGGTCTTCCAATTAAAGAATTCTTCATTTGGGGAGATGATGCAGAATTTTCACAGAGAGTTTCTCAAAAGTATCCCTCTTATTTTGTAATGGACAGTCAAGTTGTTCATCATACCAAAACTAATAATGGCGCTAATATAATTACGGATGATTATAAAAGAATTGGGAGATACTATTATGAAACACGAAATCGATGCTTTATGTGTAAAAAAGCTGGATTTAAAAAAGTAATTAAGTATTTTATTGATCGTATTTGTGTGTCTTTTGAGATTTTATTTACTAAAACAGATCATAAATTAAAAAAAGTTTGGATTCTTATTAAAGGATTTTTTGCAGGTTTATTCTTTAATCCATCAATTGAAAGTGTTAAGTAAAATAATAGTTATGTATCTTAGATATGTTTTTTGTTTTAATGTAACATGTTAATTTGTCATATAAGTTTGTCATATAAAATAGAAATGAAAGAGATATATTTACTGTGTTATCATGATTATTGTTGTTTGTTTTTATTATGGTTTGTGTCAATTGCCGTGAATAATTTGTTATAAGGAAGGATGAAGGTTATTGGACTATTTAGTTGTTGGTTCTGGATTATTTGGATCAACCTTTGCATACGAAGCTGCTAAACGCGGAAATCACGTTGAGGTGATCGAAAAACGTGATCACGTTGGTGGCAATATCTATACCAAAGAAGTAGAGGGCATCCAAGTTCACGAATATGGAGCTCATATTTTTCATACCAAAATGAAAGACATCTGGGATTATGTCCATCAATTTGCTGACTTTAACAACTACGTTAACAGTCCCATTGCCAATTACCACGGCGAAATCTATAACATGCCATTTAACATGAACACCTTTAACAAACTATGGGGTGTTAGAACGCCGGCAGAAGCTAAGGCTAAGATTGAGGAACAAAAGCGGAGTGCCCATATTCCGGATAAGCCAACTAACCTGGAAGAACAGGCTATCTCACTAGTGGGTCCTGACTTGTACGAAAAATTGGTGAAGGGCTACACTGAGAAACAGTGGGGCAGAAAAGCCACTGATCTTCCAGCTTTCATTATTAGAAGAATCCCAGTGCGATTCATTTATGATAACAACTACTTTAGTGATCCATACCAGGGAATTCCAATTGGTGGATACACTCAAATTATCGAAAAAATGCTTGCTAGCGACTTAATCGATGTTAAAACTAACACTGACTTCTTTGATAAAAAGGACGAATATCTAAAGTCCGATAAGCGCATTATCTTTACCGGAATGATTGATCAATTCTTTGAATATCAATTGGGAGCTCTGGAGTACCGGAGTTTGAAGTTTGATACTGAAGTGAAAGATGTTGACAATTATCAAGGAAATGCGGTTGTAAATTATACTGATGCTGAAACTCCATATACCAGAGTCATTGAACACAAGCACTTTGAGTTTGGTAAGGGTAACAAACACAAGACCGTCATCACTCATGAGTATCCTAAGACGTGGCATCGTGGGGATGAACCATACTACCCAATCGATGATAAAAAGAATCGTTCTTTGTACAAGAATTACGTAGAATTAGCTGAAAAGGATGCGCCAAACGTTGTCTTTGGTGGCCGTTTAGGTCAGTATCGTTACTACAACATGGATCAAACCATCATGTCAGCTTTGAGACTAGTTAAAAACGAATTTGGTGAATAAATTTGGGTAAAGTAATTAAGAACTATTTATATAATGCTTCCTATCAACTATTTATATTAATAGTTCCTTTGTTAACCACACCTTATTTGGCACGTATTTTAGGCCCACAGGGTGTGGGAATTAATTCATATACTAATGCTAATATCCAATACTTCATTATTTTTGGAAGTGTTGGGGTCGCACTTTACGGTAATCGGCAGATTGCGTATGTGCGAAACAATAAGCAAAAACTAACCAATACTTTTTATGAAATATTCTTTATGCGAATAGTAACAATTGGTATTGCTTACATCGCCTTTTTTATTTTTTTAGCTCTCGTTCATCGTTATCATAGTTATTATATTGCGCAATCTTTCTCATTGCTTGCGGCAGCTTTTGATATTTCTTGGTTTTTCCAGGGTGTGGAGAATTTTAGAGTTACGGTTCTAAGAAACTTTGTTGTAAAGATAATAACTCTTATTAGTATTTTTTCTTTTGTTAAATCCTACAATGACTTATGGCTATACATATTTATTTTGTCGATGTCATTGTTGATTGGGAATTTGACTTTATTTCCAAGCTTAAAGGGATATTTAGGGAAAGTAGATTGGCAAAATTTCCACTGGTTTAGGCATTTTTGGCCGTCAATGGTTCTTTTTATTCCTGAGATTGCCACTCAAATTTACTTAGTGGTTAATAAAACGATGCTGGGAGCAATGACTTCTGTTACTGCGGCTGGTTACTTTGATCAATCTGATAAGATTGTTAAATTATCGTTAGCCGTTGTCACTGCAACGGGAACAGTCATGCTTCCCCATGTGGCAAATGCCTTTATGCATGGAAAACATGAGAAGGTTAAAGGTTATCTTTATCAAAGCTTTGAGTTTGTTACGGCGCTATCCATTCCAATTGCATTTGGAATTGCGGCTGTTGCACCAACATTTGTTCCATTATTCTTATCTAAAAGATTCTTAGAAGTCATTCCACTTATGATGATTGAATCTATTGTAGTGGTTATGATTGCCTGGAGTAATGCAATTGGAGTTCAATACCTGGTTCCTACCAACCAAAACAAGGCCTACAATTATTCAGTTATTATTGGAGCTGTTATTAACATTGTTGCCAACGTTCCTTTAATTTTATTATGGGGAGCAATTGGAACTACTATTGCAACAGTTCTGTCAGAAGCAAGTGTCACTGCTGTACAATTATATGCAATTAAGGATGAAATTAGTTTTAAAAACTTATTCAGAGACTTTTGGAAGTATCTAACTGCAGGAGTTTTAATGTTTGCTATCGTATTCGGTCTTAATCTATATCTTCATATCTCGTGGAGCCACTTAATTATTGAAGTTTTACTTGGTATAATCATTTATAGCATTATGTTACTGATTTTAAGACCTAATATTATTAATATTACTATTAAAAAGATAAAAGAAAGATAATTAAGAAACGACGTGTTAATCTATTAGTTAATATTATTAGCTAATGATCATCACGTCGTTATTTTTTATGGGAGTGATTTTATGATGAAAGTATTGGTACTAGGTTCAACTGGTCAGTTAGGTCAAACGTTAACAAATCTACTAAATGAGAAACAAATTGAATTTGAGGCACCTTCTTCAAAAGAAGTTGATGTAACTAAGCAGAAACAAGTAATGGATTATTTTCAGGTCCATCAACCAGAAGTTGTTTTTGATTGCGTTGGATACACTGACGTTGTTAACGCCGAAAGGGAGCCGGGTAAAACCATCAACAAGAACGTGAACTTTCTTGGCACCGAGTATGTGGCGTTAGCTGCTAGAGATGTGAATGCAACGCTAGTCCATATCAGTACGAATCGGGTGTTTGACGGAAATGATAATTCTAAATCGCATGAGATAACGGACATTCCCAATTCAATAAGTGAGTATGGTAAGCAGAAACGCATGGCAGAACGGGCCATTGAGGAAATTAGTACAAAATATTATACGATTCGAACGGCTAATCTATATGATAAAAATGGAAGTAAATTGGTGGACGAATTACTAAAAAGTGGTGAGACTAAGACTAATAACCAACCAATGCAGGTAACCGATACCCGAAGATTGGCGGAGTTTATGTTGTTTGTAATCCAAAGTGATTTACCATATGGGATGTATCATTTAACAAACGAAAAATTAATTACTCCATGTGAATTTGCCAAGACAATCTTGAAAAGTCACATTTTGAAAATCTCCCCAGAAAGCATTGAAGGAAAGGACGTAAGGGAGCCCATTCTCGATTTGGGGAAGCTCAATGACACTTCATTTATGAATACAAGATAGTAAAATGACTTGCGAAAATTAATAATACTAAATTCCCATTTCTGCAATGTTTTTTAACATCCGTGTAATATTTTACTAATATTATTGAAATTTTTTCCCCTTAATGTATTGACTGTTGAGAGGAGGAACAAAATGGAGTGGAAACATATTATTCTTACAGCAGTTAGTGTTACGGCTATTTTTACCACGGGCATAGCAGTCGCAAATAGTTCACGCGCTAATGTTAATGCTGATTCATCGCGCTACACCACCGTTAATAAGCTAGTCAAATTTCGAAAAGCACCACACGCCAACAAACCTGTCAAAGTTATAAAATCAGAAAGTTCAGTATCGAAATTAAGTCCGTCAGAGATGACAGCTAAGAATTGGATTGCTTATCATGAATCACGTGGTGAGTATCATGCTGAGAATCCAACTAATCCACGAGTGTATGGCAAGTATCAATTGACTAAGACTTACCTTCACGGGGATTACTCGAAGGAGAATCAAGAACGTACTGCTGACAACTACGTTCATGATCGTTATGGTTCATGGCAAAATGCTAAGAAGCATTGGGAAAGTAATAACTGGTACTAAATTAGTTTTAGCGCGGAAGGCTCATGATGAAAGTCATGAGCCTTTTTGTGTGCGTTTATAAGGGTTCATGATACAGTTAAGTCGGTAAATGACTAAGTAATGGAGGGATAAATATGACAGACAGATTAAAGAACAAAGTTGCAATCATTACTGGTGGAACACTAGGAATTGGCTATGCTATTGCTGAAATGTTCGCTAAAGAAGGAGCTAAAGTAACGATTACTGGACGTAATGAAGATCGTGGACGCGAAGCAGTTGAATCGATTGATAAAAAGTATCCTGGAACTGTAAAATTCATGAAACAGGATGTTTCTGATCCAGACCGTTGGCCAGAAATCTTTGAAGAAACCAAAAAAGATTTCGGACAAGTAACGACCCTAATTAATAACGCTGGAATTGCCCTTGGTAAGTCCATTGAAGATACTACAACCGAAGAGTGGCATAAAGTTCTAAGCATCGATCTAGACGGAGTCTTTTATGGGATACGTGAAGGCATCAAACAAATGAAGAATAAAGGTGTTGGTGCTTCAATTGTGAACATGTCGTCGATTGAAGGATTAGTTGGTGATCCTAACCTAGGCGCTTACAATGCTTCTAAAGGTGCAGTTCGTATGATGTCCAAATCAGCGGCACTTGATTGTGCGTTGAAAGATTATGGTATTCGGATTAATTCTGTTCATCCTGGATATATTCAAACTCCAATGGTTAAACCAGACTTTGCGAAAGCCATGTCACAAAGAACCAAAACTCCAATGGGACATCTAGGTAAGCCAGAAGACATCGCATATGCAGCAGTTTACTTGGCTTCTGATGAATCTGAATTCACGACTGGTAGTGAGTTAGTGGTCGATGGTGGATACACGGCTCAATAAAAATCTGCGTGAAAAAAGACGACTTTTAAAAGTCGCCTTTTTATTTCGTTAAAATTGCGTAGATACCAGCGATGACCAAGATGATCATCACCACTGCCATTACAACGATTCGTTTAACTTGAGTTTTGTGAAAATTATTAAATTTGTTTGCCATACTATTCTCCTCTGATTGGTTATGAACATTTTAGCATTTAATAAGAGAAAAGAATTGCATTTTAACCACGATTTAATTCATAATTGGGTTGTTAAGATAAGGAGATAGTTTAATGTTTAAAATAACAATATACCATGCTAATGAAATGCAGAAGCAATACTTTGAAGATTATAATCAAACAGAATTCGACTTAAAGTTTGTCAATGAAAAGTTAACGATGGCCAATGTAAGTCAGGCTCAGGGATCAAACGGGGTTTTGATTGATGGGATGTGCGACGCTGATGGTACAATCGTTGACCACTTAGCCGATTATGGCGTTGAGTACTTGTTTACTCGTTCGGTTGGAGTTAATAATATTGACATTAAGCGGGCGACTGAAAAGGGCATTAAAGTTGCTAACGTGCCCGACTATTCACCACATTCGGTAGCAGGATTGGCGTTTACCCTTGGAATGACGCTTTTTAGACATGTTGCTCAAGCAACCGCCAACACGCATGATGCTGATTTTCGTATCTTACCACTGTACTTTAGTCGTGAGATTCACGATTCAACGGTTGGAATCATCGGTGCTGGCAGGATTGGAACGGCTGAAGCCCAGATGTATGATGCGGTTGGAGCGGACGTCTTAGCTTATCAACGTCATGCTGATCCCGATAATCATTCCGTTAAGTTTGTTGACATGAATGAGTTACTTACAAAATCGGATATTGTTTCCATTCACGTTCCACTCACTTCTGGTACGGAGAAGTTAATTGGCAAGACCGAACTCAATCAGATGAAGAACGATGCCATCCTGGTCAATACAGCTCGGGGCGGCGTGGTTGATAACAACGCCGTTGCTGACGCCGTTGAAAACTTTGAAATTGGTGGTTATGGAACCGATGTCCTACTAGATGAAGGTCAGATTATGGGTAAAGAATTCAATAGTTTGGATGATGTTCCTAATGCTGAAGACAAGAAGCTCATGAAGAACTATCCCAATGTGATCGTCACGCCACACATGGGTTCATTTACCGAGGAAGCCAATAAGGATATGGTTCGCATCAGTTTTGAGAACTTTCAAAAGGTGATTGAGACCGGAAAACCACTTCATCCATTAAACTAAGGAGAGATATAATGGCAAAGATTACTGCTTATGACGTAAGGCCATTTGAAAAAGAATACTTTGTGGATTTAAATTCATATGACTTTGATTTAAATTTGGTTGAAAGACCATTAAAGATTGATACGGTTGACGAGGCAATGGGCACGGATGCCATCCTGATTGACGGTTCCTGTGTTGCTGATAAAGATGTCTTGGATAAGGTCAAGGATATGGGAATTAAGTATCTGTTTACCCGTTTTGTTGGTTACAACAACATTGATCTAGATGCTGCTGAGGCGGACGGAATCATGGTTGCTAACGTTCCTAGTTATTCACCATATTCCGTTGCCGAATTAGCACTTACGATGGGAATGGACTTATTCAGACACGTTGCGCAGGCAACGGTAAATACAAATAACGCTGACTTTCGGGTTCTGCCAACGTATTTCAGTAATGAAATTCATGATGCAACCGTCGGAATTATCGGAGTTGGTCACATGGGGAGTGCTGAGGCTAAGTTGTATCACAATCTTGGTGCCAACGTGCTTGGCTATCAACGTCATCCAAATGACAATCCCGATGTAACCTTCGTTGATGAAGATGAGTTGTTAAAGAAGTCTGACATTGTTTCACTTCACGTTCCTTATGTACCGGGTGAAAATGATGAAATGATTGGAGCTCCAGAATTAGCCAAGATGAAACGGAACGCTATTTTAGTCAACACTGCGCGTGGTGAGTTGGTTGATACTAAGGCCGTTACAATTGCATTGTCTGGTAGTAATATTGGTGGCTACGCTGCTGACGTGATTATTGATGAGAATCAGATTGACGGTAACGAGTTCAACTCATTAGATGATCTTCCAAACAAAGACGTGTTAGAATTGATGAAGCGTTATCCAAATGTTATTATTACTCCGCACATGGGTTATCTGACTAAGCCAGCCACGGTCGACATGATCAAGGTTAGCTATGATAATTTCCACGAAGCAATGACAACGGGAAAGACCAAGAATCAAATTTGACGAAAGAAGTTTTGGAACATGGAATTAAAGAAACAATTCTTAGATCTTGAGAAGAATCGACGAACTATCTATGACTTGGGTAAGGATGTACCTTTCTCACAGGACGATCTATATACTTATATCAAGGAATTAATCAAATACACACCAAGTGCCTTCAACGGTCAGACGGTTCGAGCTGTGGTACTTTTCAACGAGAATCACGATAAGTTATGGGATATCGTTGAAGATGCCCTTAGAGAAAAGGTGCCAGCAGATGGCTTCCTTCGCACCAAGGCAAAAATCTCAACTTTTAGGGATGCCTACGCATCAATCTTATTCTTTACTGATATGGACAAGGTTAAAGAATTGCAGGGTCAATTTAAGACTTATCAATACGAGATGTACAACTGGTCTGAAGAAGGACAAGGAAACGCGCAGTTCGCGGTTTGGACCGGTCTTGAAGAAAATGGCTTAGGTGTTAACATTCAACACTATGATCCATTGATTAATGCTCAAGTGGCTTCAACCTTTGATATTCCGGATCATTGGCAGTTACGGGCTGAGATGAACTTCGGTTCAATCAACACTCCAGCTAGCGAAAAAGATTTCATGGATGATAGCAAGCGATTTAGAGTACTTAAATAGAATAATACGTAAAAGAGCGTGGAGATAAAATCATCACGCTCTTTTTGTATGTAAAATTAAATTTCTTATTTTTTAAAAGTTCTGATATGATTATATATGTATTTAATATTTATTGACCATGAGGTGCTGTTATCACAAAATGTAAAAACATCGTCAAGAAACATTCAAACCTATTTATAATTTTATTATTTGCACTACTTAGTGTTTTAATTGTATTGCCATATTTCCATGGCGCAGGCATAATAACAAATGTTGATGGGCCTTTCCATGTTTCACGTTTACAGGAAAGTTATTTAAACTTAAAATCAGGGAATTTTTTTGGTATATTCCCAGATATTATGACTAAGACTTTTGGAAAAATTGGATACCCGCAGAATTTATTTTATCCAATTTTCATGGTTACTCCAGAAGCTATTATTCATGTGATTATCAAAAACGGTTACTTTGCTTATTATATCTTTCTCATGATAGTCAATTTTGGTATTTTTATTTCTATGTACTTATGTTCTGCTAAAATTGCTAAATCAAAATTTGCTGGTATGGTTTCTGCACTAGTATATGGATTTTTTCAATATAAAATTCATGTGATGTTTTATCAAGGCGATTTAGCTGAAAGTATTGTCTTTATTTTCTTGCCAATTGTTGTTTATGGGTTATATGAATTATTGGTAAAAGATTATCACAAGTGGTGGATTCTATCTATTGGAATGGCATTAATAATGCTAACTCATGTATTGTCTACTTTTTTGGCTTCAATAATGGTTTTATTTAGTCTAGGTTTATTATTTTTTATTCATGATAGTAATAAAATCAAACTTAAAAGATTATTATTTACTGTTCTTTCGGGCATTGTTGCGATTCTTTTATCATGTGTATTTCTGATTCCATTTATTCAAGATTATAAATTTACAGGGAAAATGAATATAGGAACTGCAACTTTGTATGCTAATGCTATGCCTATTCAAAATATGATTTTTAATTTTTTGCCTGATCAAGGTCCAGGACTCGGAGTTGGAATTGGAATTATTGGAATTCTAATTATAATCTTATCAATCTTTGTGTGGAAAAGATTATCGATATTTTATAAATATATGAGTTTTGAAGCAATAATTTTTCTATTGATGGTATCTAATTTTTTTCCTTGGCAACTTGTTCAAAACGAACTTAAGTTTATACAAGTTCCATATAGGTTGCTTCTACTAGTTACAGTTTTGATTGGATTAATTTCAGGCCAATGTGTGTTAATTCTATGTAGAAAATTTAATAATAATAAAAAAGTCATTTTCGTTGGTGGTTTAACGTTATTTAGTTTGTGTATTTCTTTTGCTTCTAATGAATACGTAAAGACGAATCCAGCGAGTGTTGTTGGTTATTATATTTCCAAAAATGATAATGGACTTAAGGTTATGACTAATAGTCAGGTTTTTGATTATTTGCCCAAAACTACAAATCCAATTGAATCATCATTATTAGATCATTCTGTTAAAAGTTTGAATAAAGACACTGAAAAAATTCAACAAATTCAGTGGAGCACTTCATATAACAAAATCCATTACAAATTAGAATCTCAAAAGAATTATCAAAGTATTACAATACCTAATATCTATTATCCTGGATTTCATGCTTATGTAAATAATATAGAATTACCGATTAAAATTGATAAAAACAAAGCTATTAACATTCCTGTCCGAAGGGGAATAAACGATATTAATATCGTTTACAAAAAAACTATTACACAAATTATTACTTTATGGATCAGTCTTCTTAGCTGGATTTTATTAATAGTTTGGATTCTTTGTAAGTGTGTGATTAGTAGACAATTAAAATATAAAAGTGTAGCTAAATAGAGTTAAAAACGTGGAGAAACCATTCTTCCACGTTTTTAATATGCGTAAATAGTGTTTTTTGTTAGTTAAAAGTCTGATATCATTGTAATTGTGTCCAATATTACATACTTAGGAGATATTATGAAAAAAAGGCTAACTTATATTGATGTAATTAACATCATCGCTATTGTGTTTGTTTTATTCATCCATTCATCTTGGGATTCAACAAATAGTGCTTTAGGAATTTTTGATTCGGTTGTTAGAGCAATCGTTGCACCTGCAGTATTTCTGTTTTTAATGAATTCGGGAACAACTTTAATTGGGTATCGAGAAAAGTATGATACAAGGATATTTTTTAAGAAAAGATTTTTTAGGGTAGTAGTACCCTTGGTTGTTTGGAGTATTATTTACTACCTTGTAGATATTGTTGTAAAAAATCCACTTCCAGATGTTAACTTTGTCCATCACAATCCTAGTATTGGTGATTTTTTTGCTAGTTTTCTTTCAGGAAATATTAATGGAACCTTTTGGTTCTTTTATTGTGTCATTGCTCTTTATTTAGTCACTCCAATATTGTCAGTTCTTGCCAAAAGCCATAAGAATGTTTTGTTTTATATTGTAGTATTGGATTTCTTAATTAATTCCTTAATTTTATACGTGAACAATAATTTATTCCATATTGACCTATCGCCTTATATTTTACCAATTACTTCCACTAGTTATGTTGGATTCTTTATTATGGGTTATTTGATTAAGGTAGGGTACTTCGAAGAAAAGTGGCTAAAGATCACCAAATGGATAGCTTTTGCTGCGTTAATTATATCTATTATCATTGCGTTGTTTACTTTTAAAGGATTGCCTGAGTGGCTTAATAATCTTAAAGAATATGGTAGTCCTTTGCTATTTTTGTATGTTATTGGTTTATATCTTTGGATTAAAGATTTTGTTGAATCGCATACGATATTTGTAAAACCTAAAGTTCAGAGATTGTTAGCTAATATGGCTTCAGTTAGTCTAGGTATTTACATTTTACATCCATTTTTCTTAAAACTGTTTATGCACATTACACATACGGCTTTCAATAGTTGGATTGATATTTTGGTTATGCCATTGTTTACTTATGTAGTTTGTGGATTAGTGGTTTATGTGATTAAGAAAGTTCCATTTGTTAAGGATATTTTGCCCTAATCTTTATAGGAAAATAAATCATTTATACTAATAATTTTTTGAAAGACACGATATTTAATGTTGATATCAATTCAATAAGTTATATGACAAATTTAACTTAAAGGAGCTCATACTATGGAACTGCAACCATTATTTTAAACAAATAAATAAAAGCAGTTTTCGATTATTTATTAGGCAGCTGATTTCCGATATGCAATGGGAGATTGGTTGCCTAATTTAGTTAGGATTCGTTTCTCATTCCAAAACCTCATATAATTAGTAATGTACTTACGTACATTAGATAAACCTTTCGGTTTATTCTTGGTATAAATCATTTCAGTTTTTAGTGAGGCGTGGAATGATTCGATAATGGCGTTATCAGCTGGTGTTCCTTTGTGGGACATACTTCTGATGACGCCTTTTTTACGTGCTAAATGATAATATTCATATGATGTATAAGTGGATCCTTGATCACTGTGTAAAATAGACCTCTCAATATGATCTAGTTGGTTCAGCGTATCAAGTGCTAACTGAGTATCAGGATGTTCAGAGAGTTTGAAAGCTACAATCTCTGAAGTATAGGCATCTAAAATTGATGACAAATAAACAAATTTACTGCCACATGGAATATAAGTAATGTCTGTGGTTAATTTTCTCTGTGGAACTGAAGAATTCCAGTTTCGATTTACTAAATTAGCAAATTGTTTATAAGGATTTCCTGGTCGATGAGATCGTTTTCGCTTAATCTTACAACCCCAACCATATTTCGACATAATTCGTTGAACTTTACTAACACTACAATTGATATTTTGACTAACTAAAGCATGAATTTTTCGGTAACCATATAAAAACTTCGTTTTTAGACACATTTGTTGAATCTCAGCTTCTAAATCAGTTAAACCTGCATCACTCAAATACCTTTTATGATAGTAATAAGTGCCACGCGAAATCCCAAGGATTTCACAGATTCTTGTGAGTGGCATTTCTCCTCTAAAATCATCGAAATAGTAGCTTGATTTACCACAACCTTTCCTGCTTTAAATATTTTTTTACAACTTTAAGCTCATCTTTAATCTGCTTTATTTCAATTTCGTGTCTAACACTTAAGGGTTCTTCTAAAACACCTCCGAATTTAATTAATTTTACCAATAATCATCATCGAAGATGCTTTTATTTATCTGTTCAATATTATAGCTTCAGTTCCCTATATCATGTCTTTTTTATTTATATTAATTTGTTTGATTTAGTGTTTACATTTTTTTATGAAAATGGTAATCTATTACCATAAAGGAATAACTATACTATGTAATTAAGGAGAAGATGCAATGGTTTTGTTACAAGATTATTTGAAATCTCAATGTGATCCAAAGTTACCAGGAGTTCTTTCATTTGGAATTAAAAAAGCATATGAATATTTTGCTGTATTAATTGGCTCTAACCCGATTTTACAAGAAAGCGATATGAGAAATTCTTATGGACATTTGATCAATGGGTTTATTAAAATTGGGGTTAGGGAAGCTTTGGAGAGTTCTGGGATTTATTGTAGTATTAAAAATATTCCTACTAGCATGTATAGTAATGGATACTATTATCAGTACATAAAGGTAGATGGTGCTATAATCTCTATAGCGAAGACCAGAGCAGAGGGCAGTTTTCCTAGAGACACAAATTATAGAGATACAGAAAGAAATAATAGTATTCAAACAAGTTTATTTGATACTCAACAAGAAATTGAAAATTTAACTCCTAGTGAGGTACTTCCATATCTCATAGTAACCTATGGAGGTACAAATTATGAATTAGATTATGTAAATGTCGGTATTCCTAGTCCAACAGACAAAAATTGGATTGATACATTTTCAATTATTAACTCTCCTCTTTTAATAGATAACGATAGTTATCAAAGGGTAAATGATAATATTGATCTACGACTTACTGCCCATGGGGAGAAGCTTAAGGAAGGAAATAAGAATGGGAAAGAAAAGGGATTTATTCAACCCTTGTAAACTAAGTAGTGCCCGTAAAGCAAGGGGTCTTACTATAAAATCACTTGCAGAAAAGTCTGGTATATCGAGACAAATGATCTCACATTATGAGTCTGGCAAAACAATCCCCCAGGAACAAAATATTTTAAAGTTAGCTAAGGCTTTAAATTTTCCAAATACTTTTTTCTCTGGAGATAGTCAGCAATTAAACTTTGATGCAACATTTTTTAGGAGTCAAAGTTCAGTTACAAAGAAGAAAAGACAGATGCAAGGTGTTAGACTTGAATTCATAAAAACTATTTTTGACGTTTTTTCAGTTTACGTTCAGTTTCCAAATATCAACTTACCTAATGAAAGTGAGAAGGATTTTGAAGATTTAACTGATTCTAATATCGAAATGATGGCTAGAAATCTTAGAAAAAAATGGGGTATAGATAATACTATTCCGATTCCTAACCTTATTAGACTTGCTGAGGCAAATGGGATAGTTATTGCTCAAGCAAATATGAGTGATAAAAAGCTGGATGCTGTTTCAAAGTGGATAGATGGAAGACCCTTTATTGTTCTTACTGATAATGGTGAATCTGGTGTAAGAAGAAGATTTAATATTGCTCATGAAATAGGTCATATATTATTACATGATTTTGTAGAAAATACTGAAGATTTATCGTCTGATGATCTGAAAAAAATTGAAAAACAAGCAGATGAATTTGCTAGTTATTTACTTCTTCCCGATGATGCTTTTATGAGGTCACTAATGTCAACTTCTTTAGAAAGCTTTAAAAGGTTAAAATCATATTGGAAAGTTTCTATTCAAGCAATGATTTACAAGGCTAGTGATATGAATTTAATTAATGAAGATCAAAATTTATATTTAAATAAGAAAATTAATATAAATCATTGGAGGAAAGTAGAACCATTAGATGATAAAATCTCTTTAGAGAAACCATCTTTATTTAAAAAAGCATATAACATGATTATTAGTAATAAAATTATTTCAAATAAAGGATTACAAGTGAAACTAAGTCTTCCTAATGATGAGGTAAATAAGGCTTTGGGTATGAATGTTTTTAATGATGGATATAATGAAATTAATGTTAGTCCTAAACTAAAACTTATTAAATAAAATTTTAGTAATAAATAAGCCTAATCCAGATGGATTGGGCTTATTTATTTACAATCTATTTAGTTTTCTTCAAACTTTTTCTCTTTCTTGGATACAACACGAGGTCTAAATCACCTTTAGATCCAAATTGACCTAAGTAGACATCCTGAATGGTGCATCCCTGTTTCTCACACATTTGTTCAACTTGATCGTCGTTTAAGTTACGACGTTTAGCAACGTTTTCGTTTAGCTGACCATCGGTAATAATCGGGTAGTTCATAGTAGGTTCATCGTTTAACGTTACGGTCAACTGACCGTTTTCTTCAAGGGTGGCGTTCTTAACATCCTTGAAGTCATTAACTCCATGAGTTCTTAGTTTGAAAGCAAGCTGATTAGCAGTTAAACCGTTCCGCAGTGCACGGTTGACGTTTACGACACCATTTAAAATCAGTATCTGCGGACTTCCGTTGATCAACTTATTCAGCGTATTACTCGTTCCGGTTAAGAACTTACTTGCAAAGACGATAACAGACCAAATTAACAGAATGATGACAAATTGAATTGGAGTGATGTCTTGGTTGTAAATAACACCACCAATAATTCCACCAAGAATATAGTTTTGTAGTTGGTCGACGGCATTTGATGGAGCCAGGTTACCTTTACCAGAAAGGTTAATCTGTAAGACAATCATGATGAATCCAATCAGGAACTTCAAGAAGATGGTCCAATATTGAGAGTCACTACTACTCCACGTGAAGCCACCCTTGTTGATATGCTTGGGTTTAGATACTAGTTTAGTTGGGGTGACCGTGTAGGTGGTCATGTCAGTATTGAAGTGAACCACGTAGGCGTCTTTTCCCGCTTGAATCGTCATCCCATCAACCAGATTATTGCTACTAGCATACATCTGGTTTAGCGGAACTTTTTTCTGTTTACTGATGTTTTTCATGATTTGGACGGTCTGAGTAGTTTGACTATCAGCGTTTTTTTGCTGAAAGACTCGGCCCGTCTGCATCGCGATAATCAGTGCCCCTAACATCGTAACTAGGATGAATAGGCTTCGAAATCTTAGATTACTTCTATTTCGATAATAGAAGATCCCAGTTCCAATGATGACCAACGCAATCACAATGATTAAACCAATAAAGATGTAGTTGGTAAAATTGAAATTGTGGGAAATAAATGAATATGAATAAAGCTTCACTACTCTCACTCCAGTTCTGTATTAGTTATGTAACAATTATACTCAATTCAGGCGGTTTGTGTTTTATATTTAGCAAGAAATTAACTTTTTGTTTATTTTATTGTCTGGCAGGACGTGAAAATGGTATTAATCTAAAGCTTATGAAAGTGATACAATGGTTTGTGCTATAATATCTGTATTATTAACGTATCTATTAATTAAAAATAATATATACATTAATCGTATTATCATTTATAAGTAGGAGTGGTATTATCAAATATTCAAATACGCAATGGGTTATATACAAAGCCTCTGAGCTACTATCTAGCAAACTATTTGTATTATTAATATTACTGGTAGCGTTTGTTATTTTAGTCCTTGGATATGTTTTGATCAGAAATAGTTACTATCAAGACAAGGCAAGCAATAGCCATGGCATCAAACCAAATCATAAAAAAACAGGTGTATGGCTGGTTTGTATTGGGATCGTCTTCATCGGAATCTTTTTTGTTGGCTCTAAGTACGTTAAGGCTAGAGCGGTGGACCCGAATGAGATTGAAAGGACGAATCAAGTTAACTTTGATGAGACTGGTACGATCACCAACATTAATCAATCTGATGATAATTACTTGTATGAGATTAAGGTTAACGGTAAACGTAAAAATCAGACCGTCTATGTCTCGATGCTTGATAAACCCGTTAGCATGGACGTTCAACCGCCAATTCATCCCTTCAGTGGGACGATAATTACGCAACCAGTGATTAGTAATGCAACGGTGGGCAGTAAAGTAACATTAAGGTCATGTAAATACGACTTTAAGTATAAAAACCATAAGGATTTTGTGCCTAATGACGATTCTGCTAATAAACAATTGAAATTATTAAATGAGAATTACGTAAATGGAGTTGTAACCGAAAAATGATAAAAGATTCAATTTATTTTTTAAAAAAACATGAATCTTCTTTGTATCTTTGTGCTCTGGTAGTCGGAATCCTCGATGCATTAGTTGGGACCACGATGATCATTAAAATGCACCCAGTCATTGGACACGTGCTACATTTGGTGCTCCTGTTGGCGTTTGTCTATGTGTTTTTTAAGATTTTTTTCTTTGATAACTTAAAGCCGATTTATTTGGTGGGAATTTTTGTCCTAATTACTTTCATATTCATAAATGGTCATTTTGCTAGAGACCAAAGTTTGTTGTATACGATGGTGTTTCTTGTTGGTATGAAAGACGTTCCGATTAAACGAATTATTAAAACGGAAATAATTGTTACGATCTGTGTGATTGGGGTAGTTATTTTATTTTCCGCATTTGGCATTTTGCCAAACCTGCAATTCCCACGAAACGGATTAATTCGCAATAGTTTAGGATTTGTTTACCCATTATTATTGTCCTCAGCGGTCTTTTTCTTGAACGTTGCGTTAGCGAGTTATTTATTGATTAATAAAATATCGTTTAAGAACAAACTGATTGGCGCATTAATAATGGCGGTTGGAACGATTGCCATCTACTTGATTACTGATTCCAGAACCGATCTGTTGCTTAACATCGCGATCGTGATTGTTATCATCCTTTCATGTTTTTCCATTAATTTAAGAAATCGATACACGAAGATACTGGCGGAACTGACGCCACTATTGATTGCTTTCTGGACCATCATATCAATGATTTTTTATAAAAATGATAGTCTTTGGTTAACTTTAAATAAGCTTTTTAGTAATCGGTTGGCTCTGGTGCATGAAGCCTATTTAAAGTACATGCCAGGCATGCTTGGTCAATACATCAAGCAGCGCGGAAACGGCGGTAAGGTGAGTGATGTCTTACATTACTTTTACATTGATTCCAGTTTTTCACGGGTGCTGTTTATGGATGGTTACATTGTGTTTGTAATATTGATGGTTTTAATTACCATTGGACTCGTTCGTTTATTGTCGAAAGACAGTGCGGTGGCCTCTTACTTAGCCTTGATTATTATCATTACTCTAATCGAAGGGGTCTTTACCGACCACATGTTTTACGCTAACAACGTCGCTTTATTTATGATTGCCGGTCAGATCATGGAACTAATCAGTCAACGTGGTTCTAGTGAGAACCTTTTGAAGAGTGCTATATAAAGTTTATTGAAGTGTTTTGTAATTACTAGGGTGAATCTAGGAGTTACAGAGCGCTTTTTTTGTGAGTAAATTTGTTTCAAACATGCTTAATCGGATTGAAAATGATAAAATAGTTCAAACGAAACAACAGGATAATTTATTTAAAGCGGCTCAAAATTCAGTAATCTTTAACACGTGGACGACTGATCATCACGATTTTGCTACCAAAACGGGGAAACTAAAGGAGTCTTTTTAATGGAGTCAAAAAGTAAAGAGGAAGCATTAAACAAAAAGATTAAGAATCTGCATAACTTTGCGAATTGGGGTTTAACGCCACTGGTTGTGATCTTTATCGTTGTTTACTTTTTAACCAAGCCAACCTCGATCTGGACGATTTTATTGGCATTACTAGTGGTCTTTACGACGTTTATCGTCTGTGTAATGGCGCTAGTTTACATTCACCAGAAGAAGAAACTCCAAAAGGAAGCCAGTCAACAGAATTCTGATCAAAAATAGCGAGATAATGGCGGTACGATAGGTAACCGTCTTTTTTTGTGGCAATTAATTAGTGTATAATTGATGATAATTAAGAAGTTAATCACAATTACTTATAAGAGGAAATCATGAAGAAGAATAAATATGCTAAAACGACGCTAGCGGTTCTTTTAATTTTGTTAGCTGCCTTTTTCTTAGTTGGAATTCAGTACTTTTCACACAGTATCCTACTAGGAAACGACTCGCTCTTTCATTTTAATCGCATTTATGACGTTGAAAGACAGCTTCAGACTGGCAACTTCAACTATTTCATGACTAACTACGGCTTCAATCAGACTGGGCGAATCGTCAACGCGGTCTATGGACCTTACATGGCATTTATTTTGGGCGTAGTTTTGCTAGCGACTAAGAGTTGGTTTAGCTTCCAACTGGTGACAAGTTTTGTTCTGTATGTCATCGCTGGACTGGGTTCGTACGGCTTGTTTCGCCGGGTTAAAGTCAATCGTTTTTTTGCTACAGCTGGTGCCATTATTTATTTGTCACAGAACTTCATTACCGGTTGGCAGACTGATGCCCAGTTCCTAGCTTGGGGTGCAGCGATTCTGCCCTTTGCGGTGATGGTGGCTCTTGATTTAATGGATGGTTCACCGAATAAAATCCACGTGACGTTAGCGTTAGTCGTTGCGATTTTACTTGAGATGCACATCTTGAGTGCTTTGTTCACAGTCATTATGTTAGTCCCGTTTGCGGTCGTTGGTCTTTGGCGTTCCCGAGCTAAGTGGAAGTATCTGGGTAAGATTGCGTTGAACGTGCTCTTAACGTTGATTTTGGCTGGAAACTACTTCATTGGCTTCTTGAACATTTTCGGGAAAAACGAACTCATGCCACCATTTATGATGAAAGACATGAGTACGTATTCGGCTAATTTTAATTTTTATAATAACTTACCCAATGAAGTTGGAATCGTGCTGATACTGATTTGTGTCTTTCAGTTGGGATACATGATTATTGCCAAAAAAAAGAATCTGACTAACATCGTGGTCACGATTGTGGGTGGTTTGTTTCTTATAGTGTCATCGGCGATTCTCCCTTGGAACGCAATGGGTGAGAAGTGGACCTACATGCAGAACTTCATCCAGTTCCCATACCGTTTCTTTCCGTATGCGGCAATTTTGTTGATGGTGGGTTTTTTCATGTCACTCAGTCAGATTAATAGTGATTGGTACGAAAAAATCAGCGCATCGCACGGTAATATTCGCTATAACTACATGAAGATTTTTATGGGAATCGTGGTATCCGTCATGGCGGTTGTTGCCCTCTGGTTTGCATATTCAAACGTTCAGTATGGCGTTGATGTTTGGCATAACCCGAAGAGTTCCCCGATTAAACGTAATATGATTCGCGCCCTTCCAAACGTGGAGACACCACGCAAGTACCTGCCACCAGCTAAGAGTCCGTTTAAGAAGAATTTGAGCGTGAAACAGGTTCGCTTAGACTTTATAAGTGGCAACCTTGATAAGCCATTGCGCGACGTTTCTGAGTCAAACGGGGACTACTTGCCAAATGATTCTGGTAATCCCAACTTTAATTCGGTTGGATCGCAGTACCATGCTGATGTCATGAATAATCATGGTTTTAAAAAACAAGTGGACCATAATGGTGATTTAACCGTTAAGTGGAACACTGATACCAGTCAGACGAAGAATGATTATCGAACCGTTCCGGTAATTTTGTACCATAGTTCGACGGTTAAATTGAACGGCACCAAACTTAGTCGTAATCAATATCGCGTTTCCGATATTGGGGCAGCAAGGGTTAAAGAAAAAGCTGGTCAGAATCAGCTGATGGTTGGATACCAAAAGCCGGCACATTTCATGGCAGTGGTTGCTCTGTCGGTATTGGCATGGATTGTGACGGTCGGGTGCGTGATCATCAGAGGAATCTATAATTGGTTGAGAGAATAATAGACATACAAAAAGGATTGAGCCGTTGAGAAAGGTTCAATCCTTTTTAATGTTAAAGATTATTCCAGTTAATTCCCTTACTAATATCAGAATAGTGATTAGGATTCTGGTCTTTTTGTCCTTCAAGTGCCTCTTTGAGTTGACCATTCTTTTTTAGTTCTTCGGTTTCTTTTGTGGCACTACTATTTTTCATTTTCATCATTGGCCACCACAACCTTACCAATCATTTGTTTACTTTCGACTAACTTGGTAGCTTTTCGTAAGTTTTCAGCATTGATTGGACCAAACTGTTTGGTCATCGTGCTTACCAAATTACCCTCATCAAGCATGATACTAATCTTATCTAGGATTTCATGTTGGGTAATCATGTCAGGAGTATGGAATTCAGATTTGGTGAACATGTATTCCCAGGCAAAGCGGGCACGTTTTTCCTTTAACTTACTCATGTCGAGTGACTTGCCAGAGCCAGTGATTGATACGATTGTTCCAGATGGGGCAATTAACTCACAGATTTCATCCCAGTATGCGTCAATGTTACGTAAATCTAAGATGTAGTCAACGTATTTGAAACCTTGGTCGTGAATCTTTGAAACGATGTCATCGTGATAGTCAACAACGATATCGGCGCCGTGATCGAGTTCCCACTGTTTCGTTTCATCTTTGCCGGCAGTGGCAATGACTTTGAGGTTAGCGCGGTGGGCCAATTGGGTCGCAATTGAACCAACTCCACCAGCGCCGTTGATGATTAAGATGGATTTATTGTGGTTCTGTTCGTCACGGTCGTAAAAATCAATGTTCATCTGTTCAAACATGGCCTCCCATGCCGTCAGGCTAGTGAGTGGCATGGCGGCAGCGTGAGCATTGTCTAACTTCTTAGGGGCAATGCCAACGATGCGCTCGTCAACCACCTGATACTCACTGTCACTGCCAGGACGAACGTGTGAGCCAGAGTAGAAGACGCGGTCACCGACACTGAAACGATTAGTTTTAGAGCCAACTGCTTCAACGGTCCCGACGGCATCCCATCCGATAATTTTCGGTTCTTTTAGCGGTTCTTTCTGGGCTTCACGGGTGAAAACGTCCACGGGGTTAACCGAAACGGCGGTTACTTTTACTAACAAGTCGTGTGGTTCCGGCTTGGGTACTTCGGTGGTGAAATCAAATAAACTCTTGGGGTCATCAATTGGTAGGTATTTTGTGTAACCAACGGCATTCATTTCTTTAGTCATAAGCGTTCTCCTTTTTCGTATTCTACCCTTAGGATACCACGCGGACGGCGATAATTGTTTCCCTGGAGTTAGGTTACCATCACATTTTATGATAAAATGATGATATGGAAAGAGTGGGATGAGGTAAAAAAATGCAAAGATTGTATTGGGATTCCGTTCATGTTAACGGGGATAAAGTCTTCTTCACGATTGACGATCATGGATTGAATTTCGTAAGCAGTCCAGGTCAAGGAGTGTCTCAACTGCTTGATTTTTATACGAATGATCATTTTGAGTATGCCAAAAATAGTGAGCACAGCCTGCAGTATCGTAAGACAATTAAAAACTATTTGCGAGGTAAATCAACTAGTCTTGATTTACCAACTGATTTTATGGGATACGGTTCTGATGAGGACCGGTTGGTTTGGAACGAAATTGCCCAGATTCCATTTGGTGAATTAGTAACGGTTTCCGATCTGGCAGACCGTTCTGGTGTTAGTCAGGATAAAGTGGAGGCTGCCATTTCAAGAAGTCCCATCTGGATCGTGTTGCCACTTCACCGGGTAACGGATCGAAACGGCCGTTATCCATACCGGACAAACGAAATGACCCGTGATTTCTTGGTAAATCTTGAGCATCCTAAAAAATAAATAATGAACTCGAGATTTCAGTCGTGAAGTCTCTTTTATTTTCGATAAATTGATGTGAAATGACTTTTGTAAAAATGAGTGATGTTGTATAGTCATAATCACAATCAATTAATGAATGGAGTATTTAAAATGAAACATATTATTAAGGCAGATAACGGGCGAGTGTTTAAACGATTGGTAGCGACAGGAGTCAACGATAACAGTAATCAGTTTGATTTCAACAAGGTCAGACCGATTCCGCAACAAATTAGGGACGTAATCGTCGATAATTATTTGTCAAACGCTGCGATTGGGGTGTACATGGTTAACGTTGACTTTAACCGGGATGACATTCCGTCGACGGTGGAAGCACTAGCGGCTGATATGAATCACAACGGGGACGAATTCTACGACCACGTCCAGCGTGACCAGCAGAAGTTCCTTTCAACTTTCATGGAGGTCTACGGTCAATTTGAGCAACCCATGGATGACAAGATGAAAGAGGCCACCATTGCTTCGCTTCAACGTGGCTACATTGGGGCTAAAAAGTATTTGATTAAGGACAATATTGACTTAGAGGTCTTTCAGCCATATGACCCAGAAAAGATTTTGCAACCGGACTTAAGGGAAGGCTTTCAGGGAATTGACTTGAATGTGCTCGCTTGGTTATCCAAACAGGGTGAGATGTTGATTAATAACTACATTGCCTTTCAGGCCTTTAATCAGGAAGACTGGACCAACGAGAACTGGCGCATTACCGAGAATGCGTTTGATACTGAGATTGATAAAAAAGAAAACACCATTACTTTTCATACTAATGAAATTGTCGGCTTGACTGATTTGTTTGAGACCTTGTTGATTAAGTCGGATGCCCAGGCGGATGATGTGAAGTATTCGTATGAGTTGTAGGATGTAACAGAAAAGTATTTTTTATGAAAAAGTCTCTGTGAAGATAAGTAATTAATGCTTATATGCACGATGTAAACCATTTAGTTAATTAATTTAACTAAATGGTTTTTATTATGGGTTAATTTATTGTTTTGTTTCTGATTAGAAACAAATGGTATAATGATATTAGCCAAGGGAGATATGGTGATAAGCACCATGAATAATGCATCTAAGCGTAAAGTTAAAGGTGTTTTAAAGAAGATCAAAAAGAATCGATCAACTTGGCAGGTGAGCAGGCGCTCTAAAAACTTGGAAACTCAAATTAAACTAGAGATGGATTCAGTAGGAATCATGAATTTTATTTATAATAATCTTTATTGGGTTTGTGGTCCAGAAAGTGATAACCACATTCCACCAATTTCTGGAGACATTTGGGTATTCGGGTTAATTAGATTAAATTATGATTTGTATTTAAAATTTCAATTGAAGAAGAATTCAGTATATTGGATTTCAATTCATATTGCTGAATATCCAATACAGTATCGTTATAAGTAGGAAGGAGAAAATAATGATGAAATTGTTATATAATCCAGAAACAGACCAAACTGGTCAATACCAAGATGTCTACGAAAATAAAACTGTTATTTTTAAAGGCGCAGACATTAATGTTAACGAACATTTTCTCGTTGATGAATCAGGTGAAAAATGGCTTGATTTTAATGATCCAGACGAAAATATTCATAAGATATTTGACGCTTACCGTAAATTAAAGGGATTTATGGTACCAACAGATGTTAGAAAACTCAGGAAAAGTTATGGATTGTCTAGTAGGGACTTTGCTAAAACTTTGGGAATGGGATATGGAACACTGAACCAGATTGAAAATAATCACATTGTCCAGAGTACCCAACAAGATGCATTGTTTCAGATGGCTAAGAACAAGAGTGCTTTTGAGAGATTAGTGATTGAACATCATGATAATCACAAGCTAGCGATTGAGATGGGATTATAATAAATAATGTAGTGCCATCAGGTTAATCTGATGGTTTTTTTAATTCTAACTCGCTGTGATGTACTTGTGATATTAATCATAAAGGAGTTTTATATGAGTAAAGATAATGTGAAATATAATGTTGGATTATTTTTTATTGGAAATGGTGTCGATATGGCTTCTGATCTAAATACAAGCTTAAGTTGTTTTGGGAACTTTGTATTAAAAAATTGCCCAGATTTATATTACAAAATGTATGAAACTTATTATAAATTTGATGCCAAAATTAAACATGATGAAAAGAATAAGGATGAGGAAGTTAAATCAATTCAAGATAAATTTAATAAAATGTTTTGGAGTGATCTAGAGGAAAATCTAAATCATGTTCATGTAAATAATAAGGTTAATTATGTACAGCCAGATTGGGCAAATAATGATGGAAAACGTTACTCATCATTATTGGAAAAAGAAATTTTTGACTGGTCTGTATTAAAAAACAACAAATTGTATGAAGAATGCAGAAGCAACTTTTTTAAACAAAATATATCAAAAGCATTATTAGATAATTCTACAAGTAGTGGCATTTATCTTAATTTGAATTATACAGACACTTTGTCACAGATTTATGGAATAAGCGATGATTTAATATTTCATGTTCATGGAAAGGCAAATACTAACTGTAATGACGAAAGCCCTCAAATAGGTCATATTGATAATAAGGAAAGTCTACAAAAGATTGTAAATGATTTATGGAAGTCGGACATAATAGAAGAAAATGGCATTCAATATAACGTGTCAACAGTATATGAAATACCTAATTTTTTAACATCAACTATCAAAAGCACTGATAAAAACTATAAAAGATTTCAAGATTATCTACATATGAAAAGGATCAAGTATTTTGATGTTGTCACGATATTAGGATCTTCATATGGAAAAGTTGATATGGAGTATTTTGAATATTTAAAATGTAACGGATTTATAAACGAAAAAACCAAATGGAAATTATATTATCATAGCAATAAAGATAAAAAGAATGCAATGAATAATTTGATAAAGCAACTGGGATTGAGTCATTATGAATTTAAACATTTGTAATTATAATTTTGTTTATTAAGTTATTTATAATTATTTTTAAATTCATAGTATTTATAATCAGGAATTGCATGGTCAACACGTTCTATCCTAAAGCTTTTTGAAATTATTTTGTTTGTAGTTATAATCTTTAATTGAACTGGAAATTCTGAGATTTTGTTGTAGTGATAACCCCATAATGGAATACGAATTGGTATAAAAAGTGTGTCATACCCGTCTATTCTAACTGGGAATTTTATCTTATTTGGAAAGTTAATGGGAAGATAAGAATTATTATCGCTAATTTGAATTAATTGGAAAAGATTAAAGTCTGTCTCAGAAATTGGATCCCATTTTGAGAGCACCTTGTTTTTGTAATTAATTGATTCTACGGTAACCGGTTGTTTGCTGGTGTTTGTTATTTTTAACGATAATAAAGCGACTGGTTGATCATCATTTTCAAATCTTTCAAAAGATTCTATATATTTGTCTTGAACGACAAACGATTGATAGTTTATACCAGGACTTTTGTAATCTTTTAATATTGATACGGTTAGTCTGGGCAATGATTCCCATATGTTAAATACTAAACTCCCACTTCCTGTTAATGCACCAATGGTGGCTATAATAGTTGTAAACATGTTTTTACATCCTTCCAATAATTATTTTTTAATTTTATCAATTTTTTAAGTGGACATAAATAATTAAATAAATGACCTTTTATTTATTGAATAAAGATATTTAAGCATAATGAAAAGAGATGACTATCTCAACATCTCTTTTTTATTCTATTTTATGTTCACTCATTAACAAATTACACCCAATAAGCTAAACTTAAGTCATCAAAACAGCTCACTTTATTTCTCAAAGGAGACTTCCCATGACCCAATACATTTTAGGAATTGATATCGGCACCTCAAGCACCAAAGCCATCTTGATGACGACCACTGGTGAAATTATTGCTCAAGACAAAGCTTTATATCAGTTAGAAACACCACATCCAGAGTGGGCGCAAGAGAATGCTGACGACTGGCTTCAGGCGGTGACGTTCTTGATTAAAAAATTAGCCCAAAAAGTTGATAGTACCCACATCATTGGCATTGGCATCGACGGTCTCTACGGTGGTTCTGGGGTTCCAATTGATAAAAACGGTCAGCCACTCGGTCCCGCGTTAATTTGGATGGATCGCCGGGCCACAAAAGAAACCGAAGAAGCACTGAAACTTGTCAGTAAATCAGAACTGATGGACGTCACTGGCAACTTGGCTGACCCGTACTACGGTTACACTAAAATTATGTGGCTGAAACAAAACGAACCCGAGTTGTATCGCAACACCTATCAGTTTTTACCACCTGAATCGTACGTCATTTACAAGTTGACTGGAAATATCAGCATTAATTACTCAGCGGCTGGTAATTTAGCGGGGATTTTCAACATCAATGATGATGAGTGGTCACCTGAACTGGCCACTAAATTAGGCATTGATTTAAATAAATTGCCACAGAAAATGATTGCTAGCACGGATGTTGCCGGCACAGTCACTGACGAGTGGGCGCAGGAATTAGGCGTTAAAGTGGGGACACCAATCTTTAATACAGGCGTTGACGTCGGACCAGCAACAGTTGGAACCGGTGTCCTTGATACTGGCCACATGACGATTGCATTAGGTACGTCAATGAATGCGGCACTTGTGACCGACAAGCCACTTAAAGATGACAATTTGATTATTTGGCCGTACGCTTACAAGCCGAAGGAATACTACTATAACTTTGCCGGAGCTAACACGGCTGGCGCGGTAATTGCGTGGTTCACCCGTGAATTCGCTCAGGAAGTTGATAATAATAACAGTACCAAAATGTTGGACGAAGAGAGTGAGCAAGTTCCCGTTGGTAGTAATGGCTTGATTGTTTTACCGTACTTTATGGGAGAACGTAGTCCGGTTTGGGATTCCAACGTTCGTGGAACCATCTTTGGGATTTCAATGACGACGAAGCGTTATGAGTTATTTAAGGCGTTTCAAGAGGCCATTGCCTATTCCGTTCGTCAAAGTATTGAACAATTTAGTGATCACATTGGCGACTCCTTTACCTTGGTGGGTGGCGTTAGCAGTTCTAAAAAAATGGTCCAGATCATTGCGGACGTGACGGGTAAGACCGTCAAGACAACCGATTCTGGTGGTGAAGCCGACCTCGGAAGTGCCATTCTGGCTGGAATTGGATTGAATCAAATTCAACCTCAAGCAGTCCAAAAGTGGGTCAAAATTAATGAAAAAATTGAACCCAATCCAGAAAGACACGAAGAGTATAACAATTACTATGAGTTGTATCGTTTGGCGTATACGGATACGAAGGACTTTTATAAAAAATACAACAAGCTAGTTAATAATCATGATTAACTAAATTTCACACTGAAAGATGTTTTATTATTTTATAATTAAAAGATAAAATGAGTGCCTATCAACACTCATTTTTTATACCTAAATACTTAAGGATGTGTTTTCAATTAAGTCGTTAACCAAAAATCATTTATTTCAATTAATTGTGTTTTACTTTGCTATTTTAATTTCATTTCCATGTGTTCACTTAATTTATGAACTTACCGATAAGGGAATTATCATATTCGCGGTTACATACATTGGTTTATTTTTATTTTTCTATTTGGTGAATTTTTGGTGGTTAAAACAACCAGTTTACTTAAAATCAAACCTTCCGTTTAAAAAGCAGTGGATAATTGATTTAATAATACTAATTTATATTTGCTTAGTTGTATTGCAACTGTCTTCCGTAGATATCTTTAGAACGGCAACGATTAAGCCATTGATAATTTCGTTAGGCTCAGGCGTTTTAGAGGAATTTCTTTTTAGAGGAGTCATTTTGACAATGTTACTGTCAATCTTGCTTTCCGTTCTAAAAAATAAACCCCATCTTTTTTGCCTCATAGCGGTCGTGGTTAGTAGTCTGATGTTCTCGGGAACTCATTTAATTAATATTGAAACCCTTCATCAAGGATTATGGGTAACGCTGGTTCAGGTCCTGTTCACGCTCTCAATGGGAATCATTAATGGTGTGATTTATCTTCGGACCAGAACCATTCTTTTGCCGATGTTGATGCACTTTTTATGGAATTTTACGACTTCAGCTAATAATGGAATTCAGGAGGTGATTCCCGCTAGTGAAATTGTCTCAGCTGTTATGACGATGTCAATTGTGGTACTGGTTAGTTTATTGTTTATGGTTTGCTTTATTAGAAAATCTAATTCACAAAATATCATTAATGATTTTTTATAAGCCCACATTTTTGACATTCCCACTTCACAGCTACATACTTCCCATGTATTCCAAAAAAGAAAGAAGTATGGTAATAATGAAAATTGCAGTCTACGGCGCTGGTTCACTTGGGACCATTATTGGTGCATATCTCACCAAAGCATACGGCAAAGACAACGTGGATTTGATTGCCGACAATCCCCAACACGTTAAGGATTTAAATGATCAGGGTGCTACGGTCACCGGTACGGCTAATTTTACCGTTCCTGTCACCGCCAAAACTCCGGATGAATTAAAATCGGACGAGTATGATCTCGTCTTACTTTTAACCAAGCAGACTCATAATGATGAAGTTCTTTCCAAGGTTAAAGAAGTGTTGAAACCAAATGGAACTTTGGTTTCGCTTCAAAACGGGGTTCCAGAAATTGCGATTTCAAAGGTCATTGATCCCGCAAACATTGTTGCTGGTTCGGTTGAATTTGGTGGGACCCAACTTAACCACACGGAGTCGGAATTGACCACGGCACTTCCAGCTTTTGAAAATGCGGCGTTTCAGATTGGTGAACTTGACGGAAAGGACACGGACCGCATTAAGAAGGTCAAAGACGTGTTGAGTCACGTTGGTGGCACCGCCATTTCCGATAACTTGCTTGGAACCAAATGGTCTAAACTTTTGGTTAACTCATCGTTTAGTGGGTTATCAGCCGCAAGTGATGCAACGTTTGGCCAGGTTGCTGACAATGAGGTGGGCTTAAAGAGTGCGCTAAATATCGTAAGTGAAGGATTAAAGGTCGGTCATGCTGACGGTGTGAAATTTGCCAAAATGGGAAATCATGACCTCAGTTCACTTACTAGTGAACATCCCAATGATGAACCAGCACAGTTGGCCTACCTGAAGTCCGCGATGAACAACAGTAAGAATCTAAAGGCCAGTATGCTGCAAGATTTGGAGAAGGGCAGAAAGACTGAGGTTGATGACATCAATGGAGTGATCTCCGAGACGGGCAAGAAGTATGGAATCAAGACTCCATTCAACGACTTGGTCATTAAGATTGTTGAAAATGCCCAGGATACGGGTAAATTACCGAAGTTTGATGATACCATGGACCAGTTTCAACAACTACTTGATAGCAAATTGTAATTATTGTAATGAGGCTTCTTACAGCATGTTAGAATTATTCGTTGTTTACTTTTAAAATATGTAATATTATGAATCTCTAAAGGAACTTTGAGAGGTTCATTTTTTGTGTTTAAATATAAAGTGTATGAATTAATCGTATCTTAGAAAGGCGAAAAATGACTGTTGCAATATCAATCTTTATTTTTTTGTTTCTGGTCTGGCTACTGTTTGAGTTTATCAGCAGTGCCGCTTGTGGTTGTCTTTTGTTGATGTTTCTATTAGCCGCTACGATTGGTTTGTTTGCGGCTAATTTCTGGATTCTCGGACTGATTATGTTGGTATTAGTTGTATTTGGAGCGTTATTTAATTATTAGTGGCGTCGATTTTTCTTAAAATTACAGTAAATTAAAATTGTCAGCTCTGATTAAACATCGGGCTGGCAATTTTTTGGCTTAATTTTTATTATCATGTTGTTCATGCCACTTCTTGATTTGTTCCAAGCGTTCCTTGAACCGGATCTCATGGCCTTCACTAGTGGGTTTGTAGTAGACGTGGCCCTCAACTGAAGGTGGCATCGTTTTCATGGTGGTTAACTTATCTTGATAATTATGGGCGAGTTCGTATCCTTTTCCGTAGCCCAAGTTTTTCATTAACTTAGTGGGAGCGTTTCTGATTTGCAGTGGAACGGGATCATCAGCAGTTTCCTGGACGTCTTTCTTGGCCGCCAGTCGGGCTTTATAAAGGGCATTTGATTTTGGTGCGAGTGAGAGGTACGTAACGGCCTCTACGAGGTGGACGTCACACTCGGGCATTCCTAGAAACTGACAGGCCTGAAACACGTTAATGGCAACGTTTAAAGCATTCGTGTCAGCTAAACCAACGTCTTCACTGGCAAACCGCACCAGTCGTCTCGCAATGTAAAGCGGGTCTTCTCCGCCATCTAGCATACGGGAAAGCCAGTAAATGGCGGCGTCAACGTCACTATTACGCATCGATTTATGCAAAGCTGAGATAATGTTGTAGTGTTCTTCGCCATTTTTGTCGTACAGCACAAACTTGTTACCAATCAGTTGTTTCAGGCCATCAAGTGTAATGGTAGTTACACCGTCTTTTTTGTCACCATTGAGGACAGCCATTTCTAGTGTGTTTAACGCCTTACGGGCGTCACCGTTAGCAAAATTAGCAATCTCGTTAATTTCATCTTTGCCAATCTTGATGTTCTGTTTGCCAAAGCCGTTCGGGTTCTTTAAGGCGTTGTTTAAGAGCGTTACCACGTCGGACGATTTTAAGGCGTGCAGGACGAAGACCTTACAACGTGATAGGAGTGCAGAATTGACTTCAAACGAGGGATTCTCGGTAGTAGCCCCAATCAAGATGATGCTACCCTGCTCAACGTAGGGTAGAAAGGCGTCCTGTTGAGCTTTATTGAAACGATGAATTTCGTCGACAGAGACAATCGTTTTTTGTCCAATTTGCTGATCCTGTTCGGCCTGACGCATGATTTTTTTAATTTTGCTGATGCTGCTGTCGGCCGCACTGAAACTGTAAAAGTTCGATTGCGTTTTTCTGGCGATAATTTCGGCCAAAGTGGTTTTACCAACCCCGGGTGGTCCCCAGAAAATCATGGAAGAAACCTGGTCGTTTTCAATTAGTTCTCTTAAAATTTTTCCCTCTCCAAGGAGATTTTGCTGTCCCACAAATTGGTCTAAAGTCTTGGGACGAACCCGACTGGCCAAGGGGACGTTTTGGTCTTGATTGTTAAAAAGTGATTCTTGCCGCACGGTTACTCACTTCGATTCTGCTAGAAAGTTTAGTAGTTAATTAAGTTTAAGTTAATATACTTGGATAAATCATGCAATCAATGGGTTTAAAAAAGCTCTCTGACTAAAATTTTATTCAAAGAACTTCTTTTGCTTAGATTTCGTATGATGGTTTAGTGGATAATAAATCTTTAACCTGTTCATCAAGGGTTGGTAATGGTCTACCAATGACCTGCGGCAGGTCCGGATCGTTGTCAGTATTGTTTTCTAGGATTTCTTGATGAGTCATGCCAAATTTGACGGCCTGTTCGTCGATGTTTTCATCTAAGACCCCGGCCCTGATCATGTCTTGAACGCCGACCATGAAATCAATTGAACCCTTGTCATAGCCACGTTTTGCTAAAGCTTGGCGGTAGTTGTCATCGTTTAACAAGTTCACTTTAAAGTCCCTGTTGGTGTTGGCAATGACTGAGGCTGCTAGGTCAGCGTAGGTGTGTTCGTTACCGTAGAACTCATAGACATCCTTGGTCTTTTCGTCGCTTGCCATGACCTTGGCCGCCGCAAACGCGTAGTATTTCTCTTCGGCCCAGCCAACTTTGCCGTCACCAGCAGAGAAGATAAAAGCCGCTCCCTTAGCGGAACGTTTGATGAGGTCGAGGTCGTTTTCTAGGTACCAGTTGTTTCTAAGAAAGGAATGGTTGATGCCAGTTGCCTCAATTAATTTTTCGGTCTTGGCGTGGTCCTCTGCTAGTGGCACCTTGGCGATGTCAGCATGAGGGAAGCTCGTATAAGCGATAAACTTGACCTTAGCTTTGACGGCGGCGTTGACCACGTTTTCGTGTTGGACGTAGCGGGGATGTTCTGGATCAGGTTGCGATGAGACGAAAAGAAGCTTATCAATTCCATCAAAGGCCTGATTCAGACTTAAAGTGTCATTGTAGTCACCCTTTCTGATTTCCACTCCCGCAGGATACATCTTTTTTGCTTTTTCCGTGTTTCTAGCGATTACGACGATGTCTTCGACAGGGACCAATCGAATCAACCCCAAGATAGCACGTTCACCGAAACGACCCGTTCCGGCAGTAACTCCATATTTCATAGTATTTTCTCCTTCATTTTCGTTATCTAGAAACTAGCATTAATCTTTTCAAAAGGCAATTAAACCATTTTTGGAAATGATTCTTTATGAAAGCCGTGGTGATAATGATATAATAGGAACGTATAAACAGAAGAGGAGGGTTTAGTATGAGTGACAGAAGACCTAGTGAAAAACAAGAAAAGAACTTATTGCATAAGTTAGAAAAAGACGATCACAAAAAGGATCGTGGCCATGAAAACCGTTCAACCGATGGGAAAGAGATTCATAAACACATCGAACGTAGTGACCGTCCTGAAGAACCAAATAAGGATCGCAAATAATTAATGGTACAAAAAAAGATCGCGAATCCGCGATCTTTTATTTTTGATTAGAATGAACGAACAATTAACAAAATTCCAAAGAACATGAAGTAAAATGCCACTAAGAATAATGCAACTGACATTGCCATGGCTGGTTGGAATAATAGAACAATTCCTAAGATCAAGCCAATAATACCAAGAATGACTTCAAACCAGAAGTAACCCTTGTGGTTTCTTTCGGCAAATCGACTGTACCATAGTTCAAACAATGAATCGATGATGAACCAGATTGATAACATCAACCAAATGTAGATTCCACCAACGGCAGGGTCTAAGAAGATCAGGATACCAATGATGATATCAAGCACACCGTTAATGACAAGCCAAACTGGTGACATCCCTAATGATTTGTCTAGTTGAGAAATTTCAGCAATCTTGAAGATCCCTTCAACGATTGACAGGATGGCAATGACGAAAACTAATGCCTTAAATGAGTTCAATGGATTCTTCAAAATGAAGAGTGATAAGATCACACTCAGGATTCCGATAACCAGTGAAAACGGGTCAAAGCCCTTTGTTTTACTAAACATATGAACACTCCTTTTTATTTATTAGCCTAAGCTTAAATTCATTTTACCAAAATTTAAGAAATAAACCACCATTGAAATGTTAAATGACGTAATTTAGGGAGATATTTAACTTTAAGGGAAGTTAATTGGAATAATTGACGTATCCTAGTTATGAAAGCTAGCTGGTTTTGTCAAAGACGCTAGCGTTAAATGATTGAACTAACAAATTATTCCTAAAGAATTGTCACATTTGTTAGGTTACGTCACAAAAATATAATACAATGAACTGTGGTTACATAATTTTACAAATATTAATATCGAGGGATTTTTTAGCTATGAAAAAGAAAATGCATGTTTGGAAATACTACGCGGCCGCTTTTATCATTCCGGTCGTAGTGGCTTCCATCGTCTTCGCAATTTACGGAATAACACCATTTGGTAACCATAATCTACTTATCAGTGATTTGCTCACGCAGTACATGCCATTTTTTAAGTTACTTCGTGATCAAATGCTCCATCATACCTTTAGTGCATACTCGTTTTTGGTCTCGATTGGTGATAATACCGTTCCGATCTACACTTACTATTTAATGAGTCCTCTGAACTTATTGGTTTCATGGTTCAGTGTGGTTCACATGCCAATTCTGATCTCAATCATCATTTTGATTAAGATCGGACTAATTGGTTGGTCAATGGCCTTCTTTTTGAAGGTAAAGTATCACAGACAGGACATGATGCAAATCATGGCTGCCATAGCATACAGTTTGAGTGGTTACGTTGCCCTCTACTTTTATGATTTCATGTGGCTTGAGGCCTTAATGATTCTACCGCTTTTAACCCTTGGAATTGAACGACTGTTTTATAAGGGGAAATGGGGCGGATACGTCGTCGCTTTGACGGCCATCATTATCATGAATTACTACATGGGCTATATGCTGTGTATTTACTCTTTGATCTATTTTGTCTACCTCGTCTTTTTGAACCGTCCAGCTAAAACTGGGTTTTGGCATTACTTAAAGGTTCATGGTTCCATGACGTGTAAGTACGTCGTTAGTTCGATCATTGCCGCCCTGTTGTCGTGTTTCATGTTGATTCCATCAATTGTGGGGATGCTTTCAACCAGTAAGGGATTATTCAAGATCTGGGACTTTCTGCCTTATCCAAGGTTTAGTCCTGCTGTTTTTGTTAATCTTGGGGTGGGAGCCAATAACTTTATGGGACGTTTGTCCCATGATCCTAGTATTTTTGTGGGCACGATCTTCATCATGGGCCTCCTGGTGTTTTGGTTATCGAAGAAGATTACGAAACGACAGAAACACGCTTCCTTCTGGCTAGTTGGGGCAATTTTCGTCGGGATGTGGATTACCACTTTTAACACTATTTGGCACATGTTCCAAAATCCAGCTGGATTCCCGTATCGAGAAGCCTTCATGTTCGGTTTTGTGACCATCATGTTTGCCTATGAAGCTTACATTAACGGAGCGTTTAAGGACAATCGAGTTGTTAAAAACGCTGGTTTAATCGTTTCCTTCCTGTTAGTAATTGGTTATGGTTGTGGCGATTTGGTTGCCTTATTTAACCACATGCATCAGTATGGCATTCAGCTTATTGCTGGGAATTCCCACTTGATCTACGCCTTAATCTTTGTCTTAATAACCACGTTGTTGTTAATGGCAACGAATCGCTATGGCAAAAAGATTTGGTACCTGCTTTTCGCAGTCCTGTGCGTTGAGATGGGAGTTAACCTCTATCTCTCGCTTCAGGGACGACGGATTGATGCGTTTAGGAATGCTCCTGCAATGTTTGGGAATCAGAAAAAATTTGAAAATGCCTATAACCAGTCTAAAGGCATTATTGACCAAAAAGTTGATAATAAGAAGAATCAAACGACGTTCCATCGTAATGACGTGAATAATCAACTGTACAGTGGGATCTTTGATCAGGATTACAACCAGTATAATGATGGAATTATCTTTAATTACCGTGGGGTAAGTGGCTATAGTTCAACTTTAAACATGCATACTCAAGCAGTCCTTTCTAATCTGGGATTATCGTCAAGAAACGTGCGCCGGGTTAGCGTGATTGGTAGTTCGCCGATTACCGACCAACTACTTGGAGTTACTAATCGGTTAACCATTTTGAAAAATGGTCAGACGATCAATAAAAAGAATGAACGCTATAGTGGACTGGGCTATGCGGTTTCTGATCGGATTGTTAAGACCAAACTAAACAAGGGTCATGTTTTTAAGAACCTGAATCGTTTCGTTCAAGACGAGTCCGGAACCAAGAAGAAGTTCATGCATAAGGCTCAGGTTACCGTTAATAATTCTGGTAAGTACCGTTATCAGACGGTTGATCCATACGATACTAGACAAATGGATACGGTGGACGGATACAAGTATAATTTGACGGTTAATCCGATTATTTCCGGTAACCAATACATGTATCTGAGTCAGGCCAACCTCTACAAGGATAAAATCTTTGTGAATGGCAAGAAGATTCCTGAAAGATACCGGATGATCGGGACTGAAAACGTTAAGTTAGGTCATTTTGATAAAGGACAGAAATTTACGGTTAAGATTATTTCTTCTAATAGTTTGAAGGAGAAGAGTCTATTAAAGAGCTTCTCTGGCTTAGACGGTGTGGCTTTCAATCAATTTGTTGACGAAACTCAGCCATACAAGCTGAGAGTGGATCATCCTGAGAACCTGAAACTTTCAGGAGCCGATTTCACTGGTCACGTTAAGACGAGTTCAAAGCGCAACGTGCTCTTATTGAGTATTCCTTATGACAAGGGATGGCACGTGACTGAGAATGGTAAGAAAGTCAAGACTTTGATGGTTGCTGACGGCCTTACTGGGATAAAATTAAAGCCCGGTAAACACACCCTTCACTTCCATTACCGCACTCCAGGATTAATCCTGGGATTGCTTTTGACCCTAATTGGAATTTTGGGGGCATTCTGCGAGTGGCTATTCTACCGAAAACGAAATAAATAGAAATTAGCATTCCCAAAATACTTTGGGAATGTTTTTTGTTATAATTGGGTTAGAGTTAAGGAAACGAGTGAGGTAATAAATTATGAAAGTAACTGCATACTTAGTACGACACGGACAAACCTATATGAATCTTTATAACAAGGTACAAGGTTGGATTGATTCACCCTTGACCAAAAAGGGACTTGAGGACGCCGATAACGCTGGTGAACGATTGAAGGACATCAATTTTGATGCGGCCTTTAGTAGTGATTCTGGTCGAGCCATTCAAACCGCCCACCATATTTTGCAAGCCAACAACAATAACATTAACATCATTAGTTATCAGTTCCCCGAATTACGGGAACAGTTCCACGGCTACTTTGAGGGTGAAAACTTGGAGCAGATGTGGCAATTTGTTGGTGAACAGGTCAAGACGACTTCTGAAGCCGGGGTTCTCAAAAACTTTGGTCTTGAAAAGGCTCGTGATTTGATTGCCAGAGCCGATTTGTACAATAATGCGGAGGACAACAAGACGTTTTGGAAGCGAGTTGACCGTGGAATTGATCGAATCCGAAAAAACACCAAGGATGGTGACAAGATTCTGATCGTTTCTCATGGGATGACCATTCGCTCCATTGTTGATCGGTATAATCCAGCGCTTGATATTGGTGAACCAGCTAAGAACGGTAGTATCACTAAGCTGATTATTACTGATAAAGATATCAAGGTTGAGTATTTTAATAGTTTAGATGAACAAGTCTAAAAAGTCGGGACAAGCGTCTCGGCTTTTTCTTATGCCTTTTTCAAATGGTTTACTTCTTAATTTGTGAATAATATAATTATGACAGTTTAAAGGAGGAGTAAAAAATGGTTGAATTATATGCAAGTCCTAGTAATTATGTCCAAGGTTCAGATGTATTAATGAACAGTGCGGACCGAATTGGTAAGTTTGGGCAAAAGGTGCTACTTCTATCAAGTGGGACGGCACTAAGAATGGTTGGAAATGACTTTGCTGATTACTTGAAACAACATGACTTTGAAGTAACCGTCGTTGATTTTGCCGGAGAATCATCTGAAAGTGAGATTGATCGGGTCACTAAGATTGGGCAAAATAACGATGATGACATTGTCATTGGTCTGGGCGGTGGCAAGGTGTCCGATAGTGCCAAAGCGATTGCTGACAACTTAAACACGACCGTAGTGATTGCCCCAACGATTGCCTCGACGGATGCGCCATGTTCGCGGTTATCGGTAATCTACACTGATAGTGGTCAATTTGACCACTATCGTTTTTATAAGAAGAATCCCGACATGGTGATTCTTGATACCAAGGTGATTAGTCAGGCGCCAGTCAAGTTTCTGATTTCAGGAATGGCTGATGCCATGGCGACTAACATTGAGGCGACAGATACCCGCAAGTCGAACGGGACGAACATGCTGGGTGGAAAATCAACCCTTGCTGGCGAAGCGATTGGACAAATGTGTGAACAAACGTTGTTTAAATATGGCAGTTTAGCAGTGGCTTCAAACGTGGTTGGATCGGCTACTTCCGAACTTGATAAAGTCGCTGAAGCCAACACGCTTCTTAGTGGAATTGGTTTTGAAAGTGGTGGATTAGCAGCTGCTCACGCCATTTATAATGGCTTTACGGCTTTAAGTGGTGAGATTGACCAGTTATCTCACGGACAGAAGGTCGCCTTTGGAACCCTATGTGAGTTGGTTCTGACTGGTTCTGATCACCGTCAATTTGAGAAGTATTTGAAATTTGATCTGGAGTTTGGCTTACCAACGACGCTAGCGGATCTGAAGTTAGGGAAATCTAGTGATGAAGAGTTAATGAAGGCAGCCACTCAAGCATGTGATCCAAGTGACACCATGGCTAATTTACCAGTTTCAGTAACACCAATAGATGTGATGAATGCCATGAAAGCTGTTTCTGAATTCAGTCATGAGTATCAGGTTAAGAATGGGTTAGGTAATTAAAATGAATAATCGTGATGATGTAGTTGAATACATTAAAAAGAAGTTTGATGTTGAACCAGATCGACCTTTTAAAGAATATCCGAAGTACTTGGCTTTTCGTCACAAAGATGACCAGAAGTGGTTTGGCTTGGTCATGAACGTGCCTCAAAATAAGTTAGGATTAAACGGGACTGATGAGATCGATGTCTTAGACGTGAAAGTTGATCCAGATGTTGCCGGACTTTTGAAACAGTCTAAGGGATATTTACCGGCTTATCACATGAACAAGGAGCACTGGATTACGGTTGTGCTTGGTGAAGTTGATTCAAAACAGGTCCAAAAGATGATTCAAGATAGTTTTAAAATGACCTTAAAGTAAGAATTAAAGCTAAGTAGATGATGACACAGCCGTCAAAGATAGTATCTCGCATACTAAACTGGGTTTCGTGATATCTAGTTGATTGGGATTTAGGCGTGTAGCCACGGGCATCTAAAGTATTGGCTAGCTTATTAGCGTGGTTTGTGACGGCGTACAACAGTGGAATAATGAGATGAACGTGGAGTTTGATTTTCTTAGTCATTTTTGATGAAGTGAAGTCAACCCCACGGCTGGTTTGGGCAACTTTCAGGTCGTTTAGTTCACCTAAAATGATGGGAATAAACTGCAGGGTGAGGGTAATCGTTAACGAAAACTGAGATACAGGTAGCTGCAGATAAGTTAATGGTCTCAGTAGTCGCGAGATTGCCTGTGATAGATCAGATGGACTGGTCGTAAACGATAAAAGAGCGGCTACCAGAATCAGGAGAATGATTTTAACGCAAAGCTTGCTTCCATAAAGCCAACCGCCCACGTTCATTTGATTTATATATAAATCGTGATTGGTTGGGAAAATTCCATGATAAATTAAAATAAACACTAAAATGAATAAAATGGGTTTGATGGAACTAAGTGCCATGCTTACCTTGATATGTGCCAGGTGATACAGCCCAATTAGTCCTAAAGCATCAATTCCAATTTGAATGGTCGTGGTTGACCACATGAACGTGATCGTTACGAGCGTGATACTGATGAGCTTGGTTCGCGGATCTAATTGCTGCATGAAGGAATGATTGTTTGCGTATGTGCCAAAGATAAAATTATTCATGTTTGAGTTGTGATACCAGACTGATTTTCTTGGTGGAAGCACAGATTAGACTAACGATCACGGCTTTGATGATATCACCAGGGATGAAGGCTAAGTTTGAAACTAGTGAGGCCGTTACTGACATGTGGGCAATCACTGAAAGGTACAGGGCCCCAAAAACATCAATCAGAATGACACCACCGATGACATTAGCGATGAGGTACTTCCAGAAATTAATCTTTTTCCATGATATTTCGACCAAAAGCCCAATGAGAAAGGCAGCAATGGGCCAAATGATGAAGTAACCACCGGTTGGTCCAGCTAAAATTCCTAAACCGCCACGTCCGCCAGAAAGGACTGGCAGACCAAGTAAGACCAGGATGACTACCAGTAGGGCACTTAGAAAGCCGTTTTTCTTACCTAGAAAACTTCCCTGAAGCATGATGCCCATACTTTGTAGCGTAATTGGAACTGGGATAAACGGCAGTGTTAGCGGTGGAAAGAGGCCTAACACAACGACGATTGCGGCAAATAGTGCGTCATAAACAAGTTCTTTGGTTTTCATGATTGTTGCTCTCCTTAATTAATTACTTGAATGTCTTTATTTAAGATTATCGATTAAATTCATGAGAAACAATCATTTCATTAAATGATGGGAATTAAATGTTGTTATACTACTTGGTTATACGAAAATAAAATTGAGCCACATATTTATTTTTGCAACTTATTAATACAAGAAAGCAGTAGACAAATTGTCTGCCGCTTTCTATTTCATTTAGAATAAATAAAAGCATGGTTTATTCTAGATTAACAAATTGTGTGATAGTGTTTATAATAAAATTGAAATTGTATTAGAGTTATCCAATTGCATGTTACTTTTGTGGAGTCGTTATCATGCAATTAAGCTTCTAGTCAGTTGACTAGAAAGGATCCATATAAAAAAGAGGTCACACCTTCGTGTGACCTCTTTTTCGTACCCTTTAAAAGAACTGTTTAATGTTATTAGTAATTTTCCGCATGTCCCGATCGTCTAACTTCGCGACCAACTTGGTTTCACTTCGAACTTCCATGTCCACGGTTCGGACGTGCTGAAGCATGGCAGTCCCATGAACATTTTTAAGCACTTATTTTGTAATTGCTTTTAATTCAGTTATTAATCATAATGAAGTATCCTACTATTAAGGAGAGTGGTTAATATGATTAACTTTTATAAATTAGAAAACTTATTTTTATTTTTTTGTATTTTAAATATATATATATTTAATTTGAATTATTCTATTTTTGTACTTATATGTACTTTTCTATTAGTTGATTTATCTGGAATTGGTTTTTTTATAAATGTAAAATTTGGTGTTATACTTTATAACTTATTTCATAATTTAATACTTCCATCTTTATTATTAATTTTTGGATATATATATAATAATAATTTTCTTATCGCAGTTAGTCTTATTATTTATATGCATGTTTTACTTGATAGAAGTATGGGATTTGGTATTAAAAAGATCAAGAATTTTGAAAATTGATTTTTATTTATACTAAAAATTTAAATATTGACGTATATTTTTTTTAAGTTATTATATAACCACTGGTTACTTTTATATAATGTGACATTGGAGGGAATTTTATAATGAATGATATTGTTATTGTGGGTGCAGGTCCAGCAGGAATGCTTGAAGCATTGTTATTAGTTAAAGAAGGTTTAAATGTTGTCTTGGTAGATAAAACTTGTGATTTTAAAAGAGAATTTAGAGGAGAATTTTTACAACCTGGAGTTTTGAATATTTTCGATGAATTAGGAATTTTAGAAAAAATAAAGCCCTATGGAGAAGTTGTAAATAAATATTCGATAGTAGATGACGGTGAATATATATTAGACTACAAATTACCATTTTATGGAATGAATATAAGACAATCGTACATTCTTCCTATAATGTTAGATGAAATAAACAAATCTGCTCATAATAATTTTAAATTCATTAAGAATACTAAACTAGATGATTTGATAATGGATGGGAATAGATGCAAAGGGGCCCATTTTACTAATATTGAAACTAATAAAAAGTTTAATTTATATTCTAAGTTGTTAATATCTGCTGATGGAAGAACATCTACTGTAAATAAATTATTAAAAAGCGAAATTGCTAATCATCCTTTCAATATGGATATATTATGGGTTAAAATACCAAAGCCAAATGATTTAAAAATGGATAAATTTGAAATAAGAATATATGATAAAGGAAATATTGTGATTATGCCCTCTTTTCCTAATAAATTGCAATTAGGTGTAAATCTTCCTAAGGGTGGTAGTAGAGAATTAAGATCTCAACCTATTAGTTCATATGTCTCCCAAATTTCCAATGAGTTTCCTGAAGCTAAAAATGAAATCATATCGACTATCAAAAGATGGAGTGATTTTACATATTTGAATGTTTCTGGAGGTGTAACAAAAAAATGGAGTTATGATGGATTAACTCTGATTGGAGATTCTGCGCACACTATGGGTCCTGCTCTAGGTCAAGGTATTAATCAAGCAATTAAAGATGCAATTGGAATGAGTAAAATAGTTTTAAATAATTATGATTCTCATATGAGATTTTACAATGAAAAAACATTAAATAAATTACAAAATGATAGATTTGATGAGCTTGTAAAAATGCAGACTATGCAAACTATGCAAGAAACACTTATAAATGATCGGGGGAGAGGATCTAAAGAAAGAAGAAGAAAATTTGTTCATGAATTAATTTCATCATCTAATAATTTAGATAAAGATATTACCATGAACAATATAAGTTTATAGTAATTTATATGATTATTGTATAAAGTTAAAGAATAATTATTATTGTTTAATGTATTTAATTAGTAAGATTTAAATCAAATGTTCATTATAAAATATCGCTTAAATTAGACAACAAATTGATGAAGTGATATATAAGTTAGACATTTTATACAGATTTATACTTTTAAGGATTCATACCGATATTCAATCAGTGTGAGTCCTTTTTTCTTGCCAAAAATTCTTTTGGTATTAAACCATTCAACATATTCTTTGATTGTTTGCTTTAACGTAGTTGAAGACAATACTTGAGTGCGGTTTAAATATTCTAGTCTTAGAAGATTAAAATGGTTTTTCGATGGGCACATTATCATGACAGTTTTCCTTACGTGACATGCTTTGTTGGTCTCAATGACGTTTAAGCAAACTGCGATAGGCATAAGTTTGATAATGAAATCCTTGATAAGAATGAATTAAAGGAAGAGCTTCCTTCGGAAGCTGATTACTAAGATTGTCTAACATCTCAGAAACTAATTCATAGGTAGGAGTTTGACTAATTGAAGTAGCTAAAATTTCATTGGAAGCCTCATAAATGACAGCTGAAATATAATCCCATTTGTGAGTCGCTAATTTCACTTGCGTAATATCAGTATGAATTACGCGATAAGGAACTTTTTCGTTAAACTGCTGTTGTAAAATATTCGGAGCTATTTTTCCAATCCGTCCTTTATAAGAGCTATAGCGATGACGATGTGAAGAGTAGATATTAGTTTTAAGCCCCAAGCTTCTCATTAGTTTACGTATCCGTTCCGGCACAAAGCTTAATGCCTCGCGGTTTTAACGTTAACAATACGCGACGATAACCGTAGGTTTTGTGACTTTGACGATAAATTTTCATAATTTGACTTTTGATACTAGAATATTTATCAGGTTTTTCAGCCCGTTTAAGACTGTCATAGTAAGTAGAACGTGGAAGTTGAAAATGCTTTAATAGTGTCTCCAACGGGTATTTAAGCCTTAAATCTTTAATGACTAGAACTAGATCTTTCGTCTTTTCCGATCCAAGGCGATCAATTTTTTTAGGATATCAAGCTCCATTTGTTTATCATACAAATCTACTTTTAAATTAGCGATTTCTTCCTAGTAACGTTCTTCTTCAGTCTTAGGTAATCTCTTTTTTGACTTTTTGGGTGGTTTTAATTTTGACATACTAGGCCTACCTTTCGTTTTTGGTCGCAACGCTGTTACACCATCTTTTTCAAAATCTTTGGTCCATTTCCAAACCTGAGTTGAATTTAAATTAAAGTGCGCTGCCACCTTAATAATTCCCATTTCATGAGTTTTATAGTAGTTTATCACACCTAATTTAAACTTAGTTGAATACTTTTTATGAACCCGGCGGGTTCTAAGTGCTGACATTCCTTGCTGATTGGCTAATTCAATCCAGTGTCGAATTAGAGAAAAGTCAAGTTGGTATTTCCGTGATAATGCTTTTATTGAAATATTGCCTAGCTGATACTCATTAACTATTTGAACTTTAAAAATATTTGAATACTTAACCATAAAAAAATACCCCATAATTATTAGATTATGTCTAACAATTATGGGGCACTTCAATTTTTAGAATGTTTTTTTATTTTATCTTATTAATTAGATTAATTGCAATATTAAGTCTGTTTTTATCATCATTATTAATTTCTTGGTCAATATATATATTTGGATGAATTCTTTTAGCCATTTTTGCTTTTAAAATATTTGAAAATGCGTCAACAGATTTGCAATAATCATCTCTATAGTATATGTCACCTGATCCAGTGCAAAAATAATATTTATTAGGTAAGTCATTGCAATTTTCTAATAAATTATAAAAAGACTGAGCCTCATCTGGAACATCACTTCCCTCATAGGTATATGTGGCACATATAATAATGTCCGTATTCTTTATATCGTTTATTGTAATATCGCACATTTCTATTTCATAACAATCATTTGAAAGTGATAATTTTTCGGTTAAATATTCAGCAATATCTTCGTTGTTACCAGTTAATGAACAAAAAGCAATTAGAATTTTCAAAATTAGTCTCCTATTTTTTATAATAAGTTATTTAAGTATTGACACATTATAGCACTGTAGTTAATATATAACCAATGGTTAGTAACCATTGGTTATATATTAATGCAAAGGTCTTAGATTGGATGGATAAAAGTAAATTTACTAAAGAAAAAATATTAAAAGTTGCAAAGGAACTTTTTTCTAAGAATGGAGTTGAAAATACATCTGTAAGAGAAATTGCAAGAAAATCTGGGTATTCACATACAACTATTTATCTATATTTTAAAAATAAAAATGAATTATTTAATGAAGTTGCATATCAACCCCTAAAAGAATTATATAAGAAAATGAAATATATAAATAATTCTTATTCTGATGATTCTAAAAGATTTAAATATTTATGTATAGAATATATAAGATTTGGTATAAAACAAAATAAGTTTTATCCATTAATAAGTACATTTGGAGGAGAAAAAATAGATAAAGCAAACTTTCAACATAAAATAAATTCACTTAGAGTAGAAATCTTAGATTTAATTAATAAATCAATTAAATCTGTATTACCCATAGAAGTTAATTCTGAAGTTACTCTTACTTTAACGAGAGGCATTTTTTATTTTTTACACGGAACTGTAATGACGTATGTTACTTCTGAAGAGCCTTTCAATGAATTAATGCCTAGAGTCGAGAAAATAGTAGGTGATTTTATTGATTTCACAATTTTATAAACTTATTTATCATCCTAAAAGAATAAGTAAACATATAATTCAAATCGAATTTAATGTTGGATTCTTAATTATTAATACTTGGATAGTAGCAAAGAATAATTCTATATGTATTATTGATTCAGGATTAGGGGGCATGGGTTTAGTAACATATGAATATGCTAAAAGTCTAGGGAAAGTAAATGGTATATTTCTAACACATGGTCATGTTGATCATGCAAACGGTATTAATTCAGTAGAAAATAAGTATAAAAATGTTCCGGTTTATATTAATAAAAAAGATTTAGACTTTGTTTATGGAAATAAACCATTTCCCAATAGGAAAGTTCAATACTCCATAATAAGTAAGAACATATATCTCCATGACATAACAAAGGGTGAAAAATTATTAAAAGAAGTTGGGCTTCTTAGTTTTTGTTCTCCAGGGCATAGTCCAGGTCATGTATCTTTTTATCAATGTGATGATGATGTTTTTATAGCAGGAGATTTGTTTACTTCGAAATATGGAAAGTTAAAAGGACCTATGAAAGTTTTTACAGCAAATGTTTATGAAAGTGAAAATAATGGAAAACTTTTGCTTGATAAACTCAATCCACATTTAATAGTGGTTAGTCATGGAAAAATTGTTAATTTAAATAATAGTAATTTTAAAGGAGGTGATAATAGTGAAAGATAGAAGAGTAGTAGTAACTGGAATTGGTATTATCTGCAGTTTAGGAAATAATAAGAAAATCGTATTAAAAAATATGTTAAATAATAAGTCCAAAATTAATAAATTAAGTGTTATCAATACAGATGGATTTAATACTAATATCGGTGGTGAAGTTAAATTAGAGACCAGTTACAAATCCAGATCTGAAGATTTGGCTGATATTGCATTTGATGAGGCAATATCTGATTCAAAATTAAATGAAAAGAATTTAATGAAATCAGGATTAATATATGGTACCTGTAATGGCGGTATAAGAAATATTGAAAACAGTTATGGCTTTTCTGGTATTGATAAAGATTATTTATTAAATTATCCATTTAATCAAATTGCTGATAATTTAGCAAACAAGTTTAATTTGCATGGACCAGTTGAGACTGTGAATACGGCATGTTCTGCAAGTGGAAACTCAATTGGATTAGCTTATGACAATATTAAAAATGGACATAATTTTATGATTGCTGGTGGAGCAGACGCTTTATCAAGAGCAGTTTATGCTGGATTTGATAGTTTACAATCATTGTCCTCCAAACCCGGTGCACCATATGATGTTAAAGATGGCCTCAGTTTAGGTGAAGGAGCTGCTTTTGTTGTATTAGAAAATTTAGATACTGCTATTGACCGTGGAGCAAATATATATGCTGAAATAATGGGATATGGATTAAGTAATGATGCTTATCATCCAACTGCACCAGATCCAAATGGTTCAGGAGTAAAAACAGCTATATCTAGATCATTGCGTAATTCATCCGTGAAAAAAGAAGATATAGGCTATATTAATACTCATGGTACAGGAACTTTATCTAATGATGGTGCTGAATTAAAGGGGATAAAGGCTTTTTTTGGAAACTTAATTAACGATATTTATGTCAGTTCTAGTAAAGGATATTTTGGACATAATCTTGGTGCAGCAGCAGTTATTGAATTTGCAACTACTCTTCTTTTGATAAAGGAAGGATATTACCCTGCAACTATGAATTTTACTAAGATAAGAGATGACTGTAATGGCTTTAAAATTATAACTAATAATAAAAAAGAGATTAATCATAAAGATAAAAAATTTATGATTAATAATAGTGCTTTTGGTGGATATAATTGTTCTATTGTCTGTGATTTATATCACGCACATAGTTATAAAAAAAGTAAATATAGAAAAAAGAATTCTGTATTTATTAATGATATGTCAGTAGTTACTGGGAATAAAATTAATCATGCAAATTATTCTCACATTGATGGAGATAAAAGCTTTTCTTTAAAATCATTTAATAAAAATTTATATAGAAGAAGGATGAACACGTTAACACAGGAGGCAATTGCATCTGTATCTTTGTTAAATAAAAAGCAATCATTAGATTCTATAGGATTAATTATTGGTACTCAATTTGGTAGTCTTGAAAGTTCTGTGAAATATTTAGAATCAGTTTGGAATAGTGATTTCACTAATGCAAGTAGTATAAGATTTCCAGATGTAGTTCTTAATTCTACTGCTGGGAAAATACATGAGGCATTTGGAATAAAGGGATATGCTTCATCTGTTACAACTGGTGGAAATGAGTTATTAACAAGTATTATTAATGGGAAAAATGCAATATCAAATGGTTATTGTAAAGAAGTAATTGTTGGTTCAGGATATGAAAATTCAGAATTTGAGAAAATATTAATCAACCAACTTAATCAAACATCATTAAAGCAGTCATTTTTTGAGTCATTTGTGTTAAGTGACAATCCAAATAATAGTATTTTTGAAATTATAGATTCAGGACAGTTTTTTAATGATATGAATATTTTAAAAAATTATATCTTCAAATATTTAAATACTTCGAAAGATAATTTAATAATTAATGCTTCTAAAGATAAAATTATACGAAAAAAATTAACTAATTTTATTAGAAAAGAAATTAATGATTCGATTGATATTAAAGAACTAGGCCTTGATTTTTTGCAATATTTTAATTCCTTAAGTGAACATAAAGAATGTTTGATTTTAGATGTTACAAAAAATGGAAATAATACAATTTTAAATATAAAAAAGAGGTAAATGAGTTGGAAAAAGCATATATTAAAAAAGTTCTAAAGAAAAATATTTTAATTGATAGATTGGAATTGGAAGATATCGTTCCAGACGATATAAAAGATAATGAACATATTTTTGGAGATGGCTTGGGTTTAGATTCAGTTGAGGCATTAGACATAGTTGCAGGAATTCAAGAAAATTTTGGAGTTAAAATACCTAAAATGAATATTAAAGAAACTCAGAAAAATTTCGAAACTGTTGATAAATTAACCAATTATATTTATGAATTAGTTAACAATAATTAAAATGAAGTATGATGATGTGATTATTGGATCTGGTATTGGTGGACTAGCAGTGGGAGCATTTTTATCAAATAAAGGCAGGAAAGTTATTTTGATAGAAAAAACTAACAAAATTGGTGGTTATTCCACTACCTTTGATTCACATAATGGAAATAATTATGAGGTATCTCTTCATTCCATAGGCAATTTAGATAAAACGGGATCTCTAAGAAAAATTTTAGATGAAATAAATTTTTTTGATAACATCAAATTTATTAGAGAGAAAACTTTATACTCATTCATTGATGATCAAAACAATATTATAAAAATTAAAGATATAGATACGTTAAAAAAATACTTATATTCAAAGTATAAGTATGAAATAAAAAATGTAAATACTATAATTAGTACTTTTATGGAGATTAAAGAAGAAGTAGATAAAGTAAGTCTTGACAAAAATATTGATTTTTTTAATGAAATTCCAATGTTATTAAAATATAAAAATATGACATTATATGAATTCTTACGATCATTCACTAATAATTATGAATTAATAAATGAGTTTTCAAGGTATTGGATGTATTTTGCATTGCATCCAAAAGATTTGAGTATGGTTTTTTATGCCTATGTATGGTCAGAATATTTTGTTCATGGTTCATATTATCCTATTAATAAATCATCCGAAATATCTAGGAGATTTATAGAGATAATTGAAAATAACGGAGGAAAGATTTGTAGAAGAAATGGCGTAAAAAAAGTGATTATAAAAAGTAATACAGCAAAAGGAGTAATAACAAGAAAGGGAGATATATTTTATGGTAATAATGTAATCTCAGCAATTTCTCCTAACATATTAATTAATAATTTAATTGAAAAGGGAAAATTAGAACCCACGTTTATAAGTAAAATAAATAAACAAACTCCTAGCAAGTCTTCCTTTGTCGTATATATACATTTAAAATCATCATTTAATAGTTTGTATAATAATTCGAGTAACGAAATATTTTTTAATAATGATGTATTCTCAACTTCATTTGATGGAATTGATAATAATGATATTAAAAGTATGCCATTTAATATGACTATATATGATAATTTTAGCAAAGATTTATCCCTGGATAATAATGTTTCTCTTTTTACGTTATCAAATTATGACTATTGGAATTCCCTTAATTATAATGATTATTTATTTCAAAAAAAGTTTTGGGCAAAAACACTTATTTCGAGAGTAAATAAAAACTTCCCTGATTTTTCAAAATTTATAGACGAAATTATTATTGCTACCCCAACAACAAATGAAAGATATACTTCTAATCTCGCTGGAGCTATTTATGGAAGTGCACAGACAGTAAATCAATCATTAAATAATAGATTAAGGCATAAAACACCTATAAAACATCTTTGGATGTGTGGTGCATGGACTAAACCAGGTGGGGGCTATAGTGGATCTATATGGAGCGGATATCAAACAAGTAAGGAAATTTTAAATGAATAACAAAATATTGTTGACTGGATCCACGGGTAATATTGGGAGCTCAATAATAGAAACATTATCAAATTATAATATTATTGGGATATATTTGAATAATGAAGATAAAGCAAATGAATTATTAAAACGATATAGACACTTAAAGTTAATAAAAGGGAATTTAAATGATGATAATTTTTTAAACAAACTATATAATGCTGAACCTAATGTTGATGTATTAATAAATAATGCAGGAATAAATGAAGATAATCTGTTTTTGAATATGGATTTGAAAAACTGGCAAAAAGTATTAGATATAGACTTATTTTCTCCACTATTACTCACATTAAAATATCTTAATAATAACAAAAAAATAACAATTATAAATATCCTTTCTGTTTCAGCGGTTTTTGGACGCGAAGGTCAGTCTAACTATGCTACGTCAAAAGGCGGAATTGTTGGATTCAGTAAGTTAATTTCTACTATATATCCAAATATAAGGGTCATTAATATTGCACCAGGAATGCTTGATTCTAGAATGGTCGAAAAAGTTTCTAGGGAAAGCATAAATACATTTTTAAAATTTACTTCTAACAAAAATTTAGGCAGTCCAAAAGATGTTGCTGATATTGTGAGACAAATTATTTCTAATGATAGCAAATATTTTTCCAATATAACTATTAAATTAGATGGTGGGTTCTTAAGATGAAAAATAAAATTTTAATTACAAATGAATGTAATAAGTTTAATAAAGATTTAGGTATTTATTTAAGTAATGACTATGATGTTTCTTTTGTAAATTTTAATTATAAATTAGAACACAATGATGAAATATTTTCCTTAATTAATGGTCTGTGTGTTTTAGACGAAGAGATACTACTTAAAGATCCAATTAAGTTAGTCAATTTGTTAAAAGAAGAATTAAATAATGTATTTTTAATTAATAAAAGTATTTTAAATAATATGCTTTTAAAAAAAAGAGGAAACATTATATTTATCCTTAAATATGATGCGCTAAGATATTCTGGATTACACACTTCACCGATTTATAATAATGCAATAATTTCTTTTGTTAAGTCTTTATCTAAAGAAATTTCAGCATTTGGAATTTGTGTAAATATAATAACTCTTGGAGCAAATTTTTATTTAAATAGTGAAAATAAAAAAAATTTTAAATTATTTTCTTTAAAACCAAAGAAAATTGAAAATGGTAAAGCGTTTTCGTTTATAAACAATTTTATAAATAATAATGAAATAATAAGTGGACAAAATATTGAATTATCTCCAGGGACTGAAACATCCTTATAATTAAATGGAAGGAAATGTATCATTATGAGTGTTTATATTAACAATGTAAGTACGTCTTTGCCTAATAATTTAGTTACAAATAAAGATTTGGAAAAATATTTTAAAATTCCTGAACAATGGATCTATAGCTTTACAGGCAATAATGAAAGATTCTATTCATTTAACTTTAATACTGGAAAAATTGAAAATACAACACTAGATTTAGCAGTTGAAGCATGTAATAAATTATTTAAACAAAATATTAATGTCAATCTAGTTGATGCACTAATTGTTTCTAGTGGGACACCTGAATATTTAATGCCAGCAACTGTTAATTTATTAGCAGATAAATTAGGTATGAATAATATTCCAACTTATCAGTTGCTTTCTGGATGTTCTGGAGCAATTCAAGAAATAAAATTAGCTTCATATTTACTTGAATCCAATAACATTCATAATGTCTTAGTAGTAGGGGTCGATAGTATTGCTAAATTTATTGATCTTGATAAAGAATTTAATAAAATAAAAAGTAGCGAAATAGTCAACTATGCATTGTTTGGTGATGGAGCTGGAGCAGCAATTATATCTGATAAATCAAAAATTGGGTCTCAAAAAGTAGAATCTATTTTGAACGAATTTACTGGATTAAATGTTAAAAGTGCTCAACAAATAAATTGGATGGGATATGTACCATTTAATAATAATCATAATGAAGACTTTTTATCTGCGAATGAAGACTATAATTTAATAAAAGCTAAAGTTCCTAAGTTATCTAATTATGTTTTACAAAAACTGGGAATTGAGAATAAAAAAATAAATTATTTTTTGCCACCTCAACTGAATAATATTATGACAAAAAGTATAATCGAAGACTCTAATCTTCATTTTGATAAGGTTATAAATGCTGTTGGAGAAGTAGGAAATTGCGGAAATGCACTCCCATTTTTTCAATTAGAAAAACTAATTAATAAATCACATAATGGTGATGTATCTTGCTGTATTGCTATTGAATCTAGTAAATGGATTATTACAGGAATGGTTTTAAAGGGTGTGTAGTAGTGAAAATTATTAAACAAATTAATCATGATTTTAAAAGTAAAGATAATATTGGCTACTCATTTTTAAAAGACAATTTAAATAAAGCTAAAAATGCAGAAAAAATTAAGATTGCAATTATTGGTAACTTCAATGTAGACAATATAAAAAATTATATATCCTTTAACTTTGGAATTAATGATAAATATCCAGATATTTTTATTGGTGACAGTAGTAATTATTTGTATGAATTACTAGATACGAATAGTAGACTATATAATTTTTCTCCAGATATTTGTTTAATACTAATTTCAGATAATGGAATTATATCAAACACACAAAAAGATGAAAATTATTTAATTAATGAAAGTAAACTAATATCTCTGGGTATTAGAAATTTAAAGGAACATTGTAATCCTGATATATTTATAAATGATTTAGTGATTTCCGAAAATGAATTGCACTCATATATTTCTATTGATAAACAAGTTAATATAAAACGAAAAATAATGAGTTTTAACTCTACTTTATTTGATTTATTAAAAGATAAGGTCGTATGTAATGTTTTTTCTACAGCTACTATTTTTCAAGCAACATCAACTAATATTAAAGATTTTGAGATGTTTTACGCCAAACGAATGTTTTCTAACAGTGTTATGAACAAATTTGCAGAAAGCATTATTATGAATGAAATTTCTTCATGGGGTCAAAATAAAAAATGTATTGTTGTTGATTTGGATAATACTCTGTGGGGAGGAATAGTTGGTGATGTTGGATGTCAAAATATAGAGATTGGCGACGACTATCCAGGTAATGATTATAAAAAATTTCAAAGATTTCTATTATTTTTAAAGGATCAAGGCGTTTTGCTAGCGATATGTAGTAAAAATGACATTAATACTATACGGTCAACGTTTAATAAAAATGATGATATGATTTTAAAAATTTCTGATTTTGTGTGTATCAAGTCAAATTGGAAACCAAAATTTGAAAACATTAGTCAGATAGCTAATGAATTAAATATTAGTGAATCAAGTCTTGTTTTTGTAGATGATTCTAAATTTGAATGTCAATTAGTTGAGCACAATACGAATGCGTTTGTCATAAATGAGGATACTCCTAGAGACAATATATCTTCAATTCTAAATTATGGATTTTTTATGAAACAAAATATTACCAATGAAGATAAAGAAAGAACACAGAGTTACAAGGATGATCGAAACAGAAGTAAATTAAAAAATAAATTTTCTTATGAAGAATACTTAAACAATTTAAATTTAAAATTAAGAATTGTAAAGATGAATAATTCCAATATAAATAGGTTTGTTCAGTTAGGATTAAGAACTAATCAATTTAATATGACAACTAGAAGAGATAATAAAGACTTTTTTAATAAAATATTAAATAATAGTAAAAATTATTTAATACGTGGATTTGAATTAGAAGATAGCTACGGTAACTATGGAATCTGTGGAATGATACTTATCAAGTTAGAAAGTAATTCTGCTACAATTTTAAATATGGTTCTAAGTTGTAGAGCCTTTGATAGGGGAGTTGAAAGGGCTTCTTTGTATTATATACTAAAGTACTTAAGGTCTCTAAAGATAGACGAGGTTAATGCTAAGTATATAAAAACAAATAAAAATAGAAGATTTCAATATTTTTTTAAAAATTGTGGATTTGATGTGATTAAAGAAACCAATAACATATGTCTTTATAGATTAAGTAATTTAAGTAATTTAAATTACTTAAAAGTTAAATGGATTAAATTGGAGAAATGATATGAAAAGAAAAGAAATAAGAGATAAAATAATTAGTACTATCTCTTCAACGTTAGATGTAGACTCCCATTCTTTAACAGAAGAAACAGCTCCTTCAAATTTATCTGAGTGGGATTCTGTTAATACCTTAAGAATATATAGTAATATTAAGACTAATTTTAATATTAATATTAATTTTAAGGATTATATGAATTGTAGAAACATTAAAGATCTAGTTAATATTTTAGTGCAAATTAATGTTAAATAAAAAAAGAAAACATACATTATTTTTCTTAAAAAAGTTTAAAAAAGTTCCCGCAGTGACGATAAGTACTGATATAAGTACAAAAAAAATAAAAATAGTGAAGCAAATAAATAACTTAAGTTATTTATCTATATTTGTTTATATTTCACATAAAGTTTTAAATAATTACCCTCAAACAAAATATTTTGTACGATCACTTTTTGGTTATGAGAATCTTATCCCTCTTAGTAGTGGAAATATAAAGTATACGGTTGATAAAATCAGTGAAAATGGGATTCAAGTAGTTGATACACAAGTTTTATTAGATAAAACGATGAATAATATTTATGATATTAGCAAACAAATTTATAGTAAGAAAAACAACCGTAATATGTCAAGCTCACTAAATCTACTTGATAATTTGCCCTTCTTTTTAGGTTACTTTCTTTTTAGTTTATTAGTTGATATTAAAAATTATAGAGATAAACTCTTGGGAACGTATTCAATTACTTCTTTAGGAAAATTCGATGTTAAGAGTGTTATACCAATTAGTTCCTCAAGCATATGTTTAGCATTTGGGAGAATTAATAATAATAAAATTACAGTAACGTTAACGTTTGATCATAGAATTATTGATGGGGCTCTTGCCGCTTCAATTTTAGAAGAATTGAAATATGAAATGGAAAATTTTGAATTATAGAAAAGAGATGATTATATGTTAAGTTCTTCCTTAGAATATGATGATGTAATAATTGGTGGTGGCATTAGTGGATTATCAATTGGTATTTATTTATCAAAACTTGGTCATAAAGTTTTGATATGTGAAAAGCACTATAAGCCAGGTGGTTATGTGCATTCATTTACTAGGAATAATGGTAATTATTTATTTGATTCTGCAGTTAGAATAGTGGCTGGTGGGAACAGTGGATTATTGGGTGATTTATTACATTCGATGGATCTTCAATTAAATGATTTGTTTATAAAGTTACCTAATGTTTATAAAGCAAGTTATCCAGATTTTTCTTATAACTCTGGAAACACTAAAGAAAAGTTTATTAATTCATTGGAAAAGTTATTTCCAAAAGAAAAAGAAAATATATTAAATATATTTAATGAAATGCAGAAAATATATGAATCTGTTTTAAATATACAGAAAAATAGTAATAAATCTGTCTTAGATGATGACATGTTTATAAAATACTATAATACATCATTTTCTGATTTGTTATCACAATATACAAACAATTTAGAATTGAAAGATGCAATATCAGCTCTTTGGGCTTATTTTGGAACAATTCCAAGTAAAGCCTCCGCTATATACTATTCTTATGCCATTTTATCATTTTTTAATGAAAATGCTTATTATGTAAAGGGCTCTTTTTCTGAATTTACTAATAATTTAGTTAAAAAATATAAAGAAGTTGGTGGAACATTAATACTAAAATCTCAAGTGAAAAGGGTTCTATTAGAAAACAATGTAGCTAAGTATGTTCTTCTTAAAAGGAATAGAAGGATAGAAATTAAAGATAATTTGATTGTTGCAAGTGATTTATTAAACTTTATTAACAATATATTACCAGATCAAACATTCCCTAAGCGATATATTTCTAAAATAAGGAAATTAAAAACTCCTTTATCTGCTTTTCAGACGTATCTTGTTGTAAAAAAGAGAATAATTCATGATACTGATTTGAAACATGAAAATTTTTATTTTGGTTCTTATAATAATGAAGAAGTCTTTAATAGTTTTTCAAATTTTAACGAAAAAAATAATAGATTTTTAGCATTTTCTATATCGTGTCCAAGCCTTGTAGATAAATCTTTAGTGCCAAATAATATGGAATCCATCGTATTAACAACTTTTGTTCCATTTAATTTAGTTAATGATTGGAGAACAATAAAAAAAATAACTGAAGATAAACTTATAAAGCAGGCATGTGAAGTGATTCCTAATTTAAAAGAAAACATTCTTTTTAAAGAAAGTTCAACACCAAATACTTGTTTACGATATACATTAAATAATAATGGGTCGCCATTTGGTTGGGAACAAGATATAAATCAAATGTTTAAAAGACCACAAAATATTACTCCAATAAAAAATATTTTTTTAACTGGTCATTGGACTAGTACTGGAGGAGGAATTGTATCATCAATTTTATCTAGCTATAATTTATTCAAATACATTCAGAATTCGGAGAAATAAATGATTGATTTAGAGGAGAAAGTATATAAGATTAAGTTGAATTATTCAAATGGTAATATATTTAGTGTTAATTTTATAAATGGATTAGTAGAATCATTTAATAAGGCGAATAACTCTAATGCTAATATAATTGAAATATCAAGTAAAGATCGTGTCTTTTTTTCCAAGGGACCAGATTTGAATGCATTAAATTTGTTATCTAAAAAATCTATCACAGACAAAAATAATTATTTATTATATGTCCTTAATAAATTAAATGATTTGATAATTGATTTTATTAAGTCTGATAAATTAATTATTTTAAAAGTATCTGGAGCTGCATATGGTGGAGGATTAAACCTATTTTTATGTTCTGACTTACGTTATGCTACTAAAAAGACAAAAATATTTGAACATTTTACTACCTTTGGATTACCTATTGATTTAAGTTCTAGTATTTTCCTTCCAAAGTATATTGGTATAACAAATACTCAAAAATTAATTTATATGAACAATATTATAGGAGGAGAAGAAGCTACAAAGTTAGGTATTTTCCATAAGTGTTTTGATAATAGTAAAGAAATGAATCAAAAAATTGATTTAATTGAAAAACAAATAACAGAAAAACAAATACAATCTATAAAATTATCTAATAAGCTAATGTTAGGAGATTTAGACGAAATAAAGAAGAAGTTACTATTAGAATCTAAGTATTTAAGGGAACAACTAATAAAGGGAATTTATAATGAATGATATTATTATGGACAAATTGAAACAACGTCCGCCATTTTTAATGGTAGATGATTTGTTGTATGTGGATAATAAGAAAGTTGTGACAAAAAAGTTTTTAACTAGAAATGATTGGTATTCTACTAGTAATCAATTATTAAATGTTTTATTGGTTGAATTTGCAGCTCAGTCAAGTATGCTCTTAAAATTCGATAATAATATTGTTAATGGATATTTAACTGGCATAAAGGAATTTTGTTTTTTTAAAAGAGTTAAAGTTGGCACAACATTAAAAGCTTATATCGAGTTAGAAAATATTATTGGTAATTTTGCTCTAGTAAGGTGTGTCATTTATGATAATAAAAAGAATAAAGTTTCCGAGGGAACTATTAAGTTCTATTTGCAATTTAAATGAAAATGATATTCTTATGATTGATTTAAGACTATTTTATAAGCATAAATCTTTAAGAATAAGACAAAAGATCATTGAGAGGGATATAGTTAAATTATTATTTGGAGTTGATTGTTATTTAAAGAAAAACAACAAAGGGGAACCATATGTAGTCTCTATCAATAAAAACAAGGTATCCAATTGTAGTATTTCACATAAAGATTATTTTTTGATTTTTGCTTATTCCTCTAAATCCATTGGCATAGATATAGAAAGTGTTCATAATGAAATTGGTGATTGGTCAGTTCTTAATTACTTTTTTTCTGATTATGAAATATATTCTTTATATCATACAAAAAATACTATTATTGATTTTAATGTTATGTGGTCCCTTAAAGAATCCTATTTCAAGTGTCTAGGAACTGGGATGCAATGTTCAACACCCTTTAGTATTGATTTAAGAAAATTTAATTTTAAAATACCATATAATTTTTTGGCAACAGCAAAAATTATTTATGACAATGATTATGTTATAACTAGTGTTATTAAGGAGGCGTGAATTGAAAAAAATTGCTGTAATTGGAGGGGGACCAGTTGGATTATATGCTGCTTATTGGGCATATAAAAATGGTTTTGAAGTTTCATTATTTGAATCTACAGATAAATTAGGTGGACAACTTGTTAATGCATATCCTAATAAAATAGTTAAAGACCTTCCGGGAATTGATGAGATAAAAGCAGAAAAATTTTCTCAAAGAATGATGAATCAATTAATTAACACTAATGTAAAAATATATTTAAATAGTAAAATAACACAGATCAAATGTATAAAAAAGAATGTTAAAATTTTTTTGGAAAATGAAACAAGTTATGTTTTTGATGGATTATGTTTAGCTGTTGGATGCGGTAATTATATTCCTAAAAAACTGGATATTACAAATGCAGATTATTTTGTGAAAGATGTTGATAAATTTAAAAATAAAGATGTCGTAATATTTGGTGGTGGTGAAGCTGCACTTGATAATGCACTTTTGTTATCTAATATTGCTAAATCTGTTTCGATTGTACATCGGAGAGAAAAATTTAGAGCTACACCAAGCATGCTTTCAGAAGTGGAGAAAAGTAATATTAAAGTTTGTAAGCCATATTTAATTAGCAACATAATTTTTACTGATATTTATGATATAAAATTAAAGGAAATTCATACTAGGCAAGAATTAAGAATGATTTCTGATAAAGTTTTAGTAAATTATGGATTTAGATTTAATTTACAATTTTTGAATAATTGGGGAATTGAATTACGTAAAAATAAAATAAAAGTTGATCGTAAAATGGTTACCAATTATAGAAATATAGTAGCTGTTGGAGATGCCACGATATATGATGGCAAGATTTATAGGATGATAAACGGATTTGGAGAGGTTCCAATAGCAATTGAATCTCTTAAGTTTAATATTGGTTAATAATTATTCATGTAGGGGTATTATCAGATGGAAAAAATAAATAAAAATATATATAAATTTACTTTTCCACAAAATAATGAATTACCAAATGTAAATACTTATTTCTTTTTAAAAGAAAGAATATTGATAGATGCGGGGCCTAGTTCAATTGAAGCATTGAAAATATTAACTAATAATTTAAAGCAATTTAATTTAAAAATTAGCGATATAAAATATATAATACTTACACATCATCATGTTGATCATTGCGGATTGTTAAAGTTTATTCCAAATAGCATTCCAGTTATATTTGACGAGAGTATAAGATTTTATGGTAGTAGTTCATACTTAAAGTCTATTTTGGATTTTGTAAAACCAATAAGAGTTTCTAGTAAATATAAATCACAAATTGTTAATGGATTAGTAAGCGAGTATATTCCGTGGATTTTTAATAAAAAGATAATAAGTATTAATAATTTAAAGCGACTTGGTTTTTCATATAACTGTATGAAAGGTCATTCAAGTTTAGATCTCATTTTAGTGATGGAAAATTATATATTTAGCGGAGATGTTTTGGTAAAGGGTATATTATTTAATTATTTATTAGATTTTTCTACTTACAGTGAAACTATTATAAATACACTAAAATCTGATTATAAAAAAGAACTTAAATATTTATTTAATTTTTCAAATAAATATTTTATTTTCCCTGGACATCGAAATCATATGAATTATGAGATCAAGAACAGAACGATTAAAGTTAATTTTAAAAGAATGAATGAAATGGAATTACGAATATTTAGTATTTTCAAAAAAAATCATGACATATCGAATGTTCTTAACACAGCATTTCCTGTTATTTCTAGTTATAATGCCTTTTTATCTTATTCTGAAGTATATGAAACATTAAATAACAATTTAAAGTGGGAGAAAAAGTAATTTTATGAAATATTTTATATTTTCGTGTGAATTAATTGCGATGGTTGTATGGTTAATTTATGGTGTTAAGCCAATTCTTGGTAAAATTATAGGTATCATTATTATTATTATTATTTCACAATTAGCTCATATTACCTTCAATGCTAGGTGAATTTAGATAAAATTATTCTTTAATTTTATTACAGTGAAAATATGATTTAAAATTATGGAGTATTTTAATGCTTGATTGCTTAGATATAGAAGTGTTAATAATTAATGAATATGTAATCCTCTTTAATACTAATCTTGTTTAATCTTAATAAAACCAATATTTATCATGATTTTAATATAGTTTATTTGATTGTATTATTAATATATTATGTAAATTTTTATAAAGATAGTGTTTTTAAAGTGCCGTCATAGTAGAATAAACATAAGAAAGTTTTAAAGAGTGGGTGACAGGTAGTGAATATACTGGATTTGTTTTCTGGAGCTGGAGGATTAACAGAAGGTTTTAGAGATAAAGATTTTAATATAATTTCTCACATTGAGATAGATAAAGATGCTTGTAAAACTCTTAGATTAAGAGATGCATTTTATTATTTAAAAAGTAATGGACAAATGACTGTTTATGCTTCTTTTTTACATGGGGATATTTCCTATGATGATATGTTGAATTTTGTTCCCACTAATTTGATTAATAAAACTTTAAATTATGATATTTCTGCAAATAATTTAAAAAAAATATTTGCAGAAATTGATAAAAGAAACAATAATAAACAAATTGATGGAATTATAGGTGGACCACCTTGCCAAGCGTATTCTTTAATTGGAAGAGCTAGAAACAAGCCCAAGTTAGCTACGGATAGAAGGATATATTTATATAAATACTATGTTGAATTTTTAAAAAAATACGATCCTAATTTTTTCGTTTTTGAAAATGTTAAAGGTTTGCTTTCTTTTAAAGATATCAATAACAAAAAAATATTAGATGAAATGATAAATGATTTTAATAAAATTGGATATTTTATCCAATTTAAAGTAATTAATATGATAAATTATGGTGTTTCTCAGAGGAGAGAAAGAGTTATAATTTTTGGGGCAAAAGATAAATCTATTGTGAATAACTTTTTTAGTATTTTATCTAATTTTCAAGAAAGTTCAATGTCTGTTAATGATCTATTTTCTGATCTTCCCTTTATGCACAGTGGGGAAATAGATAACCATTATGCATCTAACTTAAATATTGGTTCTTTAAAGAAGAAGTATTATAGAAGATATAATTTACCTTTAACGATGAATGTTGCACGAAAACATCGATTAAAAGATTTAGATATATATAAGTTTGTTGCCATTGCTAAAAAACATGGAGAAACTATAAGATATAATCAACTAAAACCTGAATGGCAATCTCATAAGAATAAGACAGGATTTTTAGATCGATATAAAGCAATAGATGGTAACGATGTGTCTCATACTGTAGTAGCTCATATTGCTAAAGATGGGAATTATTATATTCATCCTGATCCAAATCAAAATAGGTCTATAACTGTCAGAGAAGCAGCTAGGTTACAAGGATTTCCCGATGATTATTATTTTGAAAGTAGTAGAACAAGTGCTTTTAAACAGATTGGTAATGCTGTTCCTCCTATCATGAGTAAAAAAATTGCATTAACAATCCTTAACTTGAATAATTAAATATATTTCTTAATAAAAACGCTTAAATAAATACTTATTTAAGCGTTTTTATTACTCTTTAGTCTCCATGATTTTAAATGCTAATACTAAATTAGTTCTTAATTGATTCCAAATGCTTTGTAGTTCATCAAAAGAAATAATGTAGTAAGGGTCATGTTGAACATTATTTAAATTAGGGAAAGTGGTACAATTGTCAATATTTTTTAACGAAACATTTTTACTCTTTTCTTCTAACAATCCCTTTTCAGTTAGCAATTCTAATGTAATTCTGTATTTTTCTTTTAGAGATAATGAAGTTGAACATAAAGAAGTTAATGAATTTAAAATTTCATCAGATTTTTTAGGATCAAAATGTTCATTGCTTTTGGGCATCATATCTTTTATATTTTTTGTTGTAATTATAGCATCCTTTTGTTTTTTATTATAATTATTTTTAAGGTATTCCCAATTGTTTTTTACTACTAAAGTACATGTATTATCAATCATTGCACGAAGAAGAAGAGCTTGCGTGTTAATGAATTTATTTTTATTGGTTTTAGGAGCAGTTGCATTAAACATTTCTTGACCAATCATTTTTATTTTTTTGTTTTTTATATTCCCAGTAATGAAATCTGATGGAATTAAATCTGTATATATACTGTTATCAATTTTTGACGGTTTAGAATTATCTACTAATATGTTTATTATTTTGTTTTTGTCTGATACAGACATATCAGTATTGTCTAATTTATTTATATTATTGATTAATATTTCTTCTGTATTATTATTAAAAAATTTAGATTTTTTCAAATTTTCAAATTTTTTGTTTTCTTTTAAAGATTGTTGTGATCTCTTTTTACGAGAATCTTTTCTATGTTTTCGCCATTTGTTTTCAACTAATTTAATTAAACTGTTCATTTCTTTTTTAATTTGTCTTATATCATCATTTGAATCCCAATTAATCGATTGTCTATCTGTTGATATAGTATCTTCAGAGTAATTATCAATGCAATCTATATCAAAATAACCAACTGAATAACTATAAAACAGATCGTTAGCACGATCGCTAAATTGTTTTGTTGATAGTTCGCTAGCTAATTTTCCTCTAACAATGACACTAAATCCAGATTGAGATGCATAAAATGGTGTTGCTCGAGTAAATATTTCTCCCCTTACTTTTTTATTATTTAGTTGCTTTAAATCGTTGTTACTTTTTATTTCATCTTGGAAGTCTTCAGGGAATCTATATGTCTGTTCTAATTTATTTTTTTCTGGCTTTATACTGTCTATAAAAGATTTTGAATTTAAGATTTTCTTTTTATTATGGGTTATATCTGTTAAAGTAGCTCTAAAGTCATTATCAGAATATTTGTTAAATCTTTTTGCTAGAGAATTTGCTAAAGATTTTATGTCCATTATTTTCTTTAACTTTAAATCTTGAATCTTTATTCTGGTTCCAGAATGATTTGATGTTCTTTCTTTTACATATAAAGATTTAGGATGATATCGTTTACTATCTGGGGTTTGAGTAATTTGTAGGTAATCCATTTCGAAACCATTTTTTTCACCATCTTGAATGCTTGTGACCGATATTTTGTCAGCAATTCCAAATAAAGCCAACTTTCCTAAACCTTTTCTCCCAGTTACTAGTCTTCCTGAAGGTGATACATTGCCATTTTTAGGTTGCAATCTTCTGTTTCTTGAAACTAGTAAAAATTCATTATTTAAGTCTTCGTATGACATTCCAATTCCATCATCAGAAATGGTAATAGTTTTATTACTATAATCAATGTCTATAGTAACTTTATGAGCATCAGCATCCCAAGAATTTGTTATAAGTTCATTCAAAGCTGCAGGGAGTTGTTTATATAATCCAACGCCTAAAGACTGAACCACACTTGGAGCATAATTTAATGTATATTCATCTTCTTCTTTTTTCATAAATAATATCCTTATCTTAATTATTTTTAATTGATTCAAAGTTTGTTAAAGTTTTACTTAATGTAATTATATGAGTAAATATTAATAATCGCAAGATTACAAATATAATTAAAAAAGAGGTCACACCTTCGTGTGGCCTCTTTTTCGTACCTTTTAAAAGAACTGTTTAATGTTATTAGTAATTTTCCGCATGTCCCGATCGTCTAACTTTGCGACCAACTTGGTTTCACTTCGAACTTCCATGTCCACGGTTCGGACGTGCTGAAGCATGGCAGTCCCATGAACGTTTTTGTTATTAACCTGAAAGTATAGTGGTGATTTCACGTACTTCTTTTCTTCCAGGTACTTAGCGGAAGAACTGATTGGAATTACAATCACCGTGTTCATTAGATGATTATAGTGATTATTACTAACAACCAGACACGGACGTTTTTTCTTGGTTTCGGTGCCAAGTGCCGGTTCAAGATTAACGAAGTAAATCTCACCTTGTTTATAATTCATTAATCGATAACCTCCGACCCCTGATCAGGGCCCCAATCTTGTTCCGAACTGCTGACGTTACCGTATTTCTTTTCCTGATCTTCAACGATTTTCCAAAACCCTTCAAAGGATTCTTTAGGTGCCATTGTTACCGAACCATCTTTTTGAATTGTAAATTCCAGTTGGTCGTTCTGCTTAAGATTGAGAATGTCACGGACGGTTTTTGGAATCGTAATTTGATTCTTACTCGTCATTGTTGCTGTGATTTTAATTTTGTTTGTCAACATGCATTAACCTCCCATATGCCCTCATCCAATGTAGCTCAAAATCAAGGGAAAGGGAAGCAATTTGTGCAGGCTAAACCATTCTTTTGTCGAACCATTTTGCAAGTAAGGAAAGTCCGTAGTTAATAATGAAGTACATAATGGCAATCGTGACAAACATCGGAATCATGTAGTTAGGGTTCTGACCGTAGATGACCTGAGACCTAAAGGTTAGTTCTGGAAGGACAATGGCGGTTGCTAACGAAGTATCCTTAACTAGTGAAATGAATTGGGAAATCAGTGGTGGAATGGACTTCTTTAGGGCCTGTGGTAACAGGATGTGCCATAACGTTTGGGCCTTATTCATTCCGGTAGAAAGGGCACCTTCAGCCTGGTCAACTCCAACTGAGAGTAAGCCACCACGGATAATCTCACCAACCATACTGGCTTCAAAGACCGACATGGCAACGACCGTGGCCGCAAAGGAATTCAACTCGACCCCTAACTTTGGTAAAGCGAAGAAGGTGAAGAAGATAAGAAGCAGTAAGGGAAGATTTCTGATGGTGTTGGAAATGAAACGAACCGTTTTGGTAAAGTAGGGAACTTTTTCAAATAGGATAATTCCGATTAGAGTTCCCAGGATAAAACTAATAATAATTGAAATCACTGATACCAGAATGGTAACGACTAGACCACCCAGTAAATAGTGCATGTTAATTAAACTAAATGCTCCACTCATTGTGTGACACCTCCGTTCACTTTGCGCTCAATCACGCTCATGCATTTGGAAACGGAGACGGTGATGATGAGGTACAAAATTCCAACGATGATGTAGGTGTTAAATGGGTCAAGATTTTCACCAGAGATAACGTTGGCCTGGTACATTAAATCGAATCCGGCCACAAATGACAGAATTGATGAGTTTTTAACCAAGTTAATGAACTGGTTTCCAAGCGATGGAATGGCTAGCTTGAATCCCTGGGGTAAGACCACTTGAATCATGGCCTGAGTGTACGTTAATCCGTTCGCTCTGGCACCTTCCATCTGGCCCGGATCAACTGAATCAACGCCACCTCTAATACACTCAGCGATAAACGCAGACGTATAGAGGATTAATCCAATGGTCCCAGACCAAAATCCAGAAATGTGAAAATCAGCTGCGACCACCACGTAGAAGAATAAGGTGATGACCAGAAGTGGGATGTTTCTAAAGAATTCGACAAACGCACTTCCGATGAATTTAAGTAATTTATTTGGAGCCATTTCTAGAAGGGCAAAGATGGTCCCCAAGACTAGTGATCCAACTAATCCAATGATTGAGGATAGGATGGTAATCCAGAAGCCGTCTAGAAGAGTTTTCCAATTTTCAAGAAAGATATTTATCATTTTTCAAGACTCCTCCAATCTAATCCAGGCACGTTTGAGAACCATTTCTTAATCAACTTGTTGTAAGTTCCGTCGGAAATGACTTGTTCTAAAGCTTTATCCATGGCGGCCTTCAGTTCAGGTTGGTGCTTGTTCATTGCTAGTCCGTAGGGTTGATTAGTGAATGGTTTTCCAACAACCTTGGTGGAACGATTTTGATCAGCGAGACCATATAGAATGGCGTTATCGGTAGTCACGGCCACTCCCTGACCAGATTCAAGAGCACTTAAGGCCTGGGAGTTATCTGGCATCGAGATGACCTTCGCCTTTGGAGCAAACTGTTTCATGGTTTGAATCGCAGTGGTTCCAATGGTCGTGATAACAGTGTATTTAGGATTGTTTAACTGACGAATGTCCTTAATTGGGGAATCTTTTTTAACCAGAATTGATTGGCCAGCTGGAAAATACGGTTTGGTAAAGTCAATCACTTTGGCTCTCTCGGGTGTGATGGTCATCGTTGCGGCTACTGCTTCAACCTGATTGTTTTTTAGTAATTGGATTTTAGAGTTAGTGGTGACCGAAGTGAATTCGGGCTTGATTTTCGTTCCGGCGTCCTTGGCCATTTGGGCGGTGACGGCGCGCGCCATGTCGACATCAAATCCTTCACTTTGACCGGTCTTGGGACTGATTAAGCCAAATAATCTGGTATCACCCTTAACTCCCCAGTGCATGACGTGGCTGTCCTTGATCCTGGCGTAGTCATTGGTTGCGACCGATTGATGTTTCTTAGCCTCAAGTCCGGTAAAAATGCCGCCAATGATTATGACAATTAGGATGACGGAGGCAATCAAACCCACTCGTTTTAACTTAAATTTACTCATGGAATCTACCTCACTTTTTATTTATGTTCAACTTGTGATAAGAACTTGCGAGCTCGTTCGGTCTTAGGGTGATCGAAAAATTCATCGGTTTTAGAATTTTCCAGGATTTTCCCGTCAGCCATGAAAATAACGCGATCAGCAACGGATCTGGCAAAGCCCATTTCATGAGTAACAACGAGGGTCGTCATGTCAGATGTGTTGGCGATGTCCTGCATGATGTCTAACACACTTCCGACCATCTCGGGATCAAGGGCAGAGGTTGGTTCGTCAAACAGCAACACCTTAGGATTCATTGCCAGGGAGCGAGCAATGGCAATTCGTTGTTGTTGACCACCAGATAATTGAGCTGGGTATTTGGCTCCTTGTTCCGGTAGGTTAACTCGTTCAAGTAGTTTTTTTGCTACCTTTTCGTTTTCAGTTTGAGGACGTTTTAAGACGATTCGTGGAGCCAACGTGATGTTTTCGGTGATGGTTTTGTTGTTGTAAAGGTTGAAATGCTGAAAGACCATCCCAACGTCAGTTCTAAGTTTATTAAGGTTGGTTTTGTTGCTTGACAGATCTTTGCCGTCAACAATGAGTTGTCCCTGTTGAATGGTCTCTAGTCCATTAATGGTTCTAAGTAAAGTTGATTTACCCGATCCAGATGGTCCGATTAACACAACGTTTTCACCTTCGTGAATATCAAGGTTAATGTTGGTTAACGCGTGAAATTTGCCGTAGTACTTTTCTACGTCTTTGAATTGAATGATTGATCCCATTAAATTGTCCTCCTTATCATAAGCTCCAAAAAATGTATTTTGGGGTTATGACTAGATTATACGCATTGAAAGGAAATTACTAGCACTGATGGCACATTTTGTTACACAAAAGTAAATTTTTTTATCAGAACAACCAAAAAAGCCCCAAAATACGAACATTATGGGGCCCTTTGGCTTAATTATCTTTAAAATGGAACTTACTTAGTGGTTGATCTTTTGAAATGATTTCATTAATGCTTCTCTAAGCTTCGGATCGTGAGCAAAGATGAAAGTCCCAAAGACACCGCGCTTCATTAACACATTCACGGAGTTCAGGATGATTTGCCGCCCTATTTGTGCAAATTCTTTCGGATCCGTGATGTCTTTTCGGTGTTTTTTGCTTTCAACATCGGTTTGCTTTTTTAAATCGACCTTTACGCGATGATCTTTAGGGTCAAGATAGATTGGCGGACCTAAAATAATGCCAACGTAGTTCAAATCAAATCCCTGACAGGTGTAAATGGAGCCAACTTCATTGATGGTTTGAGGAATTTCCGCCCACGGAGTACTGGTGTAATTGTACTGATCCCACGGCATTTTGAAACCACCAAGTTCTTTGATGTAATGTTTTCCGCCATCTAAAGTTGATGGATAGCCGGTGGTCGAAACAATTCGGGATAAGCCCACCTCATGGTTTTTCTTCACAATCGCTTGGCGCATTTTTTCAGCGTCATCAAAGATTTGAAAGTCGTAACCAGTATCGGCGTCCTTGGGGATTGGCAGCAACTTGCCTCTCGTAAATTCATTGATCCAGTGAACCAAGTCTGGTTTAGCGGTCATGCGAAACTGATGGGTCAGTTGATAACTTTCGTGATAGTAGGGTTCAAGTAGTTTGTTTAAACGTTGCTTGTCCCAGTAACACTTGGTTCGTAGTACCTGATTCATGTCAAAGACGGCAATGACGACCTTGCTTGACTTAATGATTTCTTCTAACTGGTTTTTCTGATAGAAATTATTGTAATGGTCTGGTGAAGATAGTAGTAAATGGGCCTCATCAACAATCACAACGTCAGCACGTTCGTTTCGCTTGTGCATTTGGTTAATAAATGAGGTAGGACGCATAAAGTTCTTTTTTAAAACATTATCTTCGGATCCAGCAATTTGTTTGTAAACCTTCAAAACTTCTGGATGGTTAACTAAGAAGTAGTTCTTAGTGTCATGAAGCTTGCCTTTTTTCTTTGCGGCTTGTTGAATGTTGAAAAAGAGTTGACTCAAAATGACACTTTTACCCGTACCGGCATCTCCAAAGATCGTGAAAACGGACGGTTGTTTTTGATCGATTCGTTGATTAATAAATTGTTCGATTTGATTAATTAATTGTTCCTGTTCCGTAGTTAAATGGTGAAGGTTGGGAGCAAGTTTTTTAATTGCTTGATTGTTATGCATTTTTTGCGAGGTGCTTTCTTTGAATGGTCCAGTTAACTAGTGCAAGAATTAAGCCGAAAACGGCCAGTACGAACAGGAGTAAGAAGTCCATGTGACCACCCATGACCGTCTTTGAGACGTATTGGGAGTAACCATTAGCCTGATTCTGGTTAAAGGCGTAGATCGTTGCCAGGACACTAGTACCGATTGAACCAGCGTATTGTTGGAGCATGTTAAAGAGCGAGTTCACGTCGGCTGAATCAGATTGTGGAGCGGTTTCTTGAGCGTTGGTAATGGTACAGGAGAACGCGCAGTTAAATCCAATTCGTAAAAGTGTGAATAACAGCGTCAACACGACCACCGTGAAGGCTGCGGTCATGGAACTAAACAAGAACGTGGCGATTGACAGCAGAACCATCCCAATCATGATTGGTTTAAAGGCTCCGAACCGGTCATAAGCGCCTCCCGCAAATGGCGAAATGAGGCCACCAATGATTGAACCTGGCAGCAGAATCAGTCCGGCAACCATGGCACTGGTATGAAGAACCGTCTCAGCGTAAATTGGAATTACGAATGACGCCCCAATATTAATGAACATCAACAAGAAGTAGTTCACGGCGTTCAGTGAAACCGTGGGGATCTTGAGTGGGTGAAGCGACATTAGCTGTGAATCACCATGACCATTGAGGTAGATAAATAAGACTAAGGTGATTAATCCAATGACGATGGGAATGAAGCCACTCATAAACGTTGCACCCTTGACGCCAAACTGGTTAGCACCCCAAACAAATGAAAATAGGGTCACGATCAAGAGGGCAAAGCTAACGAAATCAAATCGTTTGGAGATTCCCGGAGCTTTAAGATCAATGCTCTTAAGTCCGATAAACAGGGTAATTAGGACGATTGGGAAAGCCACGATGAAGATGTAACGCCATGAAAGTAGTGATGATAGCGTTCCCCCGTAAGTTGGTCCCAGTGCGGGAGCTAGTGAGATAACCATTGAAGCAATTCCAGTATAAAAGCCGATTTTTGGTCGGGGTACTTCAGCAAAAATGATTTGATACATCATCGGAAGTGAGATTCCGGTGGCAGCTGCTTGAATTAATCGTCCGACTAATAGGAGCCAGAAGTTGGGTGCGACCGCACACAAAATATCACCAAGGATAAACGCGGTGACCGCAAAGACGAAAATGTTTTTTAGTGGGAATTTCTTTAAAAGGTATGCTGTCGTTGCCATGGTAATGGTAACGACTAGTAGGTATCCAGTTGAAATCCACTGAACTAAGTTTAACGAAATGTGAAAAATTTGTGAGAGTTCTGGAAACGTAACGTTCATTGAAGTTTCTAATAGAATTCCACAAAATGATAGTAACGCGGTGGCGAGGATCGCGATTTTGGTTTTTAAGCTTACTTTTGAATCCAAATAATTTCCTCCATTACCATATTTTATTTGTTGGCGTCGTTAACCGCCTTGTTGACGGCATTTCTAAAGCCGGTGGCGTCTAAAGCGACCACCCCACGAATGGTAGAACCACCAGGTGAGGTAACTTGGTCTTTCAAAGTTGCCGGTGAAATGCCAGTATCGAGTGCTAATTTGCCACTGCCTTGAACCATACTTGCAGCGACCTTAAAGGCGGTCTCACGGTCAAGGCCATTTTGAACGGCGGCGTCAGCTAAGGCGTCCATGAAGACGTCGACAAAAGCTGGGCCACATCCAGCAACCGTTCCCACGATGCCAAGGTTTTGGTTACTGGTCTTAATGAGCGTTCCTAGGTTAGTGACAACGTCTAAAGCCGACTTAACGTCTGCTTCATTGGCATTCTTAGATTTACCAACGGCGATGCAACCGGCGTTCACAGCAACCGGGATGTTAGGTACGATACAAACCACTGAGTTGTTTTGGTGCACGTCATTAATGGCTTGTTCACTAACCCCCTGGGCCGCTGAAACGATCACAGTTTGGTCTGGCAATTTGGTGTTCTTCAGCACTGCCACTGTGATTGGTGCGGGAGTTGTTACAAATAGGACGTTTAAGTCACTTGGAAAATCATCGGTGACAATTGTGAAGCCAAGGTCTTTTGAGAAGTTTTTGAGCTCGTCGGTTACGTGATGTCCCTTTACTAAAATGTCACTCGCGTTATATTTGTTGACAAGTCCTTTAATGATGGCGCTGCCCATATGGCCGGCACCTAATACTCCAATTTTCATGTGATTCACTCCTTAATTTATCATTATGATAATAATGATACATCATTGTTAATTGGTTATGTAAGCAGGAATTAACAAACCAATGATTTTACCGAGAGAAAGTTACTATTGGTAAGCGCTTACAGCTAATGATATAATGAAAGTAATAATTCACAAACCAAACATCAGAAAGGGGTTGGCAATTTGAGCTTAAAAAGTTGGTTTAGTAATTTGACGGATAAGGAGACCCCGAGCCTTTCGGATTCGAAACTAGCGGATAACGTTCAATTCATTGATAACGAAGGAAAATACCTTGAAACGGTTGTTAATAGTTTTAAAGATAACTCCGGGTTAATTCATTATCGTGGTGATGGTTACACCGTTGAGAATTCATTTGCGTTTGCGATTGGTGACCTAGTCAATGACGATAACTTGCTTGAAAAATGCGCTTATTCGATTAAATTGTTAAAGAGAATGGACGCACCCAAAAAATCAAAGTTGGCCTCCTTAATTGCGCAGTTGATTAAGATGATTACGTATGTTTCTGATTATGTTACGGGAATGCGGCGTGATATGCGCCAGGGAACAACTGGTCATGCTGCGATCCAGATGTTCTGGCGTAGTGAGAAGGCCATTAAGGAATTTAAAGTTGAAAAAGTGTACACGGTCGCACTTGTTAATGCTGATGAACCAGTAACTAAATGAAAGTATCAAAAAACTGGACTCAAACGAGTCCAGTTTTTGTTTGCTTAAAATTATTTATTTAATAGTTCATCGTCAACGGCTTGAGTGTAGCTCTCGAGTTTTTGATCAGCTGCCTTTGCTGTATCAGCTTTAACACCGATGTAAAACTTGATCTTGGGTTCAGTTCCAGAAGGACGAATTGCAAGCCAAGTCCCATCATCAAGCCAATACTTTAAAACGTTCGATTGTGGTAACTCAATCTTTTGGGTTGAACCATCAGCCATCGTCGTGGTGGAAGTCTGGAAGTCTTCAAGCTTAATCACCTTGGCGCCATTGAATGTTGTCATGGGATGGTCTCTAAAGTCTTTCATGATTGCGGCCATCTTGGATTTACCCTCTAGACCATCGAATTCCTTGGAGATGGTCTTTTCTCTAAAGTAACCGTACTTCTTGTAGATATCCTGAAGACCGTCGTACAGGGTCATCCCCTTTTCCCGGTAGTAAGCAGCAACTTCAGCAAGCAGTAGGGTTGACTGAATGGCGTCCTTATCTCTTACAAACGGTTTGATAAGATAACCGTAGCTTTCTTCAAATCCAAAGAGGAAGGTGTGATCGTGATTTTGTTCAAAGTTTTTGATTTGTTCCGCAATAAACTTGAATCCAGTTAGGACGTTCTTCATCTCGATCCCGTAATTCTTGGCAATATCGGTAGCAAGTTCAGTTGAAACGATTGATTTGACCACTACTCCATCCTTTGGAAGGGTACCAGCGTCTTTTTTGGCTTGAAGAATATAATTTAAAAGAACACTGGCAATTTGGTTTCCAGTCATCAGTTTGTACTCACCGTCAGGTTGTCTAACGGCGGCTCCCAAACGGTCAGCGTCAGGGTCGGTCGCAATCAGAACGTCCGCATCTTCTTTTTTACCCAATTTGATGGCAAGATCGAAGGTTTGCGGGAATTCTGGATTAGGAAATGGTGTAGTAGGAAATTCAGGGTCGGCGATGGTTTGTTCAACAACCGCGTCGTAGTTCTTGAACCCAGCGTCTGAGAGTGCCCGTCTAGCAACAATTTTACCAGTCCCATGAAGGGGAGTGTAGACAAACTTCAGATCTTTTCCTACCTTATTAATCAGGTCATGGTTCACGTTGACCGTTTGAACGGCTTCTAGATAAGGAACGTCGACGTTTTCACCAACGATACTCATGAGCCCATCCTTTCTAAGGTCCTTTTCCTCTGAAACTGGAATTTTGAAGAGGTCGTTGACCTTGCGGATGTAAGTAGTTATTAGATCGGATTCTTTGGGTGGCATTTGACCACCATCTTCACCGTAAATCTTGTAACCATTGTATTGTTTTGGATTGTGACTAGCGGTAATCATGATTCCGGCGTAAGTGTGTAAGTGACGCACAGCAAACGAAAGTTCTGGAGTTGGGCGAATGTCATCAAAAACAAACGTCTTGATGCCATGAGCACCAAGTACCCGAGCCGCTTCGTGAGCAAAGAGTTGCGAATTGTATCGGGGATCAAAACTAATAACAACCCCACGCTTTTTTACCTCAGGATCAAGGGTGTCCATCAGTTGGGCGAGACCCTCAGTGGCCTGTCTAACGGTATAAACGTTTATCCGGTTCGTTCCAGCACCGAGCGTTCCACGCATTCCGGCCGTTCCAAATGAAAGTGATGACCCAAAAGCGTCTTCAATTTGTTCCGAATCGTTTCTCATTTTGGCTAAATCGATTTTTAATTCTGCCGGCATATCTTCTTGAGAAACCCAGTTATCATATTCCTGTTTAGTATCTGTTGCACTCATAATTTTCCTCCTGGAAATAATTTTTCCACGTCGAATAGTTTGAATTGTAACTTCTAATATGGATTATAATTAAAGTCCGACACTCCGTCAATGTAAGCGCCTTTATATTGATGTCAAGACTGTGATATACTTACGCTAAGGTGGTGAGACAAATGAAATTTGATTATGAACCAGGTCGTTTCTATGCTAACGATGTCCATGGTGATTTAATTGCTGAAGTTACTTTTACTGAAGATAATGGAGTAGTCTCCATTAACGAAACATTTGTGAACCCAAGTTATCGTGGCCAGGGTTTAGCTGGAAAGTTAATTATGGTAATGATTGATTACGCCAAAGAAAACCATGATTTAATCAAACCAGTTTGTTCCTTTGCCGTTAAATTTTTCGAAAAAAATACTCAATATGATGATTTATTAGATAAATAGGAGGTAATTAAGATGGCTGTATTAGTTGCTGGAGGAGCTGGATACATTGGCTCACACATGGTCGATCAATTAATTAATAAAGGTTACGATGTTGTAGTGGTTGATAATTTGTCAACGGGACACCGCAAGGCCGTTAATCCTAAAGCAAAGTTTTATGAGGGGGATACTCGTGATTCTGACTTTTTGGATGACGTTTTCGCTAAGGAAAATATCGATGCTGTAATCCACATGGATGCTTTCTCACTGGTTCCCGAATCAATGAAGGATCCTTTGAAGTATTTTGATAACAACGTGATTGGGATGATTAAGCTGTTGGAGTCAATGAAGAAAGCTGGGATTAAGTACTTGGTCTTTTCTTCCACCGCTGCGACCTACGGTAATCCAGAGCGAATTCCAATCTATGAAAAGGATCGAAAAGACCCCATCAACCCTTATGGTGAAAGCAAGTTAATCATGGAGCACATTATGAAGTGGGTTGATGAAGCTTACGGCATTAAGTTTGTTGCTCTTAGATACTTTAACGCTGCTGGAGCCAAGGAAGACGGTTCCATTGGGGAGGATCATCATCCAGAAACCCATTTAATTCCCATCGTCTTAAAGGTTGCCGCAGGTCAGCAGGATACCATGAAGATTTTTGGGGATGATTATGACACGCCAGACGGGACCAACGTTCGTGATTACGTGCACGTCCTTGATTTAGCGGACGCTCATATTTTAGCCATGAAGTATCTGGAAAAGGGTAATCCAAGTAACATCTTTAACCTCGGTTCATCAACTGGTTTTTCCAATAAACAGATCGTTGATGCCGCTCGAAAGGTTACTGGTAAGAAGATTCCGGTTGAAATTGACGCAAGACGTGGTGGCGATCCTGATACCTTGATTGCTAACTCTGACAAGGCGAGAGAAGTTCTTGGTTGGAAACCACAGTTTGATAACGTTGAAGAAATCATTAAAACCGCTTGGACCTGGAAGACTAAGCATCCAAATGGTTACGAAGATAAGTAAATGGGGCACAAATATTGAAGAAAAGTAAAACTTACATTGGTGTCATCCTAGCAATTGCTGGAGCCATCATGTGGGGAATTCAAGGACCTGTTTCGCAGTTCTTGTTTCAAGATAAGAATTTTTCAACGGAATGGTTAATGGGAGTTAAGATGTCGGTTGCCGGCATCTTAATTCTTTTATTTACAAAGTTTGTTCAAAGAAATAGGATTTTAAAGATTTGGCACACCGGATATAGCTGGGTCATCCTGCTCTGTTATGCGATTTTTGGTTTATCGGCCGTTCAGTACCTATACTTACTGACAACGAGAGCCAGTAATGCGGCAACTTCAACTATCATGCAGAGCCTTGGAACGGTCATCATTATGATTTTGACGGTGATTGTGTACAAAAAAGCACCAACGATTCAGCAGGGTGTCGCTGTAGTGGTAGCCCTACTTGGAACGTGGTTACTGGTAACAAAGGGAGATTTGACCCATCTCGCAATGAGTCCTAAAGCGTTTACGCTTGGCCTCTGCCTGGCCTTTGCTGGCGCGCTTCAGACCATGCTGCCGGTCAAACTCCAGGAAAAGTTCAGCACGTTTGTCATCATTGGATGGGCAATGATCGTTGGCGGAGTGATCTTCACCTGCGTTCATCCCTTTTGGGTGAATGTTCCCAAGCTTTCTCTTGGTGGCATTTTGGGAGTGGCCTTCATTGTGCTTTTTGGCACAATGTTGTCATTTCTATGCTTCACATCGAGTTTAAGGTACGTGTCCGCTACGACTGCCGGTCTACTCGATACTTTTGAACCTTTGTCGGCAACGATTGGAACCGTGGTTTTCTTACATACCAGTTTCAATATCTATGAAATCATTGGTGGCATTTTGGTCTTGAGTACCGTTTTTATCCTGGCAATCAGACCCAGAAAAGCATCACTTCAGCACTGACTAATCGGTTGGTGCTTTTTTGATTGAACTGCTTTTGGCGGATTGCTTGTTTGTGATCAATTTTGTATAATTGGAAGCGTTATGAATGAATTAATGTTTTAAGTAAAATATTAAGCATTGAGGAGGAGTTTGATGAATAGGTTCGTCAAAAAATACATATTTTTTGCGATATTTTGGGTTCTTGCTGTTTTAGCTGCCATTTTCTTTTTGCCCAGCATTTCACAGGTAACTGCACAACATGGACAGACTAAGATTCCAGCTAACATGCAGAGTCAGGTTGCTGAAAATATTCAAAAGCATTGGGGCCATCATATTAGCGATACCAGACAAGTTGTACTGGTATATAACAACGGCAATAAACGCATTAATGCTAGTAAACAGGCTAACATTGATCGAACCGTTTCGAAGCTAAAAAATGATGCCGATTACTATGGAATTAAGGGTGTTACCTCAGCAAACGAGAATGCCGCCGCCAAGAAACAACTGATTTCAAAGGACGGTACGACCGAATTAGTTCAACTGAATGTTTCTAAAAAGGACTCGGTTGAAACGATGAACAACAAACTCAAAAAGGGTGCGAAAACGGCGAACTTGAAGTCGTACGTGACGGGATCCGATGTCTTAGATGACGACATGCGGCAGTCAATGATCGACGGCATCAAGCAAACCGAAATCATTGCGGCAGTCTTTATTTTGATTGTGTTGATCATTGTCTTTAAATCTCCAATCGTTCCGTTGATTTCACTTTTGACCGTGGGAGTTTCTTTCATTGTCTCTTTGAGTGTCGTCATGAATTTGGCGAAGTATATGGGCTTTCCACTCTCAAACTTTACCCAGGTCTTTATGGTGGTAGTGCTGTTTGGAATTGGGACTGACTACAATATCCTGCTGTATGACCGGTTTAAGGATAATCTGGGACAAGGAATGGACAAAGTTGAGGCGACGGTCGATGCCAGAAGACGAGCAGGTAAGACCATTCTTTACAGTGGTGGTTCGGTCCTAATTGGTTTCTTTGCCCTTGGACTGGCCAAGTTCTCAATTTACCAGTCTGGAGTGGCAGTTGCCATCGGAGTGGTGGTACTATTACTGGTACTTCTCTCATTAAATCCGTTCTTTATGGCACTCCTTGGTAAGACCATGTACTGGCCCGCTAAAAATCTGTCACCAAAGAAACGGGGTAGTCGAATCTGGTACTTCTTGTCCAGTCATTCAGTTGCACATCCGGTGATGGCGATTGCCTTAGTTCTAGTTTTGACTTTGCCGTTGATTTTCTTTGCGGGAAAGAGCAGCTTGAACTACGATAATTCGGTTGAATTAAGTAATTCATTGCCTTCAAAACAAGGATTAAATACGGTATCCAAGCATTTCTCAAAGGGAACTGCTGAACCGTCAACGATTTATATTCAATCCAAACACAAGGTCAATAACGAGAAGTCAATGATGGAAATTGATCGGATTACTCGTCAATTGGAGAAAAATAAGGAAATTAAGACGGTTGCTTCGGTCACCCAACCAAGTGGTGAACCAATTAACCAACTCTACTTAAACGATCAGCTGGGGACTTTGAACAGCAAGATGCAACAGGCTAATGCTGGTCTAACCCAACTTCAGAGTGGGGCTAACAGTGGTTCATTTAATGCTGATCAACTAAAGGCAATTGGGGCTTCGGCACAATCAATTGGAGATCATTTAAAGACCATTCAAGGCGCTAGTGGAGCAAGTACCGCTCCTGGTCAAACTTCTGGTCAGCAAGTCATCGCCCAGATGCAACAACAAGCCACCGCTATGGGGTCACCAATGAGTCCTCAACAGTTACAAATTGTTGCTTCCGGTCTTCAAAGTGTTAGTTCCAAGGTACAAATGCAACAGGCCGCTTCTATGTCAGGTCTTCAAAATGAATTGGCCGGGATTGCCTCAGATACTCAAAACATTGGTGCAAATGCTCAGGCGATGGGGCAACAGTTGCAAGGGGTCCAAGCCCAATTGTCGCAAGCAAATGATGGCCTAAGTAAGATTAATAAGGGAATGCAACAGTCAAATGAATACTTGACCGGTTTACAGAACTCAGCTGCGGCTGCGAACACGTTCTACATTCCTAATCAGGTGCTTCAAAGTGATACTTTCAAGCAAGCCTTAAACAACTACGTTTCTTCTAATGACAAGATTACAAGCATCACTTTTATCTTAAAAGATAACCCATCAAACGCTAAGTCGATGAACTTGGTTAAGGACGTTCAAAATCAAGTTAAACAGTCACTGAAGGGAACTAGTTTAAATGATGCAACCGTTGCAATTGGGGGAGAGACAGCAACCATGTCTGACACCCATGATATTGCCTCACAAGACTTCTTCAGAACGGCTGTCATCATGTTAGTCGGAATCCTGATTGCACTGATGTTTGTAACTCGTTCAATTTTACAACCACTTTACATTGAAGGAACATTAATTTTGACGTACTTCACTTCATTGACGTTGACACGGATCTTCTCGGATATTTTCCTCGGACAGAGCATGTTGACTTGGAACACGCCGTTCTTTACCTTTATCATGTTGATTGCGTTGGGGGTTGATTACAGTATCTTCTTGATGATGAGGTACCGAGAAACCAAAGACGGAACGCCTGCGAAACGAATCGTTAATTCGGCCAACTATATTGGAGTAGTGGTATTATCTGCTGCTGTGATTTTAGGTGGTACGTTTGCCGCACTGATTCCATCAGGAATTTTGACACTGATTCAGGTTGCCATCGGGGTTATCATTGGTTTAATTATCTTAGTAATCATCTTGCCAATCCTGTTACCAGCTGCCATTCGGTTAACATATCAACCAATGAGTTTTAAACGAGATAAAAACGAAGATTAGTTTTTAATTTAAAAGCGAAACCAGATAAAATTGGTTTCGCTTTTTTATGTTAGATAAAATGACATGGACTATTGACCGCCCTGTTCTTTACGCCTAAAATTAAACTATTAAATTGATATGTAAAAAAATAAATCGGTTTATGCCGAGTTAGGGTGAAAATATGAGTGAAGAAAAGACTAGCATTGGAAAAAGTAAAGTATTAAAAGGCATTGCTTGGGCAACCCTTGCATCCACTTTTTGGGGTATTTCTGGGGTTGTTTTGCAGTTTGTCTCACAAAATGCCGCTATTCCAGCTTCATGGTTCTTGTCCGTCAGAACTATTTTTTCCGGGATTCTACTTTTAGCAATTGGTTCGATTATGTATGGGAAAAAAATCTTCCATGTTTTTAAGGACTGGAAATCGATTATTTGTATTGTGGCATATGGAATCATTGGCTTAGGTGCCAACCTGATGTCGTTTTACCTTAGTGTTCAGGACGGAAACGCAGCATCAGCAACCATCTTGCAGTATTTATCACCACTGTTCATCCTTTTAGGGGGCTTTTTGTTCTTTCATAAACGTCCCTATAAGATTGATTTAATCGTGTTTCTGTTGGCACTTGTCGGGGTGTTTTTGGCAATTACCAAGGGTGACATTAATCAGTTAGCTATTCCGCTGCCAGCGTTACTTTGGGGAATTGTTTCAGGAATCACGGCCGCATGCTACGTTGTCATCCCTCGGCCATTAATGGAAGAAAATTCACCAATTGTCGTCCTTGGATGGGGAACCTTGATTGCCGGATTGGTCTTTAACATTCATCAACCAGTTTGGGTTGGTGTACCTCACTTAACGATGGGTGCGATCATTGGAATTGGTGCCATTGTTATCATTGGAACCGTAATCCCATTTGCATGTTTGCTTCACAGTTTACATTTTGCTTCCTCTGAAGACGTTAGTTTAGTTGATGCCGTTCAGCCAGTAGTGACTTTCATTTTGAGTGTTATCTTCTTGCACACCAAGATTAGTTTAATGGAAATTGTCGGATCCGCCTTGGTAATTCTTGCCATCTACATCTTGCAGGATTCCAAGCGTCGCAATATTAAGCAACAGAAGCTTTAGCCAAGATCATGGCAGATAAATATAAAGTAATTCGCTTTACCGGTGTCCCAGTTAAACTGGATGACTCCGGTAATTACGTAATTAAGAAGGATGAGCAGGGTAATTTTAAACTTCATACTTGGCGGATCGGAAAACATACTAAGGGACATTTTCAGCGCATTGGTCAGGTTTTTTTGACGGAAAATAAATTAAGGGTTGCCATTGTGGCGGATTTTAGTGTATCTTTTAAAAAACGACATTTGTACACACCGATGGAACGTTTTTTAAATGATTACGTTGATTTGAAGTTGATTGATGAGGCAAAGTCACATTTAGATCAAGAGTAGACTGTGAGGAGAGAATATGAAAAGTAAAACGGGTAAGATGAGCAACACCGTTAAAGGAATTAGTTTAGCGGCGTTTGCTTCAACTTCATGGGGTGTTGCTGGCGTTATTACACAGTATGTTTCACAAAACGTTGGGATTCCAGCTGCCTGGTTTTTGTCAGCACGGACTACCGGGGCTGCGATTGTATTGTTACTAGTCAGTGCCATTATTTATGGAAAGGGCATTTTTAGTGTTTTCCGTTCATGGAAATCAATCATGTGGCTAGTTTTATACGGTTTGTTCGGTTTGGCTGCCAACATGGGAAGTTTCTACGTTAGTATCCAGACTGGAAACGCCGCTGCCACCACGATTTTGCAGTACCTGTCACCGCTATTCATCCTACTGGGTGGTTTTCTGTTCATGCACAAAAAGCCCATGAAGATGGACATCGTGGTCTTCATTTTGGCGCTAGCTGGAGTTTTCCTTTCAATTACTAAGGGGGACCTTTCGCAATTATCCATTCCCTTTGACTCGTTTTTCTGGGGGATCATTTCTGGAATCACTGCTGCTTTGTACGTGGTGCTTCCAAGGCCACTGGCTCACGACAACTCACCAATCGTGGTTCTTGGCTGGGGAACTCTGATTGCCAGTTTAGCCTTTAACATTAATCATCCCGTTTGGACCAACGTGCCCCACTTAGGAATGGGTGGAGTCCTTGGTGTTTGTGGGATCATCCTCTTTGGAACCCTCCTGACATTCTCATCACTGATCTACGCTTCCCGCTTTACTTCTTCAGAAGTTATCAGTTTACTAGACGCCATTCAACCGGTTGCAACCTTTATCTTGAGTGTGATCTTTTTACACACTCACATCAGTTGGATTGAAGTCCTTGGTGCCGTTCTGGTTATTTTGGCCGTTTACATCCTTCAGTACGTCCAGCGACACAAGAATCAAGAAGAACTCTTATAACTTTCTTAAACCCTTGAGCATATTGGTTTGAACCCCTGATGTTTCAAGATATAATGATGTCATACTTAAATAAAGGGGAGAGATTGTTATGTCAGACGAAAGTAAAGAAACAAAAGCATTAGATAAGATTTCAGAAATTATGAACGAACTCCAAAAAACTTTGGACAAGGAAGGCACTGAATCACAAGAAGGCCACAAAGTTCATCGTTGGTTAGAAGAACACCGTGCCATTCATGAAATTAAACGCACCCTTCATGAAGTTGGTAAGTTCGACAAGTTCGATTCTGCTGCTTATGATAAATTTATGAAAGATTATAAAAAGGTTGTCGACGATTTGGACGACAACGATTAATAAGCTCTAAAAGGAGGCTACTTGGTAGCTTCCTTTTTTTGTGACAATTTTAATAAATAAAATCGGAGATGAGAATTTGGTAGATAAAAGTAATGGATTTAGTTTTGATGGGTTCACTTTAAATCCGGCAGTGGGAGAACTAAGCAGTAATACACAGTCAATTAAGCTAACTCCAACTGAGACCTCACTAATGGTCCTTTTCATTGAGCATAAGAATAAATTAGTGTCCAAAAAGGAATTGATGACGTTTCTGTGGGCGAACGGAAGTTTTATTGATGAGGATGCCATTGAAGATGACATTAGTTTACTTCGACGCAAGTTAGACCAAGTTGGATTAAAAGAAAAGATTAAGACGGTGCCAATGCGGGGATATAAACTGGTTACTGATCATTGATAATCTAAACTTTTTAGAGAAGTCAGTCATGCTGGCTTCTTTTTTGTGGATGAAAACTAATTATTGATAGTGTAAACTAAGATAAGATTAAGAAAATATAGTAGGAGGGTAGAAATGACACGAATATTTTTAGTTGAAGATGATCAGACAATTGCGAAAGCAGTTGTTAGTGAACTTAAGAAATGGAAATACATAGTAACGGTGGCAAAAGATTGGGAATACCTACTAGATGAATTCAATGCGGTAAAGGCTGATTTAGTTCTAATGGATATTACCTTGCCAATTTATGATGGATTTTATTGGACTGAAAAGATCCGCAAAAAATCAAATGTCCCCATTATTTTTCTTTCGTCTGCAGAAATGGACCCAAACGCAGTTCGTGCCATTTCCGCTGGTGCTGATGATTACATTACTAAACCGTTTTCCACTAACGTATTGAGTTCTAAAATTAGTGCGATGTTGCGTCGTACTAAGAATAACCAACCCAACGAAAACTATTTAGAATATGAAAACTTTAAACTGAACTTTCTAACAAATGAATTCAGTGACGGTAATGATGCGGTTAAGTTAACCCCAACTGAAGCCTACGTTTTACGCATCCTTATATTAAATGTCAATAGTCTAGTCTCGAAAAAGAAATTAATGCGTTTATTGTGGGAAGGTGGGTCGTTCATTGATTTGGACGTTCTTGGAGTAAATATTAGTCGTTTAAGAGGCAAACTAAATAAGGTTGGTCTGGATGATCGAATTGTAACCGAACGAAAACGCGGATATAGGTTAATTTCTGATGAACAAGATTAAATATTGGATTCAATTATTCTTACAACAAACTCCAATCGTATTAGTTTACTTGATCACGCTTAGTTTCATGTTAGTGCTATGTTTGCTTTACAAGTTTCCAATGGAAGTTTGTAAAGATTTGATCAGGTTTACGTGGATACCCGTCGTTTTTATTATTTTGTATCAAATCATTAAGACTAATTACAAAATTTCTAAAACCAAAAAGGATTTTTCTAGTAGAAAAATTAACGAGTTCTCCAAATCTGATCCATTACTTAGATTGACACAGATGAATTTTAATAAACAAATTGATAATGTCACTAGGTTAGAAAAGAAAATTAGACAGAGTGAGAAGAATAATCAGGATTATCTGATGATGTGGAGTCACGAAATGAAGCTTCCAATTGCCGGGCTTAGTATTTTGGCAGAACAATCCGCTAAGGTTGATAGTGATGACGTCGTCAAACAAGTGGCATTAATGCAAAATGAACTTGATAACCTATTAACTTATGAGCGATTGAATAGTTTTAATCATGACTTAAAGTTTGAGTCGTATGATTTAAATTTAATGATTCAGCAGGTTGTAAAAGAGTATTCGATTTTTTTCATCGAAAAACAAATCACTCCAAAAATTGAAGTTGATAACATTAAAGTTTTAACTGATAAGAAATGGCTTTCTTTTGTGTTAAAACAGGTAATTTATAATGGATTAAAGTATGCTTCGAAAAAAACTGTAATTCATGTGAATTGGAAGGGAACTACCCTTAGTGTTCAAGATAGTGGAGTTCCAATCCGTCAAAGTGAGTTGTCACGAATTTTTGAACCTGGTTTTACGGGAACTAACGGGAGAACACGGCAGTCTTCGACAGGGATGGGTTTATATTTAACTAAAACAATCTGTGATGAATTGAATATTAAAATTATGGTGACTTCTAATGAACGCGTCACTACCGTTAAATTAACTTTTTCTGACTTAACAATTGAAAAATAACAAACTGTAAGGTTACTTTCAAAATCGTAAGATCGATTTTTGAAGTGACCTTTTATAATGAATTCATAACTTAAACAAGGGGAATTTTAGATGACTTTATTAAGATTAGAACACGTTAAGAAAGTGTATCGAGAGGGATTAGAAAAGAAAATTGCGCTAAAGGATATTTCTTTTGATGTGAATAAAGGTGATTTTGTTGCCATCATGGGAGAATCTGGTGCTGGGAAGACTACGCTTTTAAACATCATGGCAACCCTCGATAAGCCAACAAGCGGTGTAATCAATTTGAATGGGACAAACATTGATGAGCTATCTGAGGAACAAGCAGCCAGATTTCGACGTGATCATCTAGGTTTTATTTTCCAAGATTTTGATTTACTAGATACATTTAATAATAAAGACAATATATTACTCCCCTTAGTTTTAGCTAAGACCAGTATGGTATTTATGACCAAGCAATTAAATAAAATTGCTGATGAATTAGGAATTAGTAGTATTTTGGAAAAATATCCATACGAAATTTCTGGTGGTCAGAAACAAAGAATTGCATCTGCTAGAGCGTTATTGACTCGTCCAGAATTAGTTTTAGCAGATGAACCAACGGGAGCACTTGATTCTCATAATTCGGCTAGGTTAATGAAACTACTTAATTCAGTAAATGTTGCCGGGCAAACGATTGTGATGGTAACTCACAGTGCCTTATCGGCAAGTTATTCAAAACGAACTCTTTTTATCAAAGATGGGATCATTTATCATGATTTGAGAAAAGGAGACATGAGCCAGAACCAGTACCTTGATGAAATTTCCAACAGTGTTAATTCCATTATTAGGGGAGGTTCTGATAATGATTGAAGCTAAATTATCCTTCCATAGTCTGAGACATAATCTTTCGCGATATGCCCTATTTATCCTTTCAACGTCACTATTAATTGGAATTAACTACATTTTATTTAGTTTATTAAATAATAGTAGTCTTCATAACAGTGAATATTGGAAGTTGATTGAGGCTCTGATGATACTCGGACTGGTATTTGTATTACTTATTTCTGTGATTTTTATTTTCTATGCGAATAGTTTTTTGATGCGACAGCGGGATCAAGAGCTTGGTCTGTATAATATTTTGGGACTGACTAAAGCAAATTTAGATCTGATTCTTTTGATTGAAAATATCATTTTATACTTAGTTAGTAGCGTAATTGGGATAATATTTGGGATCACTTTTGTAAAATTAGCGTTTTTAATTCTTAAACGATTACTAAATGACAACCAAATTAAGAGTACTGTTTCGATTATTGCTATCGGATTGGTGTTACTGATATTTGCTGGTATTTTTCTCTTAATATTTTTATTTGATGTATGTCGCATTATCAAGACTAATCCAATTATGTTGCTTAGGGCGGCAAGCAAGACTCCTAATGAGCCGAAGTCTCATTACCTCTGGGGATTGATGGGATTAATTTGTTTAGCAAGTGGCTATTTCATCTCAGCAACGACTAAGCCCAATAACAGCGTATTATATGTATTTATAATTGCGGTAATTTTAGTTGTAATCGGAACGTACTTGGTTTTTATTACCGGCATCATTTTAATTTTAAAAATGCTGCAAAAAAACAAACGATTTTATTACCAACCCAATCATTTTATTTCTATTTCGGGGATGTTGTATCGAATGAGACAGAATGGTGCAGGATTAGCCTCCATTTGCTTATTATGTACAGCAACTTTGGTGGTAATTGTGGCTACTGTAACTTTATTTATTAACACCCAAGCGTTAGTCAAAAATTTCAGTCCATATGATGTCATGGTTACGAGTAGTACTAAGTTTACTCAGACTAATAAGAAAAGTATTAGTAATATTGCTAGACAGAACCACACTAATATCACTGATTTTAAACAATTAAAACAAACTCAACCACAATCAGGAAACTTTACTGAGGAAGGTAAATTTGTCCCAAGTTTAACTGGTAAAACTGAATTATCAATCGTATCGTTGAAAGATTACAATGATTGGCAGCATCAAAGCGTTAAATTAAAACCGAACCAGGTATTATTTTTCTCACCTAGGTCTAAGATCGTTCCAAAAGAGATTAAGACAAATGGTGGTGAGTATCATGTTAAAAGAATTAATCATTTCTCTGTCACATCAGATTCACCTAACTTAGGGCAGCGTAGGACGTATGTCGTTGCTTCAAACAAAGAGAGTGTCTTGAAAATCAATCCATTGGTGAAAGAAGAGAAAGATGTTCCCTTTCAAAATGTAACTGCTTTTAATATTTATGGAAATGATAAAGCTAAGGCAGCCACTTCTAGACAAATCCAGAAACAATTAAAAATCCCAGAATATGAGTATACTTCTAAACCGATGATGAAAGATTTAATTCAATCTGTTTTTGGTAGTCTGTTATTTGTTGGAATTCTAATTGCTTTTATTATGGTAATTATGACTGCACTAATTATCTATTACAAGCAAATTTCGGAAGGACTGTCTGATAAAAACAGCTTTAAAACAATGAAAAAAGTTGGGTTAAGTACTAAGGAAAGTAAACATGCAATTCATAGTCAAATGCTCATGGTCTTTATGTTGCCAATTGTTGGAACAGTTATAAACTTAGGTTTTGCATATCCAGCTCTATCAAGTGTACTAAAAATGATCGGGGTATATGATTCAAAAGTTATGCTAAGCGTCAGTGTCTGTGCGACACTAGTTTTAATTGTTTTCTATATAGTAATTTATTTGTTAACAACTCATGTTTATCAACGAATCGTTAACAATTAATTCTAATAAAAGAGATGACAATTCAGTCATCTCTTTTTGTATAAAAAAAGAACCCATCAATAATGATGAGTTCTAAGAATCAAAAACTATTTCTTAAGTAACTTTTCAGCATCAGCTTTAACATCGTCATCGCTCATGTTTAAGTACTTTTCCATATCAGATTCAGTCTTCATGGTATCATGACTGTTATCTTCCATGTAGTGATCCCATAATGCATCACGTACTGGAGTTGAGTCGTCGCTCCAATCAAATACTTCTGACATCTTTTCGTCTAATACGCGTGGTGTTTCAAAATCATCAGCCATGTTATATATCCCCTTTTTCATTTATTCATGTTTATTTTAGTTCTTTTGGCTTAAAAATGTTAGTTATTTGCACTTAATTTGGTGTTTTTACTTAATTTTTTAATGCCAGGGATGCTTATCATGGTGACAAAGCTGATTAAATACAAAACGGAAAGGAAAATCATTACTACGTACAGGTTATATTGATCCATTAGAATTCCGATAATGACCGATGACATTCCACCAACAGCTCGCCCAACTCCCACGATGATATTGTTGGCACTACTTCTCACTTCAGTTGGGTAGAGTTGACTCACAACCGCACCGTATCCGCCGTACATCCCGTTTGAGAAGAAACCAACGACCGCACCAATAATTAGTAGAGCAATCGTGGTGTGCGCTAGGGCCAATAAATAAACCATGATTGATGAGGCAATTAGGAAGATCCCAAATGAGAGCCGTGGTCCGATGTGATCAAGAATCGTACCAAACACCATCATACCAATACTCATCCCAATAATGGTGGAAATCATCCACAATGAAGATCCGGCAACGTTTAAGCCACTTTGTTTTTGAACGATGGTTGGAAGCCAGTTCATTAACCCGAAGTATCCGGCGATCTGAACGGTGGTCATAATCATCAAACCGACACTTTGATAGGCGGTCTTAAAGTCTGAAAACATGTATTTTTTAATGGCTTCGACAGTTGAAATGTTCTGTTCCTGCTTTGATTCAAGAAATTCGTCTGACTCGTGTAAGTGGCGTCTAACGAAGAAGATTAGAATGATGGGAATGAGCCCGAACAAGTACAATGCATGCCAGCCAAGGTGTGGAATAATAAAGGCGGCCAGGATGGCTGCAAGTAAGGCACCGACTTGCCCTCCGACTGATGCAATTGATGACATTTTTCCTAACTTATTCTTCGGAAAGGCTTCGGCTAGTAAAGTAATGCCAAGTCCATACTCACCACCAGCTCCAATCCCGGTCAACAGTCTTAGAAAGTAGATTAAGTAGATATTGTTGGCAAACCCCATTAGAGCGGTCGCAAACGCAAAGATGAAGATGGTGTAGGTAAATGTCTTAACTCGACCAAAACTGTCACCAAGAAATCCAAAGATCACGCCACCAAGCAGCATTCCCCAGTTGGTGATGGTTCCAATTAATCCGGCCGCTCCGGCTGAGATATGCAGGGATGCGATGATCGAACTCATTGTAAAAGACAGAAAAAGCACGTCCATGTTTTCAAGACCAAAGCCAGAACTAGACGACAGTAAGACTAGTTTCTGGTTCTTGCTCATTGATGCATGGCTGTGCTCAGTATTATTGCTTATTTTATCCATAATTTCCTCCAAATTAAGACTCGCTGGTCTTGTTTATTTGACGCTGTTAGTGATTATTACATAGTAAAATTGTTTTGACAAGATGAACTTTTACCTTGACGGCCCCACCGATATTCCCTATATTTAGAGTAATAATTAATTAAGTTGGTTCAGAGAAACCAGGATTATGTTTATTAACTGATATAAATTTAATTTTAAAGGACCATTCTCTGACACCCGTCTGTGATTGGTCCTTTTTTGCGAGGTAAGAAAATGAAGAAGACAATGATGATTGCGCTGGATTTTCCGACGCAGATGGACGTAAATACGTTTTTGGACCAGTTTGCGTACCCAAGTCAACTGACGGTCAAGGTTGGGATGGAACTTTTCTATCGGTACGGTCCTGAGACGGTCAAAGAAATCAAAAATAAGGGGTGTTCAATCTTTTTAGACCTGAAGTTAATGGACATTCCTAATACTGTGTACGCGGGTATGTTTCAGCTTGCTCAACTTGGAGTTGATTATGTGACCGTGCACACACTTGGCGGAAGTGAAATGATGAAAGCTGCTAAGCGTGGCTTAGTGGATGGGAGTAATAAATCTCATAATCAGGTTCCCGAGTTATTAGGGGTGACCGAATTAACTTCTATTTCGCAAAAGGGACTCGCTAATGAACAAAATTGTTCTTTGAGCATGAATGAGCAGGTAGTCTCCCTAGCTAAGCAAGCTAAAGATTCTGGTTGTGAGGGAGTCATTACCTCCGCTAAGGAGTTGCCCGATTTAATGAAGCAAGTTGGGACTGACTTTGATTATGTTGTGCCGGGAATCAGAAGTAAAGACAACGCCAGTGAAGATCAAAAACGGGTGGCAACACCAGAACAAGCACGACGTGATGGTGCGTCTGCCATTGTCGTGGGGCGTCCCATTACGCAGAGTGAACATCCTTATCGGGCTTATCAAAAATACAATGATGAATGGAATTTAAAAAAGGGGACAGATTAGTTATGCATAATACAACTGAAATTTTAAAGGACCTGGTTAACGACCAAATCGTTCAACTGAATCCAAGACGCCCCTTTACGTTTGCCAGTGGGATTAAGTCGCCAATTTATACCGACCTACGTTTAACGATTTCGTATCCAGAACTAAGAAAAAAGATTTATCAGGCCCTTGGTCAATTAATTCAGACTAATTTTCCGAACGTCACGGTCATTGGCGGAGTGGCAACGGCTGGAATCCCGCACGCGGCTTGGGTAGCTGAAGCAATGAAGTTACCGATGATCTACGTTAGATCCAAACCAAAAGATCATGGAACCAGTAAACAGATTGAGGGGAAAGTAAGGACAAATGATCATATTGTGCTCATTGATGATCTAATCTCAACTGGCGGAAGCGTGATTAAGGCGGCTCAGGCAGTTCAAAAAGACAGCCATCAAGTTGATGGGGTAGTTTCCATCTTCTCCTATGGTTTTAGCGATGCCGACGATAATTTTAACAAGGCCGATTTAAGATTTGTTCCGCTGTTAACTTATCCTGAACTAATTAAGCAAATGCTTAACAACGGTCAAATCGAAAATAATCAGTACGAGCGACTTAATAAATGGCATCAAGACCCCTGGGCATGGAAATAAATCACTTTTTTAATTCTTCGTCTTTTAAGGATATATTACAATCTGTTATCGCTTACAATTCCCTGTTGACACGTGAAAATTTTAACTATATGATAGGAATTGTTGATAGATAGACGACTATAAATCATGGGAATAGGAGAATTAATATGGTAAAAGCAGCAGTTGTTAGAGATAATTCAGATGGATACGTTGATGTTAAAGATGTCAAACTTCGTCCAATTCACGAGGGTGAAGCTTTAGTTAAAGTTGAGTATTGTGGACTCTGTCATACTGACCTCCACGTTGCCTCGGGTGACTTCGGTGAAGTTCCGGGCCGAATCATTGGTCACGAAGGAGTTGGACGTGTAACTCAAGTTGCTGACGACGTTACCGACTTAAAAGTTGGTGACCGAGTTTCAATCGCTTGGTTCTACTCAGCTGACGGTACTTGTGAGTATTGTGTTACTGGTAATGAGACCTTATGTCGTAACGTTAAAAACTCTGGTTTCACCGTTAACGGTGCCATGGCAGAAGAATGTATCGTTGATGCTAAGTACGCCGTTAAGGTTCCTGAAGGCTTGGACCCCGTTGAAGCAACTTCACTAACCTGTGCCGGTGTTACCACTTACAAAGCTTTAAAGATTGGTGACACGAGACCCGGCAAGTGGGTTGAAATCGTTGGTGCCGGTGGATTAGGTAACCTGGGTGTTCAACTTGCCAAAAACGTCTTTGGTGCTCCAGTTGTAGTTGTGGATGGAGATCCTAAGAAGTTAGAAGCTGCTAAAGAAAATGGTGCCGATGTTTTGATTAACAGACATGACGGTAACGTTGCCGAACAAGTTCAAGATAAAGTTGGTGGGGTTTACGATTCAATCGTTACTGCCGTTAACAAGGATGCTTTCACTCAATCAGTTAACGCTTTACGTCCTGACGGAACCTTAGTTGCGGTTGCTCTACCAAAGGGTGATATGGCACTTAACATCGACAAGACCGTTCTTGACGGTATTAAAGTTGCTGGTTCACTAGTTGGAACTAGACAAGATCTTAGAGAAACCTTCCAGTTCGGTGCTGAAGGTAAGGTTAAACCAATCGTTAGAACTGACAAGTTAGAAAATATCAACAACGTAATTGATGACATGAAGGCTGGTAAGATTGTTGGCCGTGTTGTTTTCGATTTCACTGGTGATGACAAATAAATTAAAATTATCAACTAACTTAAGAAGTAGAATTCATAGAATTCTGCTTCTTTTTTTAATAATTAGTCCTGGGTCCGTTATAATAGAAGAATAAAACTATTTTCAAATTCATAACGAACGAGGAATCATAATGACGGAACCAAAGTATAAAATTGCAATCCCAAATCAGGTCGTTGAACGTCTCCATATTAAGCCGGGAGCCAAATTGAACTTGACACTGCGAAGACAAGGCATGACGGTAGAGAAAGTTAACGATGGCACTCCAAATTCGTGGAACGTTTCGATCTGGTGGTCGCTGATTCCGGCGGTGATGACCGCCTTAATCGCACTGATCTTTTTTAAGTATCGGCACTTTCAGATCGTCCCCATCAGTGGTAAATATTCGATTGCCAGTGGCACCATTGTATTGGGACTGTTTTTTGGTGCTTTACTGTTTACGATCTTTCTCATTAAAAGTCGCAAGAACCCACAAAATACCATTTATCGCAATATTTACTGGCGAAACTTTCCAACGATTGTTCTATCCTTTACTGCCAGTTTATTGGTTGGGCTGCTTGGGGTATTTTGGATTCTGGGAATTGCTTTTAAAGGCGCCACTTTCGATGTGTATACGGCGACCATCATCATTGCCATTTTAGAGGGAATCGTGAACTACGTCATGATTAGTGTGGCAGTGGCTCTAACGCCAACTTTATTAGTCGATCTTTTGAACCTAATCATTGTTTCTGGTGTTCTGATCTCTATGTCGTCAAACAGTCATCGCTACTGGTGGCGCCATAATCTGAGCTTTTTGGGGACGAGTCGAGCAACCGACAGTTGGCAGTTTAACTTGACCATTATCTTTTCCGCTTTATTGATGTGGGCTGTGATTGATTTCTTGTTTGTTTCGTTAAAATCAGTTCAAAGACCAACCATTCAAACTTGGATTTTACGAACCCTTTTGACGTTAATGGCGTTTAACGTGGCCGCTATCGGGATTATTCCCAATGACATTCAGATTCCGTGGATGCATTTTTGGCACACTCAGTTTGGCTGGTCGTTAGTTTGGATTATTATTATTCTAATTGCTGGAATTCGTTGGCTTTGGCCTGGAATTTCTAAAAACTTCCTGAAAACGTCGTATTTGATTGGACTACTACTAGTGCTGGCCAGTATCCTCTTTCAAGTTGTGCACTACTTCTCACTAACAGCCTTTGAGATTACTTCGTTCACGTTGGCTTTTTCTTGGATTATGATGTTATTTCAGTACATCTTAGACGTCGTGAACAAGGGAACGCTTGATTTTACCGTGACGCTCGCTAAAAATAACAAACAAAATTCATGAAATAAATAACGTGATATCCTACAATTAGTTCATGGAGGTGTTAAGTATGAGTAGAGATTTAGAATCAAAAGTACGTTTAAATAATGGCGTTGAAATGCCCCAATTAGGAATGGGTGTTTGGAAGAGTGATAATAAAACCGCCGCTCAATCCGTTGAATGGGCACTAAATGATGGTTATCGAGCAATCGATACCGCTAAACAATATGGAAATGAAGCCGGTGTTGGTGAAGGTCTGAAAAAAGGTCTGACTGACAACGGATTAAAACGTGAAGATGTTTTTCTAACGACTAAAGTATTTAATGGTGATCAAGGATACGATTCAACTCTTGAAGCTTTTGAAGGCCAATTAAAGCGTCTTCAAACTTCATACGTTGATTTGTTACTAATTCACTGGCCAGTTAATGGCAAGTACAAGGAAACTTGGCGCGCTCTTGAAAAGATTTACCATGAGGGTAAAGCACGTGCCATTGGAGTTTCAAACTTCAATATTCGTCGTCTAAGAGATTTGATGAAGCATGCTTCCGTAAAGCCAGCTGTCAACCAAATGGAATTTCATCCCTTAGAACAAGAAGCTGACATTAAAGAATACTGTGACTTAAATGACATTAAACTTGAAGCATGGTCACCACTTGGTGGTGGAGCCGCTTTAAACAATCCACTTGTTAAGAAAGTTGCTGAAAAGTACGGTAAATCAACCGCACAAATCATCATTCGTTGGGACATGCAACGAGGCATTATCTCAATTCCAAAGTCAGCTCATGAAAAATACATTAAAGCCAATGCTGACATCTTTGACTTTGAACTTGACGACGATGACATTCGCCTAATTAATAGCCTTAACGTTGACAAGCGTTCAATTTGGTACGGTGACTTCCGTTGGAATGGGAATCCTGATGCTCCAGTTGACACTGTTGACCAATGGGATGACTAATTTAGTTAAAAGAGAAGCGTGTGCTTCTTTTTTTTATTGGTTGTGATTGTGACTGATAGCGTTTTTATTAAGATTTCGTTATAATGAAATTGTAAATAAATTAACAAAGGGAGAATTATTATGATTATTAAAGCAATTAAAAGTGCCCTTAACGTAACCAAAAAGCATTTTTGGATTTTGTTAGCAATGGTTGTTCCTGCGATCTTAATATCCGCTGTTCTGGGTGGATTGGTTAGCAGCCTGCAAAATTCTGAGGCTTTGAGTTTAAGTTATAGTTTGGGTGCCAGTTTTAGTATCTGGTTAATCTCGATCATCGTTGGAATTATTGGGATTGTATTATTTGAATCAGCAGCGATGGGATACCTGACTGGTGACGAGACCAATACGTTTAAATTTGAGGATGCCTTTGTGGCATTTAAACAAGGAAACACTTGGTTAGTGGCAGCACTGTATGCCGCTTTTATGGATTTGATTAGTTTCATTTTTGGTGCATTATTTGTTGCCTCCGCTGGCGTTATTAGTGCTTCATTTGTTCCTCGAGTCTTTGGTTTTAACACCACCACCGCTCAAGTGGTCGCTTTGATCATTGTTGGAATTGTGATTCTAGCATTAGTTGGAATTGCTTGGATCTTTGTTGCCACTGGGTTAGCGTTCATTTACTTAACCTACTTTGATGCTCAACGAGCTGGTAAAAAAGTTCATCTAATGGATGGCTTTTCAGCTTCATGGAAACTCATGACTGGCAATCGTTGGGGTCTGATTGGTTTGAAAGTTTTGAACCTAATCATTGCCATCGTAACCTACGCGGTAATTGTCCTGGTAGGTGCACTTCTCTGGTGGATCTTTGCCTCAATGTTGACATGGACCGTCTTTGCAATTGTGCTTGAAGTCATTTTGACGGTGCTCGCCATCGCAATTTCAATCTTTTACATGGTGTGGTTCTCAATGGCTAACATTAAATTCTACGAAGAAATTAAATAGTTAATCATTAGTTACAAAAAGAGAAGCAAGTTGCTTCTCTTTTTTTACGTTGTCAAAAAGAACTCGGCGTGTAATAATTCTAGTAACGAAAAATGGAGGAATACATATGATTGCAAATGCAATGACAAAGTCGTGGGGAATCGTGAAGAAGAACTGGTGGATGATGTTTTTAATGGGCATCCCAGCTGGGGTCGTGGGAGCTTTTTCGGATCCAATGATGTTGTTCAAGCTTCAAGGCATGCAAAGAGCCCTTTTCTCAATCTTTGAATTAATCGTTGGTCTGGTGGGAATCTTATTTTCTGCCTCTCTGGCCATGGGATACGCCAAGAGTATTCAAAATGATAGTTTTAAGTTTAAGAATGCTTTTGTGGCTTTTAATCGTAAGTATAATTGGCCTGTCATCATTCTGGTAGGACTATTAATGACACTTGCAGAGGCCTTTGCAACCCTCCTATTGATTGTTCCCGGCGTCATCTTGTCGGTTGGATGGGGTCTTTGGATGTATTCGTATCAAGATGAAATTGAGACCGGAAAAGAAGTTGGGATTACTCAAGCATTTACCGATGCTTGGCAAACAACGAAGGGTTACAAGTGGAACTTTTTTTATCTGCAGCTGTTATTTTTCTGTATGTATTTCGTATTAACCATTTTGATGACAGCCGTTACAACCGTTGTGAAGGGTAATTCTATTTTAGCCGCGGTGGTTTCTGTAATTGTATATGTTCCAATGATTTTCATTAGTTTCTGGAATTCAGCGGCTCAAATCATTTTCTACCGTGAAATTAAAAATAAATAAGTGTCAAAAAAGCGTTCATCATTTGATGAACGCTTTTCATTTCTTAATTTCTATTTAAATAGGGTGTTAATTTGATCATACTCGGCGTGGCTAAGGTCAATGTCTAACGCTTTAGCATTGCTTTTGACTTGCTCTGGCTTTTTGGCACCCGGAATAACAACCGTGATATCAGGATTCTTGATGTACCAAGCAATGACGATTTGAGCAACGGTAGCGTCATGCTTGTCGGCAATTGGCTTTAGTTGGTCAACTTTTTCAACAATCTTTTTGAACTCTTTGCCTTTAAAGTCGGGATTGTCATGTCTGATATCATCCTTTGGGAACTTAGTCTCTTTGCTGTACTTGCCGGTCAAGAGTCCAGATGCAAGTGGGAAGAATGGAACAAATGAAATATCGTGTTCCTTTAGATATGGGAATCTTTCTCTTTCGGCTGAGCGATCAATCAAGTTGTATTCTTCTTCATCAATGTCAACCAGTCCGTCAAGGTTGGCCTGCTTTAATTGTTTCATTGACATGTTTGAAACTCCGATGGCACGAATCTTACCGGCTTTTTTCATTTCGTTTAAAGCAGCCACTGATTCGTTTAATGGGGTGTGATCATCTGGAAAATGGATGTAGAAGATATCAACGTAGTCGGTTTGAAGTCGTTTCAAACTATCTTCGACGCATTGTTTTAAGTATTCCGGAGAGTCATCAATAACAACGCTTCCATCGCTTTGAACCTTTTGACAACCCTTAGTAGCGATCTGAATCTTAGAACGATCGTATCCCTTGATGGCTTCACCGATTAGTTTTTCTGATTCGCCCATGCCATACGCAAAGGCAGTATCTAGCAGGGTAATGCCAGAGTCTAAAGCTGTTTTAACGATTTCGATTCCGGTTTGGTCACTTAAGTTTGGAAATAAGTTGTGACCACCAACGGCATTAGTGCCTAAACCTAGTGGGACGGTCGTTACGTCTGATTTACCAATTTCTACTGTTTTCATGTTAAATTCCTCCATTACTGATTGAGTTCTGCTTTAATCTCAGGTTGGGCAAGCAAATAGTGATAGATAATGATCGCTTGATTATGCTTCGTATCTTTTGCTCCATACAATAAAATTACGTTGCCCGATTTTAAGTGGGTGGAAACTAATGATACAAATCCGGGCATTTGTGGATTATTTTTTAGTTCATCCAAATACTTTTGTTTGAATTCCTCAAACTTGGCGGGGTCGTGTCCGAACCATTTTCTTAGTTCGGTACTTGGAGCGATTGATTTGAACCAAATATCTAGATCGGCGTTAACCTTCGAGATTCCACGAGGCCAGAGACGATCAACTAGGATTCGGTATCCATCCTTATCGACGGGCTTGGTATAGATTCGTTCAAGCTTCAATTCCATTTTTCTTACCTACCTTCATTGATTATTTGATCTCTTATACTATAAGCAAGTATACGATACCTTGGTGCCCAAACGTTAGAATTTAGTCTTCAATGTGGTAAAATCAAGTGTAAAAAAATTAAGGAGGGACAGTATCATGGTTAGAAAAAATCGGATTTCGGATGGTATTTCCAAATTGCACGGTTCGGCCAATGAATTCTTGAAAAAATTTCAAACTGAAATCGATGAAAAACGACATCCTAATAAACAGAGAGTGATTGATGGGACAGATATTGAGCTGGCGCCACGGCAAAAGATTGAACGTCATCGTTATCCAGATTTGGTGGACTATGGCACCTATTATTCCGCAATCATGGATAATGGGCATACTGTTCTGGTCAACCCAGATTACCTTGAGTACAGCGTTGAGGTTATGCCCGGTTCCTATGATCAAGAGCATCATTTCATAAATGACACTAATCACTGGCGGATGTACTATGTTGATGGTGTTGGAATCGATCGTTACTCGGCTCCCATCCCAGAGTCATATGATTATCTTCAAGATATGGATAATGATGAGGCCGATAAATTCCCAGGAATTCCTGGAGATCGATACGGAAATCGATGGGCGATTGGGTATAATTCAAAGGATAAAATCCTCTTAGTAAGTAGCGAGGCACTCAGTTTGAATAAACGTTAAGATGTTACCAAACGTCACATTTGTAACGTAAAACTAAATTTTGTGAGATGAAAATATGGAACAGTTAAGAATTGATAAAATAATGGAAATTCTTCCAAACCGTAACCCAACTTTATTTGTGGACCGAGTGGATCAGCTAACCCCGGGCGAATCAATCGATGCCGTAAAGAACGTCACCGCTAATGAAAATTATTTTCAGGGTCATTTCCCCGGATTTCCACTAATGCCAGGAGTTTTAATTGTTGAGACCTTATCGCAGGTGGCGTCAATCCTCATTTTGAAATCGCTTGATGTTGATCCTAAAAGTAAGGTTACTAAACTTAACAAAACTAAAAATGTGAAGTTTAGACACATGGTTCGACCCGGCGACACTTTGAAAGTTCACGTTGATTTAAAAGAAGTTAACGATGGAACCTACACGATGGTGGCTGATAGTGAAGTTAATGGCGATAAAGCTTGTTCGGCCACGCTTGGATTCTCGTTAGCTGACCGGGTCGATTAAGTAGGTGATAAGTAGTGAGTGCTTTTAAAATTATTTCAAGCGCCAAAAGTGTTCCTGAAAAGGTCGTCACTAATGACGACCTGGCTAAGATTATGGACACCTCTGATGAATGGATCAAGAGACGAACGGGCATTTCAAGTCGGCACATTGCGGTTAATGAATCTACAACGTCAATGAGTGTGGAAGTGGCTCAAAAGCTTTTGAAAAGTTCTGGGACTGATCCTAAAGACTTGGATTATGTAATTGTGGCCACCATGTCATCTGATTATCAGACTCCATCGACGGCTGCTAGCGTTCAGGGTGCAATTGATGCTACCAATGCGGTGGCGTTTGATATTGATGCCGCATGTACGGGTTTTGCGTTTGGAACGTCAATTCTTAATTCGTTGTTAGCAAAAAAGAACGGTAGTTGTGGGATTTTGATTGGTGCGGAAGTATTAAGTAAGTTTTTGGACTGGTCAGATCGATCAACTGCCGTGCTTTTTGGTGATGGAGCCGCTGGAATCTTGGTTCAAAATGATCCTAGTTCTGATTCGAAGATCTTAGGAGAGTCCCTTCAAACTTATGGTGATTTGGGGTCAGCTTTAACAGCTGGACACTTTCCCTGCGTTACACCATTTGGGAAAAGTACCAATCAGGAAAATCGGTTCTTTAAGATGGATGGTCATAAAGTGTTTAACTTTGCGTTAAAGAGGGTTCCCAGTTCAATTAAAATAGCACTAACAGATGCTCATTTAGCTTTAGATGATATTGATGTTTTTGTCATGCATCAAGCTAATGCCAGAATTATTACTAGCGTTGTTAGAAGGCTTGATTTGCCGAAAAGTCGGTTCCCAATTGATATTGATGAATATGGGAATACAGCGGCAGCTAGTGAACCACTGCTATTGGCAGATTTGCTTACAAGCGGTAAAATTCAAAGAGGAAACAAAGTTGCCCTTGTCGGTTTTGGTGGCGGATTAACTACTGGAACTGTTATAATTAATTATTGAGGACAAACAAATTTTATTAAATGGAGTGATTATTTATGGCTGAAAAAGCAGATAAGAATCAGATTTTTGACAAGATTAAGGCGGTTGTTACCGACCAAACCGATATCAACCCCGATGACATTAAAATGGACGCTAACTTCAAAGATAACTTGGATTTAGATTCATTAGATATCTTTGAAATTGTGGATGCCCTAGAAGATGCCTATGACATCGAAATTGATAGTGACGAGGGCATGGAGACGGTTTCTGACCTAGTTGATTATGTTGCAAAGCAAATTGACGAAAAGAACGATAAATAATAAAGTGTTTTTTATTTTAGGAGTGTTTTAAATTTTGAAAATCGGTTATTTATTCAGTGGCCAGGGACAACAGTTTGCTAACATGGGATCTGACTTGTATCAAAATAACGATACCTATAAAAACGTGGTCGATACCGCGTCGCATACTTTAAATCTTGATCTATCCGATCCGAAGGTTTTTGACGATCCTGAAAATACTCAGATTGCTATTTTGACTTTGAGTTATGGGATTTACCAGATTTTAGCTGGCAAGCTTCCTAAAGCGCAGGCAATGATGGGTCTTAGTTTAGGCGAGTATAGTGCTTTAGTATCTGCTAAAGCACTATCTTTTCAATCAGGATTAAAATTAGTGCGTGACCGAAGCCACTACATGGATGAAGCCGGAAAGCAAAATCCCGGTTCAATGGCTGCTGTGTTAAAGGTTGAGCCCCAAGTAGTGGTTGACGTAACAAACGAAGTTGACGGGGCATATCCAGCTAATTTCAATACTAGCGAACAAACTGTGATTGGTGGGACTGAGTCTGGGGTCAAAACGGCTAGTGCAGAACTTAAGAACCGGGGAGCAAAGCGAGTCGTTCCCTTAAAAGTTGCCGTTTCTTCACATACTCCGCTGATGCAACTAGCTAGTGATTTGCTTTCAAAACGAATGGAGAATGTTGCCTTTAAAACCCCGGAGGTTCCAGTTATTAGTAATACTGACGTTGACCTGTTTAACAAGGATAATCTTTCCGATACGTTAACCCGTCAGTTGGTCAATCCAACCCACTTTAAAGCGGATCTAGAATTCATGGTCAAAAACTACGGAGTAGATACGCTGATTGAAATCGGGCCGGGGAACACACTGACTAAATTTGCAAAAAAGACACTTAAAGATGTCGATGCTTATAGCGTTGACAGTTTAAAGAAATTAAATGATTTACAAGCAAAACTTGGTTTGGAGGACTAATTCATGACAACGAAAAATGACAAAAGCACGGTTTTAATTACCGGTGCTACTAAGGGAATTGGTCTGGCAAATGCCAAACGATTAGCAAAAGATCCACATAATTTTGTGATTGTGAATTCTCATCGAGAATTAAGTGATGACGAAGTAAAAGATTTAAAGTCACAGTTTGACACTGAGATTGAGATCTTGATTGGCGACGTTTCAAAAGAAGAAGACGCTGAGTCAATGGTGAACCAGATCTTAGATGAACATGATCATCTCGATGTATTGGTTAATAATGCTGGGATTACCAGGGACAAACTCTTAACGCGGATGAGCGAAGAGGATTTTAAAGCTGTGTTAGACACCAACCTCGTTGGAACGTTTAACATGACTAAGTATGCCTTAAAGACCATGCAAAAGAAACGAGCTGGTGTTATCATCAACACTTCCAGTATTTCGGGACTTCACGGAAATATGGGACAGGCTAATTATTCGGCAAGCAAATCAGGGATTGTTGGTTTAACAAAGACGACGGCACAAGAGGGATCACTTAGAGGGGTTCGTTGTAACGCCGTTGCTCCTGGCATGATCAAGACCGACATGACGGCCAAATTGAGTGACAAAATTATTTCGAGGTGGGAAGATACCATTCCCCTTCATCGTTTTGGAAGTGCTGAAGAAGTAGCCGAAACAATCGAGTTTTTGATTAATAATCAATACATTACGGGACAGGTAATCACTGTTGATGGCGGACTCACAATGTAGTTCCGTTTATTTAAGGGAGGATTCAATTGGGTAATAGAGTTGTTGTTACGGGCATGGGTGCAGTAACCCCAATCGGGAACGATGCTGAGACTTTTATTGATAATTTGTTGGCTTCAAAGGTTGGAATCGAAAAAATCACTAGTTTTGACACCTCTGAGATTAAAGCTCACGTGGCAGCCGGCGTAAAGGACTTTGATCCAAGCAAACGCTTAGCTAAACGAGACTATCATCGAGTAGATCCATTTGCGCAATACGCACTTTACAGTGCCGTAGAGGCAATGGACCAAGCTGGGTTGAAACGAGGAGAATATGATGGAAAGGATCTTGGCGTCATCTACGGATCTGGGATTGGTGGTATTAGTACCATCGAGACGCAGGTTCTAAAAATGTACAAAAAGGGTCCCAGACGTCTTTCCCCGTTATTTATCCCAGAAACCATTATTAATATGGCTGCTGGCAATATTTCGATTTACTTTGGCGCTAAAAACACCAGTAAAGCCGTGGTTACAGCTTGTGCAACTGGAACCAACGCGATTGGCGATGCTTATGAATACCTTAAAGCTGGCAAGGCTAAAATGATGATCGCTGGTGGATCAGAGGCAGCAATTACTCCGGTTGGAATTTCAGCCTTTGCGGCCCTAACAGCTCTTTCTTCAAGTGAAGATCCAGCTCACGCTTCCATGCCATTTGATAAAGATCGGGACGGTTTTGTAATGGGCGCTGGTGCTGGAACCCTAGTGCTTGAAGATTACGATCACGCCAAAGCACGTGATGCACATATTTTGGGTGAAATCGTTGGCTACGGCCAAACGAGTGACGCTTACAACCTTACTGCTCCGGATCCAGATGGGGAAGGGGCCATTGGGGCCATGCAACAAGCATTGGATGAAGCTCACATCAAGACTTCCGATCTTGATTACATTAATGCCCATGGCACAGCAACTCAATCTAATGATGTTTCTGAGTCAAAGGCCATTAGCAAGTTGTTTAAAGATAATGACCACGTCTTGGTTAGTTCAACCAAAGGGATGACTGGTCATGCCCTTGGAGCTGCAGGGGCCATTGAGGCAGTGGCAATTCTTGGATCCATGAAGCATAGTCAAATGCCAGTGAATGTTGGTGTCAGTACCCAGGATCCAGAAAGTCATATCAGGCTAGTGGATAAAGAGAATGCTAAAAGACCGGTCAATACCGCCATTAGTAATTCATTTGGATTTGGTGGTCATAACGCGGTCATTGCGATAAAGAAGTGGAATCAATAATGAATGAAAAAGACATTGAAAAATTAATAACTAAATTTGATAAGTCCAACTTACAAGAATTAAAAATTGACGAAAACGGTCAACAACTTTATTTCTCCAAGATTGACAGTCATTCTAAACCAGTCACCCACGTTGAAAAAACGGCGGATGATAAATCGGATGAAAATCAGGAAAAGCTTCAGTTGAATGCACCTACTAGTGGTAATTATCAACTAAAGGCACCGATGGTGGGAATATTGTATTTTGCTCCTAGTCCTGAAAAGCCCGACTTCAAAAAAGATGGTGATCGCGTTCAAAAGGGTGAAACGGTTTGTATCATTGAGGCCATGAAGATGGTCAATGAAGTTAAAAGTCCGGTGAGCGGAACCATCGTGAAACGTCTGGTTGATAATGGTTCGATGGTTGAGTATAACGAACCAGTTTATGAGATTAAGGAGGATTAGTTATGACATTGAATGTTAATGATTATATCCCTCAACGTCCACCCATTCAGATGATCGATAAGATTGACACCATTACCCCGGGAGCGGGAGCCGAGGCCACTAAGATGTTGGCAGGAAACGAATGGTACTTTGCAAATCAAGGTAATCATCCGACACTGCCACGTCCGTTGGTGCTCGAGTCAATGGCTCAGACTGGAGTGGTTGCTCTCTTATCAATGCCAGAATACAAGGGTAAAAACGCCTTTTTTGGTGGAATCAAACAAGCTGAATTTAAAGATGACTTTCGACCGGGCGATGTTTTACATTTAAAGGTTGATTTATTAAAGGTTAAACATAATATTGGAATTGGAAAAGGTGTTGTCACTAGGGACGGACAAGAAATCGCTAATGCAACGTTGATGTTTGCGGTTGAATCATAGTGAGTGAAAGGTGATTTAATGTTTAAAAAGGTACTGGTGGCTAATCGGGGCGAGATTGCAGTCCAGATTATCCGTGCGCTTCATGATATGAATATTAAGGCAGTGGCAGTGTATTCAACTGCTGACGCTGATAGTTTATTCGTAAAATTGGCCGATGAGTCAGTTTGTATCGGTGGACCATTTCCAGACGAGTCATATCTCAATATGGCAGCAATTGTTGATGCAGCGGTACTTACTGGTTGCGATGCTTTGCACCCGGGATATGGCTTTTTGTCTGAAAACGCTGATTTTGCGGAACTTTGCAATCAGTGTGGCATTAAGTTTATCGGTCCAAGTGCTAAGGTTATAAATTTGATGGGAAATAAAGGCAATGCTAAGGAAGCCATGAAAAAAAGTGGTGTTCCAACGATTCCTGGCAGTGATGGTTTTATTGACTCCGTAGAACAAGCCAAAGAAGTCGCTCATCAAATTGGTTATCCAGTAATGCTGAAGGCTGCTGCCGGCGGTGGTGGTAAGGGCATCCGAAAAGTTGCTGATGACGATGAACTAGCTAAGGCTTTTCAGGATACGAAACGGGAGGCTAAACTTTCCTTTGGCGATGACCGATTATACATGGAAAAAGATCTAAACGACGCCAAGCACATTGAGATGCAAGTCATTGCCGATGAGCATGGTAACGTTGTTTATTTCCCCGAACGTGATTGTTCACTTCAACGTAATCACCAGAAGATCATTGAAGAAAGTCCATGTTCTGAAATCACTTCCACAAAGCGCCAAGAACTTGGTCAGATCGTCGTTAACGCCACCAAGGGAATCCAGTATACAAATACGGGTACATACGAGTTCTTAATGGATCAGGATCACAACTTCTACTTTATGGAAATGAACACCAGATTGCAGGTTGAGTACACCATTACCGAAGAAGTTGCCGATGTGGAAATCATTAAAGCTCAGATCTTAGTTGCAGAAGGCGAAAAGTTACCCTTCACGCAGGCTGATTGTGACGTAAAAGGCTACGCTTTGGAGTGTCGAATTGATGCAGAAGATCCCAGCAATAATTTTGCCCCATCGCCGGGTAAGATTACGAGTTTGCACCAGACTTATGGTACAAAGGGAGTTCGAGTGGACTCTGGCATTGGACAAAACGACGTCATTTCGCCCTACTACGATTCAATGATTGCCAAAATCATTGTTCACTTGCCCACTAAGAAACAGGCTGTCCATAAGATGCGTCGGGTTCTTAATGAGTTTCACATTGAAGGGGTCAAAACCAACCGAGATTTCTTGATTGCTTTACTAAATGACAAGCATTTCTTGGCTGGGGATTTTAACAATAATTACATTGAAAGTACGTTCTTAAAAGAATGGATGAAGAAACATGGCAAAAAGTGATTTTGAGAATTTGAATTCTGATGAGCTGACCAAAAGAATGGATCAGATTCCTAATGATATTTGGGTGAAATGTCCTTATTGTGGGACTACTTTTTACAAAAAGAAACTTGGTAAGTACAAAGAATGCCCAAATTGTGGCTATGCTTTTCGGATTGGAGCCAAAGAACGCATCCAAATGATGTGCGACGACTTTGCACCCATTAATACTGATTTAAAGGCTTCCAAAAAATTTAAAGACGATAAGTACGTGGCAAAACTAAAGAAGGCCAGAGAGATTACTGGGATAAACGAAAGTGTCCTATCAGGAATCGGAACGATCAACGGTGTCAAAGTTGCGGTTGCAGCGATGGACTGGCGTTTTATTATGGCCAGTCTAGGGACAGCTACTGGAGAGATCTTGGCTCGTTTATTTGAAACGGCTACTAAAAAGGGCCTGCCGGTGATTGTCTTCACTGCTTCTGGGGGTGCGCGAATGCAGGAGGGAATTCATTCCTTAATGCAGATGGCCAAGGTCTCTGAGGCTGTGGCTGAACACAGTAAGGCTGGGTTGCTTTACATCAGTGTGCTGGGCGATCCTACCACTGGTGGTGTGACCGCCAGCTTTGCCATGCAGGGTGATATTTTGTTGTCAGAACCCCATGCTTTGATTGGTTTTGCTGGTCGTCGGGTGATTGAAAAAACGATCCAACAGCGTCCGCCAAAAGATTTTCAGCGGGCTGAAACGTTGCTTAAAAATGGCTTCTTGGACGATGTCATTAAACGTTCTGAATTGAAAGAAACGTTAGGGAAGTTACTAAAATGGCATCAGGTAGGTGATCTTAATGGCTAAAAAAACGGCATGGGATAAGGTGCTGGCCGCTAGAGCTGCCAAAAAAATTGGGGTTGATGATTTAATCAATGGCATTACCGATGATTTTATGGAACTTCATGGTGACCGGGCATATGGTGATGATCCCGCTGTTTATGGTGGGATTGGCACCATGGACAACATTGCCACTACGTTTGTGGGGATTAGAAAGGGATCAGACCTGAACTCTAACATTGAACGGCACTTTGGTTCCGCAGAACCAGACGGGTATCGGAAGGCTTTACGTCTGATGAAGCAGGCCGAAAAGTTCGACCGGCCGATTGTCACCTTGATTAATACACCAGGCGCCTATCCTGGCGTTGATGCTGAGTATCATGGAATTGGTTATACGATTGCGCAATTAATCTTACAGGGAATGCAACTAACCGTTCCTTATATTAGTGTGATCGTTGGCGAAGGTGGCAGTGGTGGTGCTTTAGCACTGGCTGTCGGTGATTGTGTCTGGGCCTTTGAGGATAGTATTTATTCGGTGCTCTCACCCGAAGGTTACGCCACGATTTTGTGGAAAGACCCCAGTCGGATGAAAGAAGCTGCTTCAGTGATGAAATTAACGCCGGATGATTTGTTGTCCGAGGGAATCATCGATCGGATTATTCCCGAAGCTGATACGGTTGATGGTTTCGAACGTTTCAGAGGTGATCTGGTTAAAAAAATTAGGGAATTAAATGCATTATCTAAGGATGATTTGGTTGCTAAGCGACTTTCCCGTTACCGAAATTTTTAATGAATGAATTAATTTTTTGATATAATGATGTAAATTAGATATTTGGTTCTAGGAGGATTTTGAAGATGGCTGATTTATTAAAAGGAAAAAAAGTTGTTGTGATGGGTGTGGCGAATAGAAAAAGTATTGCTTGGGGATGTGCACAAGCAATTAAGTCACTTGGAGCTCAAGTTATTTTGACATACCAAAATGATCGTTTAAAGAAGAGTATTGAGAAGACCATTGGTGATGAAGAGTTCCCACTGGTTGAATGTGATGTGGCCGAAGATGCTAACGTCCAAAAGGCTTTTTCCGAAATTCATGACCGTTTTGGAAACATCGATGGGGTTATTCATGCCATTGCTTTTGCTGACAAAGAAACCCTTCAAAATGGTGTGATTAACACCAAAAAAGATGGTTACAACTTAGCCGAAGACATTAGTGCGTACTCATTTATCTCAGTTACTCGTTATGCCAGCAAGATTATGAACAAGCCTGGTAGCATTTTAACGTTAACTTATATGGGTTCAACTCGTGCCATTCCTGATTACAACATGATGGGAATTGCTAAGGCATCCCTTGAATCAGCTATGCGTTACCTTGCTTCTGAACTTGGTAAAGACCAAATTCGAGTAAACGCAATTTCCGCTGGAGCCGTTAAAACTTTGGCTGTTACCGGAATTAAGGGTCATCGTGACCTTCTTAAAATGTCACAATCATTCACCGTTGATGGTGAGAATGTAACAACTGATCAGATTGGTAACGTTGCTGCTTTCTTAGTTAGTGATTTATCAATCGGTGTTACTGGTGACATTATCTACGTTGACAAGGGTGTTCATTTACTTGCCTAAATTAAAATTAATTTAAATATCCCATAGTCGTTGATCGGCTATGGGATTTTTTTGACTCAAAGGTGGGAGTTTGGTCATGATTACACATTAAAACAAGTGTAACCAGACACATACTTGCTGTAAAAAGTTGATGTGCCGGGCTTTTGTGCCGGAATTATTCTAACTGGAATGGTTTTTGATTGCTAAATAACCAAAACTTGTGGAATATGAACACATGGTAATTATGCGAAGTACCATACTTGAATCAAATTAGATTAATAGAGGTGAATAATTTGAGTTTAATGAATGCAAAAGAAATTATGGATCTGATTCCTAATCGTTATCCGATTTTATTTATTGATCGGGTCGATGCGATGGACCCAGGTAAGTCAATTACGGCTACCAAGAATGTTACGATTAACGAAAATTATTTCCAAGGACATTTTCCTGGTAATCCGGTTATGCCCGGTGTTTTGATTATTGAATCAATGGCTCAGGTGGCTTCAATTTTGATTTTAAAGTCGCCCCAGTTTAAGAACAAGACGGTTTATATGGGTAGCATCCGCAACGCGAAATTCAGAAAGATGGTGGAGCCCGGTGATGTGCTACGCTTTGAGGTTAAGATTGATAAGGTTAGAGGAAGTGCTGGCTCAGTTTCGTGTGTGGCATACGTTGGCGATAAAAAGGCTTGTGACGCTCAGTTGACCTTTATCGTAAGTAACAAGGAAAGAGAACAATAAAATAGGTAATAGGAGTCGCAAATGGGTAGTTTTTCAATCTTAGAAACGGCAAGGTCAACGCCCAATAATGTTGTTACTAATCATGATTTAACTAAAATCATGGATACCTCTGATGAGTGGATCAAACGACGGACCGGTATTCACGCCCGTCACATTTCTAAGTCAGAGACTAATACTTCCATGTGTACTGATGTTGCAACCAAGCTCATTAATAAGGCCAATATTTCTGCAAGTGACGTTGATTTCATCATCGTAGCCACCATGTCATCAGACTTTCAAACTCCTTCAACTGCAGCAGCGGTTCAGGGAAATCTTTATGCCGACAATGCAGTTGCCTTTGATCTAAACGCCGCTTGTTCCGGATTTGCTTACGGAATTTACGTCTTGAATGCGTTGCTTGCAAATAAGCCGCATTCAAAAGGAATTTTAATTGGCGGTGAGAAGCTAAGCAAGTACCTTGATTGGTCAGACCGTTCAACGGCGGTCCTGTTTGGGGATGGTGCTGCGGGAATTCTAGCTACCAATGATGGAAGTGAGTCAGAGGTACTTGCTAGTGACTTAGAAACAGTTGGAGAACTTGGTAATTCGCTAACGGCTGGGCACTTCGCTGATGATACGCACCAGTCATATTTCAAGATGGATGGTCATGAAGTGTATCGTTTTGCTACTCAAAGAGTTCCCAAGTCCATCGAGCTAGCGCTTTCAAAGGCAAACATTGACTTAAGTGATGTGAAGTACTTTATCGTTCATCAAGCAAATGAACGAATTATTAAAAGTATTGCTAACAAATTAGGTTTATCGATGGAAAAGTTTCCCGTTAATATCAATAAGTATGGCAATACCGCTGCGGCAAGCGAACCACTGCTATTAAGTGAAATGGTAGAGGAGCATCAGATTAACCGTGGTGACAATCTTGTTTTAACCGGTTTTGGTGGGGGATTAACCATTGGAACCGTAGTAATTAGATACTAAATACAAAAAATATTATGGAGTGATAAATTATGGCAGACCAAAACGAAATTTTTAACAAAATCAAGGACTTAATCGCAAAACAAACTGATGTACCAGCAGCAGACATCAAGATGGACACTAACCTTAAGGAAGACGTTGATATTGATAGTCTTGACTTTTTTGAAGTGGTTGACGGACTTGAAAATGAATATGACATTGAAATTGAAAGTGATGAAGACATCAACACCGTTCAACAATTAGTTGACTACATTCAAAAGAAGATTGCGGAGAACGATAAATAATCAGTAAAATTATTTATTTGAACAGGAGGAAATCATTTGAGTAATCGAGTAGTTGTAACAGGGATGGGAGCTGTCACCCCCATCGGAAATGATGCCGAAACCTTTTCCAACAATTTGTTCAACTCTAAAGTGGGCATTGCACCAATTACCAAATTTGATGCTAGTAACACGGGTGTAACGGTAGCTGCTGAAGTTAAAGACTTTGATCCAAGCAAGCGTTTAGATAAACGTGCCTACAAACGAATTGATCTTTTTTCACAGTACGCTTTGTACAGTGCTAAAGAGGCCATGGATCAAGCTGGCCTGAAACAGGGTGATTACGAACCTGAGGACCTTGGTGTCATGTACGGAAATGGAATTGGTGGTCTTACTACCATTGAGAGTGACATCATCAAGATGCACGAAAAGGGACCAAAGCGAGTTTCACCACTTTTTGTTCCTAAAGCCATTGCTAACATGGCAGCTGGAAATGTTTCCATGTACTTTGATGCGGAAAACACGTCTCAGACCATTGTGACGGCTTGTGCTTCAGCTAATAATGCCATTGGAAACGCCTTTGAACTAATTAAACAAGGGAAAGCCAAGATGATGATTGCTGGTGGAACTGAAGCTGCCATCACCGAGATTGGAATTGCTGGATTTGCTAAATTGACCGCTCTTTCAACCGCTGAAAAAGTAGAAGATGCCTCAATGCCATTTGATAAAGACCGTAATGGCTTTGTCATGGGAGAAGGGGCTGGTACTCTTGTACTTGAGGATTATGACCATGCTAAAGCACGTGGTGCTAATATTTTGGCCGAAGTGGTTGGATATGGTGCTACCAGCGATGCTTATCATATGACTGCTCCGAACCCCTCTGGAAAAGGTGCCATTAGAGCCATGAAGGAAGCCATTGACGAAGGTCACATTAAAACTAGTGAACTTGATTACGTTAATGCGCACGGTACCAGCACTCACGCTAATGATGTTGCTGAAGCTGGTGCGATTGAAAAGTTGTTTAAAGATAACGATCACGTCAAGGTTAGTTCCATTAAAGGAATGGTAGGACACTCATTGGGAGCTGCTGGTGGACTTGAAGCGGTTGCTTTAGTTGCTGCCCTTCAAAATGATCAGATGCCAGTTAACGTGGGGATGAAGCATAAGGATCCTGAGATTCACGTTGATTTGGTTAATGAAGATAACAAAAAGGCACCCGTTAATACTGCAATTAGTAATGCCTTTGGCTTTGGTGGTCACAATGCGGTAATTGCAATGAAGAAGTGGAATGAAGATTAGTGAATGAACAAGATATTGAAAAATTAATTGATAAATTTGAGCAATCGAGTTTACAAGAAATTAAGATTAATCAGAATGAAGGGGCCGTTTACTTATCCAAAATTCCTGATCACGACAGCTTGCATGCAAGTGAGTCAGTTAATGAATCCATAAAGCCGGCTCAACTTGAATCTGCGTCAATTGATGCAACTGACGACTCCGATAATTATCAATTGAAAGCTCCAATGGTTGGAATTCTTTATTACGCTCCAAGCCCAGAAAAGGCCGACTTTAAGCAAGATGGCGATCACGTTAAAAAGGGTGAGACCGTTTGTGTAATTGAAGCCATGAAGTTGGTTAATGAGGTTAAAAGTCCAGTGAGTGGGACCATCGTTAAACGAATACCAAAAAGTGGTTCGATGGTGGAATACAATGAACCAATTTTTGAAATTAAGGAAGACTAGAAAGCTCAATTCATATTATTTTAAAAAGGTGATTTAATGTTTAAAAAAGTGCTGGTTGCAAACCGCGGTGAAATCGCAGTTCAGATCATCCGTGCACTTCACGAAATGAACATCAAGGCGGTGGCGGTTTATTCAACCGCTGATGCTGATAGTTTATTCGTAAAATTAGCTGACGAATCCGTATGTATTGGTGGACCGTTTCCAGATGAGTCATACCTAAACATGGCAGCAATTATTGATTCCGCGGTTCTTTGCGGATGTGATGCGCTCCATCCTGGGTATGGCTTTTTGTCTGAAAATGCTGATTTTGCTGAATTATGTGAACAGTGCGGAATTAAATTTATTGGTCCCACCGCTTCAGTAATTAATCTGATGGGGAATAAGGGTAATGCCAAAGAAGCCATGAAAAAGAATGGCGTTCCGATAATTCCTGGTAGCGATGGGTTTGTTGATACTTACGACCAGGCTAAAGAAGTGGCCCAAAAAACTGGTTATCCCGTGATGTTAAAGGCTGCTGCCGGTGGTGGCGGTAAGGGAATTCGAAAAGTTACTAGTGAATCTGAATTAAAAAAAGCCTTTAGTGATACGAAGCGTGAAGCCAAACTTTCATTTGGGGATGACCGGCTTTACATGGAAAAAGATTTAAATGATGCCAAACACATTGAAATGCAAGTCATCGCCGATGAACACGGGCACGTGGTCTACTTTCCGGAACGAGACTGCTCAATGCAGCGTAATCACCAAAAAGTGATCGAAGAAAGTCCCTGTTCCAAGATTACACCCAACAAACGCCGAGAACTGGGTCAGATAGTGGCGAAGGCCGCCAAAGGGATTTGTTACACAAACACCGGGACCTTTGAATTCTTGATGGATCAAGAACATCATTTCTATTTTATGGAGATGAACACCAGACTTCAGGTCGAATATACCGTTACCGAAGAGGTTACTGGAGTAGAGATTATTAAGGCTCAGATTTTAGTGGCAGAAGGACAATCACTCCCTTTTAATCAACAAGACTGTGAGATAAAGGGTTACTCACTTGAATGTCGGATCGATGCCGAGGATCCTAGCAATAATTTTGCTCCATCACCTGGTAAACTTCAGCAGGTGAAATTTACCCATGAATCTGATTCCATTCGAATTGATTCTGGGGTTGAAGCTGGCGACATGATTTCACCTTATTATGATTCGATGATTGCTAAAGTTATTGTGCATAAACCGACAAAACGGGAAGCCGTGTCCGAGATGAAGCAAATTTTGAACGAATTTGTTGTGAAGGGGGTCACCACCAATCGCGATTTCTTGATTGGTTTGATTTCTGATCAGCATTTCTTAACTGGTGATTTTAACAATAATTACATTGAGAGTACGTTCTTAAAAGAATGGATGAAGCAGTATGACAAGCAAACGGTTTGAAAGTATTAGTCAAAAAGAGTTAAGTCAGCGAATGGATCAAATTCCTGATCACATCTGGGTCAAATGTCCAATTTGTCAGAAAAATTTCTACAAGAAAGACCTGGGCAGGTATAAAGAGTGTCCTAATTGTTACTATGCCTTTCGGATTGGTGCTAAAGAACGCATTGAGTTAATGTGTGATGATTTTGAACCCATTAATACCGATTTGAAGGCTTCTAAAAAATTTAACGACGAAAAGTACGTAGCTAAATTGAAGAAGGCACGCGCGGTGACTGGTCTAAATGAGAGTGTTTTGTCTGGGATTGGTACCATTGATGGAAATCAGGTAGCGATGGCTGCGATGGACTGGCGATTTGTGATGGCTAGTCTTGGGACGGCAACGGGTGAGATTTTGGCACGATTATTTGAAACGGCGACAAAAAGGAAGCTACCTGTGATCGTATTCACCGCATCGGGAGGAGCCCGGATGCAAGAGGGGATTCATTCCCTGATGCAGATGGCCAAAGTGTCTGAAGCGGTTGCGCAACACAGTAAAGCGGGCTTACTGTACGTCAGTGTTCCCTGTGATCCCACTACTGGTGGGGTGACTGCCAGTTTTGCAATGCAGGGAGACATTATTTTGTCAGAGCCCCACGCTTTGATTGGTTTTGCGGGACGTCGGGTGATTGAAAAGACGATTCAACAGCGCCCACCAAAAGACTTTCAACGATCAGAGACATTACTTAAAAATGGGTTTTTGGATGGGGTCGTGAGACGACGCGATCTAAAAGAGACACTTAATAAAATTCTAAAGTGGCATCGGGTAGGTGACAATGATGAGTAAACCAACCGCATGGGATAGAGTTATAAATGCTAGAGCTGCGGGTAAGATTGGGGTTGATGACCTCATTAACGGAATTACCGAAGATTTTATGGAACTGCATGGTGATCGTGCTTACGGTGATGATCCCGCCGTATACGCTGGGATTGGAACCCTTGATGAAATTCCGACGACGTTGATTGGGATTAGAAAGGGCTCGGATCTAAATTCCAACATCGAACGGCACTTTGGCTCGGCTGAGCCTGACGGATACCGCAAAGCGCTGCGATTAATGAAGCAGGCCGAAAAATTCAATCGTCCAATTGTTACCTTGATTAATACTCCTGGAGCTTATCCTGGTGTAGAAGCCGAGTACCACGGGATTGGCTATACGATTGCGCAATTAATCTTACAGGGAATGCAACTGAAAGTTCCTTACGTAAGTGTGATTGTTGGTGAAGGTGGCAGTGGTGGTGCCCTGGCATTAGCTGTTGGTGATTGCGTCTGGGCTTTTGAGGATAGTATCTATTCGGTTCTTTCCCCAGAAGGATATGCCACCATTTTGTGGAAAGATGCTAGTCGGATGAAAGAAGCTGCTTCAGTCATGAAGTTGACTCCAGATGACTTACTAAAAGAAGGAATCATTGATCGGATTATTCCTGAAGTAAATACCGCCGATGGCTTTGAACGGTTTCGTGGTGATTTGGTTAAAAAAATTAAAGAACTAAATGCGATGCCAAAGGATGAGATGCTTAAGAAGCGGTTTGCTAGGTACCGTAATTTTTAGTCAATGACCAAGATGTATGAGAGTGTTACTATTGTATCTGTTGAAAATAGTGAGACTCTTATTTTTTATCTCTCGGACCCAATCAGGTCTAATAAAATGAAAATGAGGAATTAGCATGATTAAATTTTTAAGTGATTCGATCACCACAAAAGCATTTCAACCATACTACCAAGACTTAGAAATCACCGATAAGCCCAAAAAGCAACAGACGCTTGTTGGAAGGGTTTTGTTAGCTAAACTGGTGGGGATGCCAGTACAAGACGCCATTAAAAACGTTGACATTGATTTTGGACATTACGGGAAACCCTATTTTGTGCCAAATGGCTATCATTTTAACATTGCTCACTCTCATGACGCGGTTTTGGTGGTAATTTCTGATCAACCAATTGGAGTTGACTTAGAACAGATTCGTCCTTATGACTACACCAGGATTACCAAGGCTTTCACCCCAGCAGAACTTGATTACTTAAAGAATTTAAGGGGAGAACGGCAAGGTGAACAAGCCTTAAGATTATGGACCATCAAGGAAGCGGTCTTAAAACTTCAGGGAGTCGGATTGATCGGAAAACCCAAGTCCGTTGAGGTTTCATTACCTCACATGGAAAGTGCTAGAAGAAACGATGATTTGTACCAGATTAACTTTTTGGACGTGGGATGGAAATACATTGGGACTCTTGCTACCCAGGTGGGTGAGTAAATCATGAACGATATTTTAAACGCACGTGTAATTCACAGTTTAATTAGTAATCCCATTGATCAAATCGAGGTTTATGACCAGTTACCGTCGACTAACGAAGAGGCTCAAGTGGAGGTCTGGCATCGTCCTAGCATGATCATTGCTAACGAACAGACGAAGGGGAAAGGCCAAAATGGCCATCATTTTTATTCTCCTGCAAACAACGGCGTTTATTTTACGGTGGTGTTTCAGGCCCAACCAAGGTATCTTGATAATCCAGGTATCTTAACGCTTGGAATTGGCATTGCCGTTACGGACGCCATTAAACGGGTCTACAACATCGATACTCAATTAAAATGGGTGAATGACGTGTATCACGATGACAGTAAGGTCTGTGGGATTTTAACTGAAATTCAGAGTAACGAAGATAACGAGCCCGAGAACTTTATCATGGGCATCGGCCTCGATATTGGGATCATGCCGTTTTCACGTAATGGTGACCAAATGGTGGGAAGTTTAAACGTGGTGCCGCCACTTAAAAGGAACCAGTTAATTGCTTCGGTTTATGACCATTTGTACGAGGTCTATCATCATTGGAACGACGATCGGATTATTAATCATTATACTAAGCGACTGCTGTGGATTAACGAACAAGTTTCCCTGATCAATCATGATAATGAAATCACTGGGAAATTAGCGGGAATCGACGAACGTGGGCACCTTTTGTTAAAGACACGAGACCAGCAAACGTTAAACCTGGATCCGAATGTGACCAGACATATTAGGAAGATGAAAGCTGACGATTGATGTTAGGTTTCTCTTTTTGTGTTGATTAAATTTAATTGTATGCTAAAATTAGCAACAAATTCAGGAGGTCTTATTATGGTTAAATTAAATGAAATGAGAGACTACGTTAACCAAAAAAAGCTTGATGTTGCTTACATCAGTAATTTTGAGGATATTAAGTACTTTACTGGTTTTGGTAGTGATCCCGTTGAACGGGTGTTGGCACTTTTTATTTTTCCTGATGCGGAACCATTTCTGTTTGCACCAGAACTCGAAGTGGAGGCCATAAAGGAGTCAGGATGGAAGTATCCCGTTTATGGTTACTTAGACCATGAAGATCCCTTTAAACTGATTGCCAAGCACATTCGTGATGTAACTCCTGATCCCAAGCGATTTGGGATTGAAGACGACAACTTGGTCATTAGTCGTTATCAACAGCTTCAAGCTGAATTTCCGAAGGCTGACTTTAGCACTAACGTGGCTCCAGAAGTTAGTGAACTGCGGGTAATTAAGACGCCATATGAGATTGAACAGTTAGACGCTGCTGGAAAAGAAGCCGACTTTGCCTTTCAAGTTGGTTTTGAGACCGCTAAAGCCGGTAAAACGGAGGCAGAAGTGGCTGCTGAGATTGAGTACCAAGAAAAAGTCAGAGGGGTTATGAACATGAGTTTTGATACTCTGGTTCAGACTGGACCTCACGCGGCGGAACCACATGGTGCTACTGATATGAACAAGATTAAGAACGATAACCTGTTATTATTTGATTTAGGAACGGTTCATAATGGCTACATCTCTGATGCTTCCCGGACGGTCGCTGTTGGTGATAAAATTCCGGCCAAACAAAAAGAGATTTATGACGTTTGTTTGGAAGCTCAGTTAGCTGCCCAATCTGCCGCTAAACCAGGTATTCGGGCCGAAGACCTGGATGCGGTTGCAAGAGATATCATTGACAAGGCTGGTTATGGTAAATACTTCATCCACCGTTTAGGACACGGCATGGGGATGGGTGAGCATGAATTCCCTTCAATCATGGAGGGCAATAAGATGATATTAAAGGAAGGCATGTGCTTTTCAATTGAACCGGGTATCTACATTCCTGGCGTAGCTGGGGTTCGAATTGAAGATTGCATCCACTTAACCAAGGATGGAAATGAACCATTTACTCACACGTCCAAAGAATTACGTTATGTATAAGAGTTGACATAAAAAGACCCTGGATTTTATCCAGGGTCTTATTTTTTACATTTGATGGGTCTGTTCTCGCTTGGGACCAGTTGAGAAAGTGATTAACGGGATACCTACAAGTTCTGAAACCCGGTCAAGAAACTTTTGGGCGTTTTTAGGAAGCTTGTCGTAGGTATCACAATTAGTGATATCCTCGTTCCATCCCTGGAGCGTTTCGTAGACCGGTTTGCACTTGTCCAAGATATCCAAGTTAGCGGGGTAATAAGTGATTTTCTTACCGTCTAGTTCATATGCGGTACAAATCTTAATTTCTTTTAATCCGTCTAAAACATCCAGACAGTTTAAGGCTAAGTGGGTTAGACCAGAAACACGACGAGCGTGTCTTAAGGCAACGCTGTCAAACCAACCGATTCGTCTGGGACGCTTGGTCACAACCCCGTACTCATGGGCGGTTTCTCTGATATAGTTACCGGTCTCATCTAATAGTTCCGTTGGAAATGGTCCCTCACCAACACGTGAAGTATAGGCTTTACAAGTTCCAATGACCCGATCAATCTTGCTGGGTCCAATCCCAGCACCAACGGCAGCGCCTCCGGCAACAGGGTTCGAAGAAGTGACGTAGGGATATGTCCCATGGTCAACGTCTAACATAATTCCTTGAGCGCCTTCAAACAGGACGTTTTGGTTATGATTGATTTCATCGTTTAAAAGAACGGAGGTTTCGGTTACGTATGGTTTTAATCGTTTCCCTAACTGGACGTATTCATTATAGATTTCTTCAAAATTAAGGGGCTCATGGTCGTATAGTTTAACCAAAATTTCATTCTTTTCAGCCAAGACGTCTTTCAAACGCTTCTTGAAAGTTACTGGATCAATTAAATCAGCCACCCGAATTCCGACCCTAGCAACCTTGTCCATGTAAGCAGGGCCAATTCCCTTTTGGGTCGTCCCGATCTTATGATGTTTGTGTTCCTCTTGAAGCTTATCAAAAAGAGGATGGTATGGCATGATGACTTGAGCACGAGATGATACACGGAGGTTGTCGGTAGAAACACCATGTTCGTTTAGATAGTCGACTTCTTTAAATAGTGACTTGGGGTTCAAAACAACGCCGTTTCCAATTACTGCCAACTTGTCAGAATAGAAAATTCCGGACGGAACGAGTTGAACGTGAAAATTTTGATTGTGATACACAATGGTGTGACCAGCATTGTCACCGCCCTGATATCTAGCAATGATATCTGCGTCAGCACTTAGGGTATCGACAATCTTTCCTTTGCCTTCATCGCCCCATTGACTACCAACAACAACTGTTACAGACATAAATAGCACCTCGTAAATGAATTTTTTGACCAAGAACAGTTTACCAATCACATATGGAAAAATCAAGAACGTTCAAAATATTGTTAAAAATAATGTTCGTGTTTTATTGAATATTAGAATTATAATAAAGTAGTAGCGGCGTTGATTTGACTGAAAAGAAAACATTATGTAAGATTATCCTGTAATTATAATGAGGTGAATGAAATGATTGATCGTTATACAAGAGCACCAATGAAGCGAATTTGGAGTAAGCAGAATCAGTATCAGACATGGCTTGAAGTTGAGATTGCGATTGATGAAGCATGGAATAAGTTAGGTAAGATTCCAGATGCTGACATTATTGCCATTAAAAGAAACGCGACCTTTGACGTGGACCGCATTGCACAGATTGAATCGGAAACTCACCATGATGTGGTGGCTTTTACCCGCGATGTTTCGGAGTCGCTTGGCCCCGAAAAAAAGTGGATCCATTACGGCGTTACTAGTACTGATGTTGTCGATACCGCTCAGGGACTTAGACTAAAGCAGGCTGACGAGATTCTTCGTCAGGATATTTTAACTTTAATGGATACCATTAAGCAGAAAGCCTTAAAATATAAGGATACGGTTGAAATTGGAAGAACCCATGGGGTTCAGGCGGAACCAATGACTTTTGGCTTAAAGATGGCACGTTGGTATTCAGAAATGAAACGGAACCTAAAACGATTTAACGAAGCAGCTGCCGGAGTGGAAGCCGGGAAAATTTCTGGAGCCGTTGGGACATTTGCTAACATTGACCCTCAGGTAGAGGCTTACGTATGCGATAAGTTAGGACTACGTGCCCAAGAAATTACTAGTCAAGTCTTACCTCGTGATTTGCATGCCGAATATATCGCCACTTTGGCATTGATTGCCACTAGTCTTGAAAATTTTGCAACGGAGATTCGTGGTTTGCAACGTTCTGAGATTCATGAAGTAGAAGAGCATTTTAATCCTGGTCAAAAGGGTTCTTCGGCAATGCCACATAAACGGAACCCAATTGGATCAGAAAACATTTGTGGATTGGCCAGAACCATGCGTGGACTAATCACCACTGCCTACGAGAACGTTTCTTTGTGGCATGAACGTGATATTTCCCATTCTTCGGCTGAGCGAATTATTCTACCAGAGAGTACCACGCTCTTAGATTACATGCTCCATCGTTTCAACAACATTCTTTCAAATCTGGACGTGTTCCCAAAACGGATGAAGGAAAATATGAATTTAACTTATGGCCTAATTTACAGTCAACGAGTAATGCTAAAACTGATTGATAAAGGCATGAGTCGGGAAGAAGCGTACGACTTAGTTCAACCACTGACGGCTCAGTCATGGGAAAACCGCGAGTCATTTGAAAAGTTAGTTAAAGCTAACGATCAGATTAATGAACGGTTGTCTGACCAAGAGATTAACGATGCGTTTGATTATCATTACCACCTTAGACACGTTGATGATATTTTCAAACGGGTCGGATTAGAATAGGTTAAATGGAGTTGCATTAATGCATCTCCATTTTGATTTTGATTGCTTTTACCATTCAATCAGTATATTATTAAAGTGAATTATATAATTCTGGGGTGCCGAAAGGCTGAGATAATACCCATTGAACCTGATCAGGTTAAGACCTGCGAAGGGATCCGACTACACTACAAGTGTCATTTTTAATCATGTGTTGAAGTTCCCGGGGTAGATCCAGGAACTTTTTTTATTGGAGGAGATCACATGAAAATTTTGAGAGAATGGCATTTAAAGGACATTATTTTAGTTACATTGATTGGTGCTTTTTGTGGAGTGATTTTTTGGGGAACTTCATTTCTCTATAATATCTTAGCTGCGGCACTGACACCATTTGGATTGCAGCCGTTTGCAAACGAAGCCACCTTTGGATTATGGACGCTTGCTGGACCGTTAGCAGCGTTTATCATTCGCATCCCATTTTCCGCTACCCTTGGTGAGTTACTGGGAGCCTTCGTCGAGATGATCCTTGGCAGTCAGTGGGGAATTGCTGATTTGTTATCCGGCTTAATTCAAGGACTATCGTCTGAGTTAGGATTTGCCATATTGGGATATAAACATTATGATTGGTTAGGAATCATAAGTACGACGATTACCACCACGGTAATTACGTTTGCTTGGGATATGATCAAAAGTGGATACGCAAATTATCATTTTGGATTTTTACTCCTACTGTTTTTAACCCGGCTTGTATCGGTCTTCTTATTCAGCGGAGTGCTGACTTATTTCATCAGTCGTTTACTAGAAAAGAGTCAGGTCTTAAGCAGATAGGTCGTACCCAATATTTAATTAGGGGATGACAAAATGTCTGATTATCGAATTGAAAGTGACACGCTTGGAGACGTCAAGGTGCCAAAGGATGCTTTGTGGGGTGCTCAAACCGAGCGGAGCCGGCATAATTTTCCTGTCGGTCCCAAGTTACCAGTATTGGTAATTCGCGCTCTCATAAACATTAAAGCAAGTGCCGCCGAGGTGAGCATCAAACAAGACACCATCGATCGAAAAAAGGGTGAGTTGATTGAGCAGGGTGCCCAAAAACTATTGAGTCTTTCCGATAATCAATTAATGCAAAACTTCCCGTTACACATTTACCAAACTGGATCGGGAACTCAGACTAACATGAACGTGAACGAGGTGATTGCCCACGTTGCTAATCAGATTAATCCAAAGATTAATGTTTTACCAAATGATGATGTTAATCATTCCCAGAGTTCAAATGATACGTTTCCAACGGCAATGAACATTGCAAGTCTGGTTGCCATCAATCAGCTGTTACCTGAGTTGGAGCATTTGATTAATGTTATGCATCACTTACAGAAAAAGTATTGGGATGTGGTTAAGATTGGGCGCACTCATTTACAGGACGCCACTCCGATGACGTTTGGACAGGAAGTGTCGGGATGGGCTAGCACCATTCAACACGACCTTGATTTTGTGAGGGACAATTCGAAGTCACTACTGGGGCTACCAATTGGTGGGACCGCTGTCGGAACCGGTCTTAATACGACGGAAGACTTTGATAAGGAAATGGTTCAAACCCTGGGTAATAAGTATCATGAGCCGTTTGAAGTTGAAAATAAATTTTATGGATTAGCTTCCCATTCGGCCATTACCATGACTCATGGGGCTGTGCGGACGCTTGCAACTGATCTGATGAAGATTGCCAATGACATTAAATTTCTAGCGAGTGGTCCTAGAGCTGGTTACGGTGAGATTAAAATTCCCGCTAATGAACCTGGGTCATCGATTATGCCTGGCAAGGTGAACCCGACTCAGGGTGAAGCCATGGATATGGTAGTAGCGCGCATCATGGGAAATGATACGACCATCGAAGTTGCTAACACTCAAGGAAACTTTGAAATGAATGTCTATAAGCCAATTATCATATCCTGTTTTCTTGATTCCGTTCAGTCACTGACAGGCATCTTAAGCCATTTTACGGACTTGATGGTCAAAGGGATTGAAGTCAACCAAGATCGCATGGAGGAGTTGGTCCATAATTCTTTGATGACGGTGACGGCATTGTCGCCACACATTGGCTATCATCGAGCAGCTGAAATTGCCAATGCCGCTTTAAAGGGAAAAACGAATCTTAGACAGGCGGCCATTGATTCAGGATACGTCACTGGTGATAACTTTGATAAATGGGTTGAGCCATTAAAAATGACTAATTATAAGCGCGAACAATGATCAAGATTGTAAATAAAAAAGGTCCAGCAACTAACGTCTCCGTTATTGCTGGACCTTTTGGGTATTTAATTACTTTTTGGAATCATTGAGATTATTATTGTTGGCATCAGAATTTTTTGAATTTTGAGGAGCACTATCAGCAGTACTACCAGTTGATTGTGGATTAACGTTACCGTTTTTGCTTCGTTTCATCATTTCTGCCATCAACATTCTGTACTGGGTCCGGTAAGCATTGTAAGCCTTCTGTGAGTCTTCCATGTTCGTTTGGGCGTCGTGAAGACGAGTCCCTAACTGTTGATTAGTGTACCCTGATAAGTTCATCTGAACGTTTAAAGTGGCGTTATAAGCATGGGTTAGATAATGGTACCCAGATAACGTCGCCTTAGAAATCGTACTAGCGGCGTGTTTAACTGTTGGCTGTTCACTGAAGTCGTCAATTCCGTTAACAATGGGGTCACTAATGTGTTTGTTCCAGTAGGAAATTAGTGGACCGGCAAAGAAGGCGACGATGATTGATGCAAATCCAACGGGGCCACCAGCAAGGACAGCGGCAATCAAGAAGAGGATATCTTGGATCACACGAGCCGTCTTGTACTTGATGTGTAGTCGTGATGATACAATTGGAGCAATGGCATCATAGGGGGCAACCCCAAGATTAGGAGCCATGTAGATTGAACTACCAGCCGTAAATAGGATTAGTCCCAAGAAGGCATTAGCAACGATTACGAAGAAGTTAATCCCCGACGGAAAGATTTGTTGGTAAAATTGAGTGAAAATTTGAATCTCAAATCCAACTAACACCATGTTCATGATGGTTCCAATTCCGATCATGTGACGGTCAAGGAACAAGACAAACACGAAGATTACCAGGTTAGCCAGTAACTGGTACAAACCAAGTGACATGTGCAGATGGTTTGACATACCAATATTAACGGCAGTAAAAGGATCAAGACCTAAAATCTTGCTTGATCGAAGTAACGTGGCACCAAGTGATAACATGGTGATACCAACAAACGACATTAAAACTTTAAGTAATATATTAAATGTTTTACCGTACCAAGTCATTTGTGGTGCGGCAGTATTGCCTGATTGGGTAGAATTACTCATTGAATAGACTTCCTTCTTAATTTGATATTTGTATTATAACTTATTGCATACAGGATTGTAAGGGCTGGGCGGCACAAACGTATTGATACGGGCAATAAATTACAAGAGATGACTAATTTTGAAATATGTATTATAATTCTTGTTAACTTGAACTAATCATTTAAGTTGATTTTGTATTTGGAGGGATTGCTTATGAATATTAAAGTATTAAACAAGCAAGGCGCTCTACCAGTCAAAGACTGGCAACAGCGTGAAAATAACCTTTTTCGAGTTCATCAGCTAATGCACAATAAGAAACTTCAATTGAGTAAATCAGCCAGAGCAATGATTGCACCCATCTTGAAACCGTTAACTTAGTAAATTTTAGTAATTTAATTGCAAGGTGCTGCGGTTTCAACTAAAATGCAATTGTCTAGGAAGTGAGTATAATGGTTGATTCAGATTTGAAACAACAGGTCAAAGATTTATTGGCTCGTAATAAAGAGCTTAAAAGTAAAATTCAAGCTTTGACAAATGGTACTGACATTTCAGATAAGAGCACTAGTGATTTGAAGTCACAGGTGGTCCAGTTTCAAGACGAATTAAAAAATGCTCTCGATCGAGCTACTCAGTATGAAAATAAATATAATAAAATGAGTACTGAATACATGGAATTATCAAATCAGTATCATGAATTGCAAACGCAACTTGACTCGTTAAAAAATAAATAAGTGTGAGGAGAACATTCTTCACGCTTATTTATTTGCCAAGTTAATCTCTCATGTTTATGGTCGAATGGTGAAAATATGGCAAAAAAAGAAACAGCCAAAAAGAGAATAATTGAAGGAACGTTTGAGATGCTCCAAACTAAGTCTTATCAAGAAATTACGGTGAAAGACATTTCCAAGCACGTTGGGGTTTCCCGGATGACGTTTTATCGTAACTTCCATACCAAGGAAGACGTCATCGTTGGTCAATTTCAGGAGACCTTTTCAACCTTTATTAATCGTTTACTAGCGCAAAAGGTCTCTAATTTTAACGGCCTGGCAACGACTTTCTTTACGATTATTAAAGAGAATAAGCGGATGATGGATGTAATCGTTGATAATGATCTGTCTTATTTGTTACTTAAAATCTTAAAAAAATACATTACGAATTTGGTTGACGACGATATATTAGAGTTGCGTGCCAATTCATCGAAAATGCTAATTGCGTTGATTTCAGGTGGTTTAACTGAAGTTTTACTAACGTGGACAGAAGACGGGATGGAAGAGCCCGTTGAAGAATTGGTCATCTTTGCATCGAAGTACATGAACTTTAAGGTTAACTAATTTTTTAATTTAAAAATATGTATAAAAAAAGAGCTCTGCGATTGCAGAACTCTTTTTGTTTGGCTAAAATTAGTCCATTGGAGTAACGTTAGCAGCTTGGGGACCACGGTCTCCTTCTTCAACGTCCAAAGTAACCTTTTCGCCTTCGTCAAGGGTCTTGAAGCCATCCTTGTTGATAGCTGAGTAATGTACGAATACATCACCATCATCAGTAGTAATAAAACCATAACCCTTGTCAGCGTTAAACCATTTAACAGTACCTTGTTTCATAATATGAAACCTCCTAGCGCATAGCGCAATAAATTTTTCAGTGTTGCTTAGTTTGAATCTTAAAAGGAAGTCATTTCATAATAATACAAAACAAGAAACCTTAGAAACTCGAAACCATTCACACATCTATTTAAATATAACATAAATTCTACTGATGTCAATATGATAGACTTATATTAATCAATTAAAAGAAGATGAAGGCATGAAAACATTAATAATCGTTTCACACCCCAAGTTTCAGGACTCAATTACCCAGGAATTTCTAAGAACCAGTCAAGCTGATTTAGCCGATGTTACATGGCACTGTTTAGATGAAATATATGGAAGTGATCCAATTGACGTGCAAGCTGAGCGTGACCTCTTAAATAAGGCTGATCGGATCATTTTTCAGTTTCCACTTTATTGGTATAGTGCCCCCTCATCGCTTAAAGTTTGGGAGGATGAGGTCTTAAGTCGGGCCTACACGTATGCTAATGAAGATGGCCGTTTAAAGGGCAAGAAACTCGGAATCGTGACGAGTGTGGGCTACCCTAAATCATCGTTTGCGATGGGTGCTAGTCAATCCTTTAGTATTTCTCAAATTATGACACCATACGAAGCCCTTGCTAGACAAGCGGGTATGAAGTTTATGACACCACTTGTGATTTCGCAATTCGGGTACATGTCGGATGATGAGAAAAAAAAGTTGCTTGTTGACTACCAGATGTATTTGACGGCTAAGTATCCCTTTAACTTTAACGAACGTGAGACGTGGATGGCTTTTCAACTAAAGAAATTGGCAACTGGAAGTATGAAATCACATAAGCAGGATCTGGATTTAATTATTAAAGAAGTGGAAACCAGTCAAGATAATTTAAATGACTTAAAGGAACAAATTAACCTAATTCGGAATCAGGAGGAAGACTAATATGGATGATAACGAAGAATGGACGACTAATAAGATTAATGAATTAATTAAGACCCAGACGTCATTTATTAATCGTTCACTGTTATATGGATGTAAACAGTTAGTTAAAGAACAGGCCAAAAGAAATGAGCAGGCTGAAAATGAAATTGATGGGAGAAGTTGGAGTCCCGAAAAATGGTAAGGACTCTTTACGTTGATGGTATTGACAACAAAAGGGACCCGTCGTTAAAGACGAGCCCCTGTGGGTAGTGTTTGATTTAAAAGCTCCGGTTTGGGAGCTTTTTTATTTATAATACTAAATTCGTTCGCTTCGGTCTGAAATAATGTATTGGTTTATTAAGGCTGCCAGAACCGAACCGACAAGCGGTGCTGTTAGATAAAGCCATAGTGATTTTAATGCTAATCCACCAGCAAAAATAGCGGGGAACAATGATCGGACGGGATTCATTGAAGCGCCGGTTAACTTACCACCAACAATTACCAGAACAAAGATGGTAAAGCCGACGGCAATTGGTGACTGAATGGCATACATATTTGTTTTAGAATGGTTTAAGACTAGGATCACAATTAACAAAGTGGTGGTCAGTAGAACTTCGGTGAAGAAAGCAATTGGAGCGGAGATGTGGGGGAAGACCGTTCCACCTAAATAATTAGTGCTAACTTCCTTGTTCCAACTTTCACCAGTCTTGTTAAGCAGTGAGACGTAGGTTAAAACGACACAAATTTCACCTAAGAGACCGCCGACTAGTTGACTAATTACATAAATAATCGCCTCTTTTCCGGGCATTCTTTTAGTTAAATACATGGTAAGGGTTACGGCTGGATTTAGATGAGCTCCTGAAAGTGGTCCAGTGGCATAAACCAGAATGGATAAGGTGAGACCCCACCCAACCGACGGACCTAACTGGTCAGCGTACGGTCCGCTGAAAATGATGAGGCCTGTTCCTAAATAGATTAATAAGGCAGTCCCAACCAGTTCACCAAAGATTTTTAATTTCATTATTAGGTTCCTCTTTGAACTTCGGCCACGTCATTGATGATTTTAAGAAAGGTATCTGAAGATAATGAGGCTCTTCCAATCAGCAGTCCGTCGATATTTGGTAATGAAAAAATGGCTTTGGCATTTTCTGGGGTGACTGCTCCACCGTATTGAATCCTGATCTTTTCGGCAGTGTCATTTCCGAAAATAATCTTAAGGGAGGTGCGAATCACCCGTGCTGCATGTTCAATCTCCGCTAATGAGGCTGTTTTAGCAGCACCGATGGACCACGATGGTTCGTATGCGATGACTAAATGTTCAGCATCCTTTCTATTGATGCCAGCAAATGAAACGGCAATTTCGGTTAAGGGTGACATCTCCAGATCATCAGGATTATAGGTTGAGGTATCCTCCGAGATTGCCACTACCGGAGTGAGGTGATTGCGAAAGCTGCCCATGATTTTTAATCCAATTGTACCGTTCGTTTCTTTAAACATCTTGCGGCGTTCATAGTGACCAATGATAGAACCATTGATTCCAAGGTCTGATAATGCAACCGGGGATGTTTCTCCGGTGTACGGACCTTCGTCGGCCCAGTGCAAATTTTCGGCAAAAACTTCGATGGGCTCTTTTTGGGATTGAATGAACTGAACCATTTTATATAGGTAGACGTTTTGAGCCGCAATGCCAACTTGAACGAGGTTTTTATCAGGTAACTTACCTTCTAATGATTTTAAGAAGTCCTCAATATCTTTGCTGGTTTTGTTCATTTTCCAATTTGCTAAAATAAGTGGAATTCGATTACTCATTGAGACTAGCCTCCTTTAGTTTCTTTAATTGAGACTGATGGCGGATCTTAAAGTATTCCCTGGTCATGTTTTCTTTAGTTGCTCGATCCCAGCCTAATTGGCGGCTCATTTCATCGATGACCGGCCTCTCGATTTGATCGGTTTTCTCGGAATCAAATAGGAGGTAGTTCGTTCTTCTAAGTAAGAAGTCGATCGGACGACTGATCATTTCGTGATCGATTGAGTAGTGAAGAACACTTGTTTCTGCCAAGGTTAAACCTGGCGCAGTGACGCCACTGGCAACGTAGTTAGCGATTAAGGGAGTGTTTGATCCAAACAGGTTGGCAATCGCCATGGCTTCCTTGGTGCTTAAGCCGCGGTTGACTAAGGTGGCAGCATAACTTTTAATGTTGCCATTAACGTCGTTTGAATCGAAGTGGCCACCAGAGATTTGGTAATTTTTAGAGTCAATTAATGAAACAGGTTGATCAAATTTTTGTTCCAGTTCTTTTTTGACGAGTTTCATCGTGTCTTCGCCCATTAGCCGGTAATCAGTTAATTTACCGCCAGACACGTTGATGACACCGTCGACCAGTTTGATTTCAAATCCACGTGAAACACTTGAAGCACTTTGGTCGTTTGAAACTACCGAATGAACGTAATTGTTAACGTCGTTGTGGTCAATCTGTTGGTTAAAGTATTGATTGATTTTAGTGTCTAAGTGGTGCAGATCGTCGTCATTTAAGTTTTTGTGCGTGGTATTCCCGTTATAATCACCGGATTCAATCAAAGGACGAATGCCAGCCCAGCTTGCTTCTATATCGTTAGTCGTTAAGTTAGCGTTTGGGAAGTGTTGGTTAACGGCCTTTAAGAGATAGTCAACATCTTTTTGATTAACGGTTGGGTTGCTGTAATCACCATCGTAATCCGTGTCCGTCGTTCCAAAGTAAGTTTTTCCAAATCTTGGGATGATAAAAATCATCCGACCGTCGTCTAACCCAGAGTCTAAGTAAACGGGGAGGGGCACCTTAAGTTTGCTTTGATCAACTACTAAGTGAACTCCCTTGGTAGGTCTGATTTTTTGCTTATGATCGTAATCAAACATTTTAACAATGCCATCGTACCAAGGGCCTGCCGCATTGATGACGATTTTGGATTTAATTGGAAATTCGGTGTTATCTTCTCTATCAATCACGTTTACAATCTTTTGATTGTGATCGTTTTCGATGTTGACTGCTTTAACGTGACTAACTGCAACGGCACCATCACTGACTGCTTGTTTAATGTTTTCGATTGTGAGGCGCGCATCGTTATTTTTGTAATCAAGATAGACTCCCATCCCAACTAAATGATTGTGGCTTAGGTTGGGTAATTTTTTCTCTGCATCCGCTTTTGACAATGTTTGGTGTGCAAAGGGACTGTCTTTTGAAACGTTGGCTAAACGATCGTAAATGGCCATGGCGACTTCTGCGCTTAACGGGGTGAAAGTGTCATCCTTATTATCGTAAAGTGGCAGTAGCATTTTGGAAGGACGAGGGATGTGTGGAGCGATATGTTGCACAATGGCTCGTTCCTTGACGGTGTCGTTTACGACGTCGATATCAAAAGTCTTGAGGTATCGAATTCCACCATGAACGAGTTTGGTCGAACGACTACTGGTTCCTTCAGCAAAATCCTGCATATCAATTAAAGCGGTTTTGAGACCTGAAGCAGCGGCCTGAACGGCAATGCCTGCTCCAGTGATGCCACCGCCAATGATTGTGACGTCAAAGTCATTATTTTTAAGTTGATCAATATCTTGATTTCGGTTTTTATACGAAAAGTTATTCATTTTCATTCTCCTGAGGCTTAAATGATTCAGTTGCCTTAACTGCTTGTTTCCAGCCCGAATATAAGCTTTCTGCTTCATCTTTTTCCATGTTGGGATTGAAAATGGTTGGCTCAGGCTGAAGTTTTTTAAGTTCGTCAATACTCTTCCAGAATCCAATGGCTAGTCCCGCTAAATAGGCGGCACCACGTCCTGTCATTTCAATGTCTTTTGATCGCACGACTGAGGTCTCTAAAAGATCGGATTGAAATTGCATTAAATAGTTATTTAACGATGCTCCGCCATCAACATGGAGATTGGTGACTGGCATATTAGTATCATTTACCATGGCACCCACAACGTCCCGACTTTGATAGGCAATGGACTGTAACGTTGCCTTAACAAAGTCATTTTTGGTGGTTCCACGTGATAAACCGAAGACCGCACCACGCGCGTCTGGATTCCAGTACGGAGCACCTAATCCAGTGAATGCTGGGACGACATAAACCTCGTTGTGATTATTAGACTTGTTGGCTAGATTTTCGGTATCGGGAGCCGTTTTAACTAACTGCATGCGATCCCTTAGCCACTGGATGGCGGAACCAGCAATAAACACGGATCCCTCCAAAGCGTAGGTAATTTGACCACCAATTCCATAACCAATCGTGGTTAATAAGCCGTTGTGTGAGTATTTGGGCTTTTTTCCCGTATTCATCACAATAAAGGAACCGGTACCATAAGTGTTTTTAACGTCACCAGAATTAACCGCTAAATGACCGAATAGAGCGGCTTGTTGATCACCAGCGATTCCAGAGATGGGAACCGAAGCACCAAAAAAGTTTTCCGGCAGACTCTTACCAAAGACTCCCGATGAGTCCTTGACTTCTGGAAGCATGACTTTAGGAATATTGAGAATGTTCAGTAATTCAGGATCCCAGTCGAGATTTTCGATGTTATATAGCATGGTTCGAGAAACGTTCGAATAATCGGTCGCATGAACTTCACCGCCCGTTAGTTTCCAAAGTAACCAACTGTCGATCGTACCAAACAGAAGTTCACCATTTTCGGCTCGTTCCTGGGCACCAGAGACTTGATCCAAGATGTATCTGATTTTAGTGGCAGAAAAATACGCATCGATAATTAAGCCGGTTTTCTTTTGCACCATGCTTTTATACCCGGCATCAATCATTGTTTTGGCTATTGGGGCAGTTTGACGTGATTGCCACACAATGGCCTTAGAAATGGGCAATCCACTTTCTTTGTCCCAAATTACGGTGGTTTCTCGTTGATTAGTAATTCCGATACTAGCGATCTCATTCGGATTAATCCGGCCCTTGATAATGGCGGTTGCCATCACGGCTTGGGCGGTTAACCAAATTTCGTTAGCATCCTGTTCCACCCAACCGGGTTCCGGAAAATACATGGTTAATTCCTTTTGATCGCTAGATACCACGTTTGCGTTTTTATCGTAAATGATAGCGCGAACACTGGTGGTCCCTTCGTCAATTACTAAAATATATTTTTTCATTTTGTCTATCACTTCTTACTTTCACAAATAAACCATATTTCACATAATTATTAAATGTGCCATTTTCCTAGGATTAGCTTGATGGCAGCATTCATAAACTAAAGAAAACGTTTTCTTTAACGGTTAGTATACTACCAATATCAAATTTCACAATAAAAACATCCTGGATAATATCCGGCTTTGAGTAAGAAAATGAGTAATCACGTGGGTTAACGTTCGTTAAACTTTATTCATTTTATTATATGTAGTTGATGAATGAACTGATGGAATAAAAAAAGGATTCACATTTTTAGATAAATGTGAATCCAGATGGATTAATTATTTTGATAACGGGTATGAATTAGGCTTTGTTTTCTGATCCAAAGACTCTAATCCGGTCTAGGCACATGTTTTTAAGCGCGTTGGTTCCAGCCTTTAAGAAGATTCGGGGGTCATAATTTTTTCCTTCGAGGTCTTTATCAGAGTGGACGTAGTCACGCATTGCTTGGTGGAAAGCTAATTGTCCCTCAGTATTGACGTTGATCTTAGAGATTCCTAATTGAATAGCCTTTTTGATTTGGTCATCAGGAATTCCAGAGCCGCCATGGAGAACCAATGGGATTTGCTTTCCCGTATTATCATAAAGGGCTTGGTCGATCTTTTTTAGATGAGCAAAATTGAGACCCTTCCAGTCCTTTGGATACTTACCGTGAATATTACCAATACCAACTGCCAGCATGTCTACGCCAGTCTCGGCCATTTTGACGGCTGAATCAACTGGTGCAATTTCACCATCAGCAATTACTCCGTCCTCTTCACCACCAATGGTTCCGACTTCAGCTTCGACACTAACGTCTTCTGCGTGTGCTAACTTAATTAGGGTCTTGGTTTTTTCAAGGTTTTCGTCTAACGGGAGGGCAGACCCGTCAAACATGATTGAAGTGAACTTGATTCCGAGAGTTTTAATGGAGTCGTAGTAGTTTCCATGATCGAGATGGATTGAGACCGGCACGGTGATGTTTAGTGCATTGTGCATATCCACGATCAAATCATAGGCTAATCTAAAACTGCCCATGTAGTTGGCCGAACCAGAAGTAACCTGCATAATGACCGGTGACTTGGCTTCTTCACATGCTTCTAAGATGGCTTTCGCCCATTCTAGATTATTAACGTTGAATGCCGGAACGGCATAGTGTTCTTTTCGAGCTTTATCTAACATTTCAGTACTGTTTGTAATCATTTTATTTTCTCCCTTATTCCCAATTTTCTTTTTGAAACGTACTTACATTTCCGTGGACGACGTATTTTGGATTTTGATCATTAGCCTGATTGACGGCATCAATCAACTGGTTAGTTTGATTGCCATATTGGGCAATTTTAATCAAGAATGGAACTAGATCATCTTTCCAAGTCAATCGTTTATCAAATCCGTATTGGATCCACACACTGTTGGTTTTGGTGTCGTTCCAAGCACTGGCACCATGATACGGACGATCATCGATCAGAATTCCACCAACGTAGTGAACGAGACTCTTATTGTGAGTCATTGTGATTTTTTTGTAAAAGGGGCTTCCTTTTTCTTGACCAAAGTAGCGTTGAATCCACGCTACCTTATCCTGCCAAGCACTTGGATTGCTCCACGGAGCAGTAGTGAGGATGTACAAATCATAATATTTTTTTAATTGATTAACACTTTCAATCGCATTTTCGGTCGGATCAAGATCCTTAAAGATGCCGGGGATCCGATCAGGACGAGCTCCGGTTGGTAATGATTTCGCCCGTTGGTTTAGAACAGGGATGGTATTAACTAACACGTTATCCATGTCTAAAAATAATTTTATTGGTTTGTTTGCTTTCATGAAACATAAGATTCCTTTCCTTTTTGATCAATAAATTAATAATCAAAATTATTTAAGCTTGGATAATTAGAACATACCACATTATGATTAATTTGCCTCAAATGAAAATTGAGCTCAATCCAAAAAAAGACCCAAGCTCATCCCTTAAGTAATGAATTTGCGTCTTACAAATATTAATTCCTAAATTATCTTGCCCAATGATTGATTGGACCATATTTATGACCAACTTGGATCTCGTCTTCGATTGCGCCATCAACGTATTGTTTGGCAATCTTAATGGAATCGGAAACGGTGTGTCCTTTTGCCATTTCAGCGGTAATGCCAGCTGAAAGAGTATCACCAGTTCCGTTTTTACGGTCGGTGGTAAAATAAGGGCCGTCGATATTAAAATGTTTGCCGTCTTCAAGTAAAACGTAGTCAGAAACCTTGGTCTGACTGGGGTCATCATGGCGTCCTTTAACAATTATGTTACTAGCCCCCATGTCCTGCATGGCTTGAGCTGACTTTGCCATAAAGTTGGGATCGTCAACGTCTAAACCAGTCAACTTTTGCGCTTCAAAAAAGTTAGGCGTGAGGACGGTTGCCATGGGAACCAGTTGGTTTTTCATGGCGTCAAAAGCATCCGCTTCTAAAAGCATGGTACCAAATTTGGTGGTGATTACTGGATCAACCACGAGGGGACCAAAGTCATAGAGCTGATAATCTTTTACGACCGTATTAATGATGTTAGCGTCTGATAACATGCCAGTTTTAGCAGCCAAGATGTGAAAATCATCACCGAGGTCTTTAAATTCCTGGTCAATAAAACTAGTCGGCATGTTAACACTATCGTGAATCCCATATGAATTACCCGATACACATGCTGTGATAATCGATGCCCCGTAGACCCGACGGGCAAAGAAAGTGTTTAAATCAGCTTGGACGCCAGCACTACCGTCGCTATCGCTTCCAGCAATCGTTACTGCTTGTGGATAATCTTTAGCCATTTTTGTGTCTCCATTCTAGTTTGATTTGATTTTTACCTGTTCCATGTATTATAATACTAAGAGCTGATGTATTTAAGGAATTAGACTTAATTGGAAGGAGTTTTTCATCATGAGAATTTGTCATCCAAATGGTGTCCAAGGTCGTCGTCCGATCGACACTAAAAAACGTAAAGCAAAACAAAAAGAAGTAGCAGACTTACAAAAGTTTTTGAAACAAAAACCTACTAAATAATTGAACTAATTAACTTTTACTAGACGTCTGATTATTGATTTATTTTGATAATTAGTGGTCTATTTTTTTGTGCTTTTTTATTGATAACCACTGAGCAAGGTGTGATAATGATGGTGAAAATTATGGGAATGGGATGATAAAAATGGGAGTTGTAGGTTTCTAACCTAAAATGATTTTTGTAAATGAGTTCTTAATAAAGGAGACTGAAAATCATGACTGATGTAAAAATTCCCGACTATGACAAAAATAATATGCCTAAGACCACTAAAAGTGCGGTCTTAGAAAAAATGTTTGATATTGATATGAAGGACACTAAGTTAAAGAAAATGGGTCCAACCGATGTTTTGATTAAAGTTGTGGCAGTTGGAATCTGTGGTTCAGATGTTCACTACTATGACCAAGGACATATTGGTGATTTTGTGGTTAAAAAACCCTTAATCTTAGGACATGAAAGTTCTGGTGTGATTGTAGCAGTGGGTGATCAAGTAACCGACTTTAAACGTGATGATCGAGTCGCAATGGAACCGGGTGTTCCCTGTGGTCATTGTGAGGCTTGTCGAACGGGCCATTATAACCTCTGTCCTAACATGCAATTCATGGCAACCCCGCCAGTTGATGGTGATTTAACTCAATTCATCGTTTATCCACAAGACTTTGTTTATCACATTCCTGAAAACGTTTCTTATGAAGAGGCGACTCTAAATGAGCCACTATCAGTTGGCGTTCATGCTACTCAAAAATTAGGAGTTGACGTTGGTTCAACAATTCTCATTTCTGGCATGGGTCCCGTCGGATTGCTTGCGATCTTAGCCGCAAAGGCCCATGGTGCTGACACCATCATTGTCAGTGATACCGAGCAACTCCGACTTGATACCGCCAAGAAGCTGGGAGCTACTCATGCAATTAACATTAAAAATGCGGATGTTTTAGACGAAGTTAAGACCATCACAAATGGCAAGGGCGTTGATTACGCCATTGACGCTTCAGGATCAGTTCCAGGTGAACAAACTTCACTTCACGCGCTGAAGCGGGGTGGTAAAGCCGCCTACATTGGTGTCCCAACAACCGACCAAACGCCACTGGATGTTCCGTTCATGACTGATCATGAAACCACCATTATGGGGATCTTTAGATACTGTAACAACTATAAGACTGGATTAAAGATTTTAGCTAAAAACACTGATAAGGTTGATAATATATTAACTAACTTTTATCCACTAGATGAAACGAAAGCGGCTCTTGAAAAATCAAGAACGGATAAATCGAACTCTTTGAAGGTTATCATTTACCCAAACGAACAGCTGCGAAAATAGATTAAACTTGAGTTCTGCGTTTCTTTAGCGCAGAACTTTTTTTATTTAAAATAATTTGATAAAACAGTAGACAGTTAATTAATAACTGTGTATACTTGTGAACAACAAATTAAGTAATTCATTATTGCTGTGTAGTTCAGTTGGTAGAAACGCTTCACTGTTAATGAAGATGTCGCTGGTTCGAGCCCAGCCACAGCAGCTACAAAAAAGCACCACTCATTTGATTGAGCGGTGCTTTTTTGTGAAATTAGTTAATCAAAAACCCAAATTCAACTCGGGACTTTTGATATTAATGCTTTTTACCCTTTTTAGCTTTTTTTGGTTTACTTTTTTTAGGTTTTGGCATTTGTCTAAGCTGGTCTTTCATGCCTTCAATTTCTTTTGCATGCTCTTGTTTCCATTCTTTGAATGAAGATCCTGAATCAGAATCGGCTGGTTTAAGGCCGGTATCTAACCAGAATAATGCTTCTGATAGACTAGGGAAATTGTGCAACCAAAGCGTCTGACCATTCTCTGAATCGAAAGCAACGTATGAGCGGGAGCGCCGCTTTAAGAAAGTATGCTTTCTAATCTTAAACGCTTCCCTTTTTCTAGTTAAGAAGTAATCTGGTAGAATGTACTTACCGGGAGTCATTAACTTGGGAAAACGTTCATTTTTTTGAGCATGACGGTCCTTGAGCATTGCTAACGCTTGATCAACTGTAATTAATTTTGCAGCTATGTCAGCCATTGTATGAATCCCCTCCTGTATGTTATTTTCGCATAAATATTACAAAATGCAAAACGATATGATTAAATGTAATAATTAATTAAGATTTTAATTCAAATGGAGCTAAAATGGCAAAGAATAAGAAGTATTACGCGGTAAAGCAGGGGAGACACCCTGGAATTTATCCAACGTGGGAACTCACTAAAAAGCAAGTTGATGGATTTTCGGGAGCTGAGTATAAAAGTTTTGCAACTAAAAGAGAAGCTGGTGCGTACTTATATGGGGTTCAATTTGAAAACCATCCGGTGGAAAGTAAAGTAGGTAAACGACCAACCATCATTGTATTTACCGATGGTGGTTCCAGAAATCACGGTAATGTTGCTGGTGATCACGTCAAATCAAACGATAAGGCGGCGTGGGCATACCTAATTGATGCTCCGACCGGTCAGCACGTTGATTCAGGCGGTGAGTATGGGGTGACTAATAATAGAATGGAGATTATGGCACTCGTGAAAGCTTTGAAATGGTTGTTTGATCATCAGCTTAACGACCAGAGTGTTGGGGTTGTCAGCGATTCAAGATACGTTTTAAACGCCATTACTAAACACTGGATTGACGGGTGGAAAAAGCGCGGATGGAAACGTAGTGGCGGAGAACTTAAAAATAAGGAACTCTGGCAACAATTGGATGATTTATTGAAACAGTTTCCTAACATCCAATTTGGTTGGACGAAGGGTCACGCCACAAATAAAGGAAACGTCTTCGTGGACGAGAAATTGAATCAGACTATGGACAAAATGTAAATTTTCCTAATAATAAGGTTAAGACCTAAAAGGAGTGATTCAATGACGAGTGAAAGAGAAAAAATGACTAAGGGCGAATCTTATAATCAATTTGATAAAGAACTGATTAGTCGAAGGATCCTTTGTCGAAAGCAGTTGCAGGAGGCTAATAATACCCCTAATAATGAGAGGCGGAACCAACTGATTCAATCATTGTTAAAAAAGAGCGGACCAAGATTCTTTGTTGAGACTGGGATGGAGTTTGATTATGGCTTTAATATTTACATCGGGGACAACTTTTACGCTAACTACGGATTAACGCTGCTTGATACGGCTCCAATCACATTTGGTAAAAATTGTTACATAGGTCCTAATTGTGGACTTTATACAAACGTCCATCCTTTGAATGCTAAGGAACGGGTTGCAGATGTTGAAATGGCGGCCCCAATTACAATTGGTGATAATGCCTGGTTTGGTGGTCATGTCACCATTGTTCCCGGCGTGACCCTTGGAAACAATGTGGTGGTTGGTGCTGGAGCTGTTGTTACCAAATCGTTTGGAGACGATGTGGTTTTAGTCGGAAATCCAGCTCAAGTATTAAAAAAGATTGACAATAATTAGTGAATTTTACTTATTATCTTAGTTGTGTATAATGATAGTGAAAGATAAGTAATTATCATTTGTGTGACCTTTACAACGCTATGCAAGTGGCTCTATGAGCACCATACATAGCGTTTTTTGTTGTGAAAAAAGCGTTTGGAGGGATTTCTTTATTTTTAAAAAATTTAATATTGATAAATTCGTCTTTATTCCAACCTTATTAATTTTTGGAATTGGTTCAATCATTCTGATTATTGGTGGTTCCAAGTTGCAAGGAGTACTAGCGGTAGCCCTAAATTGGATCACTAATCAAATGGGATGGGCCTATATGGTGGTTTACATAATTAACTTCTTATTTTTTATGTGGTTAATCTTTTCAAAGTATGGTGCTATCCGCTTGGGTGAGCCCCACTCCAAACCAGAGTATAGTGATTTGCAGTGGGGCAGCATGGTCTTTGCGACCGCAATTGATGCCAGCATTTTAATGTTGAGTATGGTAGATCCGCTTCGATACTTGCAGCATCCTCCCTTTGGGGCTAAACCATTTTCACAGAGTGCTTATAATTATGCGCACATGTTTGGTCAGTTTAACTGGGGACCAATGGCATGGATGATGTTTGCTCCGGCCACGATTGCCATTGCTTATATTCTATTTGTTAAACACGGCAAGGTACAACGCCTTAGCTCTGCCATTGATTTTATTCAAGGTGAGGCTAGGTGGAAGTATTACACCAGACAGCTAGTTGATTTTCTGGTTGTCTTTGGAATTATGGGTGGTGTTGGATCATCGGTTGGAATGGAAATTCCCATTATTTCTAATGTTTTAAGTCGTTTATTAGGGATTCCAGATAATTTGGAACTTAAAACTGCGCTCTTTGCGGTGCTATTTGTGATCTTTGCCTGGACCGTTTATAAGGGATTAAATGGTGGAATTGATCGTTTGAGTGATGCCCATATTTGGACAGCCATTATTTTCTTAGCCTTTGTCCTGTTAGTTGGTCCAACTATTTATATCTTAAGTTCAGAGACCAACAGTTTGGGACTCTTGGCTGATAAGTTTGTTTCCATGTCGACTAATACCATTCCCAATGGAACTGCGGACGTTGCCAAACTGGAAACGATTTTCTACTGGGGCTGGTGGCTGTCATACATGCCGGTCATGGGACTCTTTATTGCTCGTATTTCTAAGGGACGAACCATTCGTTCAACTTTGATTGGAATGCTTGGTTACGGTTCAGTAGGATGTTTAAGTTTTTATGCAATTCTTGGTGGCTATTCGTTATGGTTACAAAGGACCGGACAGATTAACTTGGTTCATATTTTGAATACGCAGGGGCAGGCTGCTGTCATTACTGCTGTATTATCCAGTTTGCCCTTTAAGGTAATTGTTTTTGTCGTTTACTGTATTTCGTGTTTTATCTTTCTGGCGACGACCATCTCGTCCTCAGCTTTCATTGTTTCCTCATTTACAAGTTTAAGGTTAAAGGAGGGACAGGAACCAACCCAGTTTAACCGAATGACATGGGTTGTTGTCTTTGTCTTATTCTCGTTTGGACTAGTAGTTGTCGGAGGATTTAGCACCATCCAGACATTCTGTGCGATTGCTGGATTTCCATTAATGTTTGTATGTATCATGATATTGATATCGATTTACCACATGGTTAAAAATGATGAAGGAATCGTGCTTAAAAATAAAGCAATGGACAATCTAAGAATTAAACAAAAAAAGGAAAAGATGCGTCGTATTCATGCTAAAAAAATGGTAAAAAGTATTGAAGACGCTCAAAATGGTGCTGGTGAAGCGTCGCTACCTGATCCTAATAAAGAATAATGAGTTAATAATAATCAGTGGGTTGCTACTGATTATTTTTTTATTAAAAATCATAAAATTAATGATATGATGTTATTGAAAGGGGATGGAGACAATGGAAAAATTTAAACCATTGACATTTGAAAGAATTTTATTGACAGTTGATCCCGACGATAGTAAGTCAACGCAACGGGCTTTTCGTTACGCAGTTACTATTGCCATTAAGTTTCATGCGGCACTTGGAATTTGCTCGGTGTTAGAAAATAATGATATTAATATTTATGATTCTTTAACACCAAGTAAAATCGAAGCAAAACGGGATCACTTACGAGAAGTGGTTGGTAATTACACCGATCGAGCAAGTGACGCTGGCGTGGAAGACGTAACTCCCATTATTTCAGTTGGTGGGAACATTGACGATGAAATCTTGGATGCTATTGCTCCCAAGTTTAAGGCAGATCTCTTAATTTGTGGAGCTGATGCGACCGGTGAACACGGTAATCGTAGTATTAGTGTTAAACTGGTTAAGCAGTCTAAAATTTCAACGATTATCATTCGTTAGTCTAAAGTTTTTAATAAGAGGTAGGGTAGGTAAGGGTTTTGTCAGATAAGTTAAGAGATTTTTTTAATGAAGGTACCACCGATGAGATTACTAAAAAGATGCTTGGAACGTTACTGGTTTATCATTCTCCAAAGGGGTTGATGAGCGGATACGTTACCGAAGCGGAAGCCTACCTGGGACAAAGAGATTCAGCAGCGCATGCCTATCAGGGGAAAAGGACCCCATCGAACGAAGCCTTGTATGGTGTTCCTGGCACGATTTATATCTACTCCATTCATGGTCGACTTTGTTTGGACGTTGCTGCTCAGGCTAAGGACGTACCAGAGGGAATTTTGATTCGTGGAATCGAACCTTATCAAGGGATTGACTTGATGAAACAAAATCGTAAGAAAAATGGTTTTGAATTGACTAATGGCCCGGGAAAATTAATGGATGCCTTGGGGATTTATGACAAGGATATGAACTTGATTGAGCTTGGTAACACCGCCCTTGACTTAGACATTGATCATGTGAAAGTCCCAAAAGAAGTGGTCGAATCGGGACGAATTGGGGTTAGTGACCGAGGAACTTGGACGGACAAGCCGTATCGTTTCTACGTTAAAGGGAACCCTTATGTGTCTAAGATATCTAAGCGTGATATGGATTTAAAAACATACGGATGGAAATAAGGAAGGGATGCTACTTTCATAAAGTAGCATCCCTTTAAAATTGTTTTATTTTTCATGGTACAGGTTTTTTAAACCATGAATGTCACTAAGACCAATCTGATTAGGATCAAGTGAATTATAGTAGGTGTCATTTGGGAACATGATACTTTCTTGAGCGTGATTGTGCTTAAGTCCCATTGCATGACCAAATTCGTGTTCGGTTGTTAGCAATTGCTGCTTGTAAGTGTATTCCATGTTGCTCATTACCCGCGGATTGAGCGTGATTTTGGCACCTGACTGATAAGTGTGATTTTTAACGTTGACGGTTTTAGTGAGATTTAAAGTAACTCCAGCGTACCGATTGCTCTTCCAGAATCCAGTATTACTATTGGTAGTACCAATGGTTGTCGGAACTTTGGTTTTGGAACGAATCCAGGTAAAAGCATGCGTTTTATTCCAGTTTCTGGCAGCTTGTTCAAAGATAGTTTGGTACGATTTGGGAGTCCCTCTCCGAATATAGTATTTGGCGGTGGGGTGTTCATAACGAAAACCAATGTTAGGATCAACTTTCTGATCAGCTTCAGTGGTCGAGCTCGTGAGAGAACTAAAGGCAATCATTGAAACTAATAATACCATTAGGGTTCCCACAATTTTGATTGATTTTTTCATTTTTGGTCCACCTTTCATCCCTGATTTAGTCTGAAACAAATCCATCTTAGCATAGCGAAACAGAATGGAGAACAAAAAAGAAAATGGGTCCGAAACTCTTAATGATTTCGGATCCATTTTCATTACTTTTATTTTTTGAACATATATTTAGCGTCAGCAACGTGATCCTGAGAAGTGAGAATTTTAGGACCATCTTCGGTGATTGCTAAGGTGTGTTCGTATTGAGCTGAGTATGAGCCATCTTGGCTAACGTAGTAGGTCCAATCGTCTTTTTTATCATAATCATCTTTGATTTTCCAAGTACCGAGGTTAACCATTGGTTCAATGGTAATGGTCATGCCCGGTCTGAGACGCATTCCATGACCGGCAACCCCATAAGCTGGAACAGCTGGATCCTCATGAATGGAAGGCTGGATGCCATGTCCAATTAATTCTCGGACATCACCCATGTGGTTTTCGTCTTCAACGTAGTGTTGAATGGCAGCACCAATGTCTCCAATTCGATTACCAACTTGAGCTTGGTCAATGCCAAGGTAAAGTCCTTTTTTAGTAACTTCCATGAGTTTCTTGATCTTGGGTGAGACTTCACCAACCGCGTATGACCAGCAGGAGTCACTTTCAAAACCGTCTTTATTGACACACATGTCAACTTTGACAATGTCGCCTTCCTTTAATTTTAAGCCCCGACGCGGGATTCCATGGGCAACTTCATTGTTGATTGAGATGCAAGTCCCGTAGTTATAGCCGTCAAAGCCCTTTTCTGATGGAGTAGCCCCGTGGTCGGTAATGTACTTATCAGCAAATTCTTCAATTTCCCAAGTATCGACACCCGGCTTAATGATTTTTTTCAAACCATTGTGGACACCGGCTAGCACTGCACCAGACTCGGCCATTTTTTTAATTTCACGATCCGATTTTAAAGTAATCAAGTGAATATCTCCTTTTATTAGTTGGATAAATTGGTTTTTCTTCCATAATTAAAATTAAATAAAGCATAAAAATGATTTTTAATTACCAAGTTTAGTTAAAATCTCACACCTCTAATATATCACTACTGGGCCTATTATTTCTAATCATAAATTAACCGACGTCTTTGTGAAAGAACATCACATTTATTTTTATAAAATTTAAAGATTGATGGGGATCGTGTTACAATATCAATTAATTAAGTGATAAATTAATAATTATTCTAAAATATGAAGCAAGATATCTGGTTTAGTTAACAAGTTGTTGTTAAAGAAGATTACTTTTTATTCTTTGAGATAAAAGAGGCGACGAGTTTGGTAGCAAAAGTTAAATATGTAGGGCTTTTTCTATGCAGCATGGTTTTGTTAGTGTGCCTATTTTCCAGAGTTGTAAGAGCCGATGGGTTAGTTGATTATTCCCAAAATAATGATACCGACGTGGGCCTAAACGTGCAGGGAAGATTTAATGTCCCAATCATCAATCCTTTTACACCAAGTGACAATTCCAACATTGGTGCTAATGGAGCGGCTGGTGAGAATAATGATCAAGATGCCGTCGATTATGTCCCCAAAGAGTTAACCTTTCAGGCTCTCAGTGACCCACATTTTGCGGATAGTCCGTTAACTTCAAGTGGATCTAGCACGTCTAAAGATGGAAGTCAGAATAACTTTGTGTTTGTCCAAGTTCATGACTTTGGTGATACCGGACCAATGGAGTTAAAGGCCACACTTGAAGCCGATGGGAATGGAAACGGGTTTGTTAACGGTGATGGAGATGCCCTTCCCGGAGCGTACATTGAATTAAAGAATACCCAACTGTTTCAATATGACATTAGTGATGCTGTGTACAATAATATCTCACAACCAGCGTCACCAGACAACATTGGAACGACCACCATTACGACTGATGCAGATGCTCCGGTAATGTTGTCGAATACTAATAATGGCCCCGCTGATCAGTCAATGACTCCGGTTGGTTCGTTTGGCGTGTATGAATTAGCATGGACGTTAGGAGATTTCCGCCTGGAAGTTCCGTTTAATAGTAATAGTTTTACTGGCTATGATAAAGTCCCTAGTCAAGATAATGAATACAACGGCACAATTGATTGGAATTATGTTCCTCAGGTTCACTAAACAGTTAGGACCCTAATTATGAAAAAGTTCGTTAAATCACTATTGATCACGTTGATTGCTTTATTTATGGTGGTAATCTTGGCCACTTTGACGACTTCGGCTGCTAGTATGAGCAGTACGGCCCCAGTCCAGGTCAAGATCGATGACAGTTATCATGTGTCACATGATAATTCATACTACCAGATTATAACTAACCAAGCACGTGATTACCCAATCGCTGTCTCGTTAACTAACTTAAGTAAAACCAACGCTTGTCAGATTAGCACCCGAGTTGATTCTGCGTCCACATCATCTAAGTTGGCGTTATTTTTTAATAATAATCAAAGTCAGTTTCGTGGATTACCCGTTAACATGCGCCAAGTGGTCTCATTTAATGAGTTAAGTGATCGTGATTTTCAGTTAGCTCCCAAGCAAACTCGGCTCGTGAAAATGTCCCTCAACCTAAATAATGATAATTTTCGCGACTTTAATGGCGAAATCCTTGGTGCAGTAACTTTTACACAAGATGCGCCGGCAGTTAAAGGTGAGATTAATAATCAATTTTCTTACACCATCCCGATTGAAGTTAGAAAAGGGAAACCGCAAGGTAGTGAGATTAAGGCAACCAAAAACGATCTCAAGAAGGATGCTGTCAAACATGCAATGTTTACTTTTGGACTAGTAAATAAAAAACCGGCCATGTTGGATGACGTGAAAGCTAATGCAACGTTGAAGAACGTGACGTTCAATCAACTTATGACGAGTACCGACGAGATTAGAAGGGGTCAGGTTGCGCCCAACAGTGAATTTGTGATCAAACAACCACTAAATAAACAATTATTGCCCGGTAGGTACGTTGCCACCGTTAATCTCAGTGGTAAAAATTCAGTTAATGAATCACCTAGTCACGTTAAATTACAAAGGGAATTTATCGTTAGTCCGGTTGACTACATCAGGACATTTTCAGATCGAACACTCTTGATTATGATCGGAATTATAGTTGCGTTAGTACTGATTGTCACAATTTTGGCATCTTTAGTAATGTTTAATCATCGAAAACACAAGGTGTAAGTCTTAAATCAGGGAGGAATGAACGGTGAAAAAGGATAAATGGATCCAACGAGTAATTCTCGGTGGAGTGACCATATTATTTATAGTGGCTTGTACGATCCTATTCTTATATACAACGAGTTCAAATCGTTCTGCTTCGGCCAAGAGCGAAAGTAATCCTCAAACAGCTAGTTCATCAGCTAATCATGCTCATTCCACTAGTCAAAGCAGTTCGTTTAAAAAGACAAGTTCAAATAGTGATAATCCGGATCAGGCGTCATCTGGAAACGACCAGAGGATTAAAACCTCGAATGACGATGATACAAACCAAAAGAACGTTAAGTACACACAATTAATGCAAGAAAGTCAGAATGACGAAAGTGATTTTAAGGCGGGTAAGTACGTGCCAGCCACCAAGTTGTCGGCTGCGCAAATTAAAACGGCTGATTTATCGACTGTCTCGGTGGGCGACTGGAGTAGTTTTGTTGCGGCCATCCAGAATTCAAACGTCGATCATATTTTAATTGCAAATGATTTTGCCGCTCCTGATACCGGAATGCGACAGGTCCAGGCTGCTTCTCGTCTAAGTGGCAATCTGGTGGTCGACGGACAAGTTACCACTTCTAATAGTAATCCGGACGATCAACACGTTAATGGTCCAACGGTTGATTTAGGCGGGAATAGTTTTGATTGGAAGGGAAATAATGGAAGTTATTCGGACGGAACGTCTAAGTTTCCAGACATCCAGGTTAACAACTTGAATGTTTATGGTGGTAATTATTATGGGATGTTTTGTGATAGCAACGGTGGAATTCATGGTGATGTACAAACCTACACCAATTATTCGTATACTGGTTCCCAACCGTTTGTTAACTATGGTGGATTAGACGTTTTAAAGGGCCAAATCCGGTTGAACCAGGTTAATCGGTATTCAGCGATGGGGCGAACTAATACTAATATTTCCTTTGGTGGTCAACAACTAATGGAAGCATGTGCATTGTGGATTGCCGACAGTAATGACAGTTCCAATCCAACTAACGTTAAAACCACCAGTAATAACAATTCTTCTCTTCCTAATTTTGAAATTGGTGACTGGGGAGACGAACGATGGGATCAGCGGATTCAAAATATTCCCACTAATCCTAATACTGGTCAACCCTTTAATCTGGGTCAGATTGCGATTGGTAACAATGTCAATGTCGATATGGATGCGACTGTTAAAAACTCAGTTGGTGGTGGTAATAGCAACAGTTCAGGTCAAACTTCTGGATTTGATCTGGGGCGTGGCAATAATCAAAATGACTTTAGTATTGGTAATTATTCCAAGGTTAATGTTGATATGACGCCTGGTCATAGGGCCATCACTTCCTATAATCGAGCAAATAGTAGTGCTCAATCTGGAATTAATATTGGGAGTTCAACCCTAACGGTCAATAGTAACCATGGTTACGGAAGCCCAGCAACTAATCGTCCAGGCATATTTGCTAACGGGGACATTACCTTTGCTCCTAATCAGGTTGCTGGACTTGACCCAGGTTCTGATCAACAGCCAACCTTAAACATTGATAAAAATGTTCAAAATAATGACTCAAGAATGGCAATTCAGTCGCTAACTGGGAACGTTGATTTACGTAAACTGGGGTATGGCGATCTGCGGATGAGTAATTATAGTCATCCGGTTAATGAACCAATTATTTCGGTTAATCGCGGTCGTACAACCGGGAGCGGACAAATTGAGTTTGGTGCTAATCAACCATTCTCAGCTTGGAACTTAACTAATTCTGATAATGACGGTTCGCCTCAGTGGAGTTGGGAACAATCACCGGCTAGTGGCTGGTCGTATCCAAATGATACCTTTCAACCCACTTCGTTTGATCCATATCAATACTCTCGTTTAAAGGTGGGGACTTCCCAGTCTGAAGGTAACCTGCAGTTTGACCATTCATTAAATGATGCAAGGGATTCGAAGTACTCGTACCAGATTGACGGAACCGTCACGGATGACAACGGTGCTCCCTATGCAAATGCATATGTTAGTTTAACTGGTGATCCGAATATCCAACCCAATGTTGGTAACAACGATAGTATCCCAAATGATGGTTACGCCTTTGGATATCCAATGTTTCAACCCAAAGCTCCTGATAATATTTCCAAAAGGGAGTACGTCGCTAAGACTGATTCTAACGGGCACTTCAATTATACGTTGCCTAAAAAGAACGGACAGCAAACCTACCTGACTGCGAACGAAACCATTACGGCTTTTGCCGCTGGATATAATGATTCCAGTTGGTTTTACACGAAGGAGACCCCAGAACCAGTTGACGGTGTTAATAGCCCAGGGGTGATTAATCCATATCAACCGCAAACACAGGATGACAATGGCTTTCCACAAAATGTCGATCCGGGTGACCAAGTTGCGGGAGCTAACAACCCTGCTGACAATAATGATCCGGCAATGTTAAGACTCGACGCAGTTCCTCAAAGCATGCAATTTAACATGAACGGTGGGAATGCGTCACCGATTAATGGTCATTTGGCGGTTCCAATTTCTGAGCAGGGAACTTCGTTAGCTTACAATCCAAATAGTTCGAAGCCGGGGATCTTTACCCAGTTTACTAATTCTGTTGGTAGCGAAATAAATGATGACGGTTGGAACTTATCGGTTACGGCTACAGCAAATGATAATCAAGGAAACCTGTTAAATGATGCATCGTTACTTTTGGGTGGGTCCCCACTTGGTGATGGTTTTCTCCAAGAATTAAGTACCCCAAGTGGCATGGAACTTACGCAGTGGAGTAAAACGGGAAACAATCTTTCCGACCTCATTAACTTTAATGGACAGGAAACCCCGATTGTCTCAAGTAATGATGTGAGTTTAGATAATTCAACCTATCAGACATTTTGGAATTTGGATAACATTAAATTGAACCTAGATGAAGAAGTTTTAAAGGATAATAAAGCGGGTCTCGGTGGCAATTCACAGAACTCTAGTGGAACGCTGACTTGGAACTTGTCTCACGGTCCTTCTGAGGGTGACTAATGATTAAGACGATGATAATTTAAGAATTGTTGTCGTCTTTTGTGCGTAATGAATGATTAAACTTGGAAATTGGAGTAGCGTTATAATGAAAATAGTTCAAAGATTAATGGTGATGATAGTTGCACTCGGTGCTTTTGTTCTTTTCTTCTTACTTGGAAGTATTTTTACCCAGGCCGATACACAAAATCAGGTCCCACTGGAAGTTCTTCCTCAGATAAAAGATGTGAAAGGCCAACAAAAAAGGGCTGATTATTTCGATATTAAGGCAACTCCTGGGATGAAACAACAGCTAAAAATCCAGTTGATTAACCGAAGCACTAACATGCCATTAAAGGTTAAATTGGGAGTTAATCCCGCTACTACTTCTGGAGCTCCTACGATTAGTTACGCTAATAAAGAGAAAACTAATAACCGTCAATTTCCGATTGAGAAGTTGGTAACTTTTGCTAAAACTTCCGATCAGTCGGTTTCACTTCAACCGCAACAAAAGCAAACCGTTGTTTTAAATCTAAATGTTCCGAATGACAGGCGATTTCAAGACTTCAAGGGAACCATTCTTGGTGGCCTTTACGTTGTCGAAGATAATGGCAACCAGTCGTCATCACCAGTCAATTCACTGTATTCATATTCGGTTGGAATTCAGTTAAAACACGGAAAACAACCTGCTAACATCAAAATGAATGGGATTAAGATGCTGAATGCTAGTAATCCTAATTTGATGGAAGTCAAGTTATCAAATGACAGGGCGGCGGTGCTTGGAAAAACCAAGATTAAGACTGACGTTACACCGATTAACAGTATGAATGCTTTAGACTCACATACAACTTTTGATGCCGTAATCGCGCCTAATAGTTCGTTTAATTACCTGGTTCCTAAGTCCGCTAACCAATTACCGAACGGACGCTATTTGCTTCACTTAAAAATGATTTCTAATGATCCTCAATTTAAGGGAACTAAGGTCTGGAACTTTACGCGTGGGTTTACTGTCAATAACCCAATTTCAGCGACTCATTCAATAAATAAAGCGGTTTCAAAGAGCATCTTCTGGTTGGTTATGTTAATATTGTTGTTGGGTATCATTGGTATCTGTCTTTATTTCTTTTTTGCCGGAAGAAAACAAGATGAGCTATAAATCTAATAAGACTATGTTTCATACACAATTGTGTATTATTATTTGGAAACCGGTGCTTGCGTGTTCCGGATTTTTTGTGCGGGATTTTTGTGTCACTGGGATTCCTAATTTATGAACAAAGGAAGAGTGATTTTTTGGAAAAAGCAGCAAAGAAAAACATTTTTTTATTTGCGATTGGAATTGCCATTGTTGTGGCTGGTTTTCTTTTTATTGAATTTGGGATCAACGTTGATGGTGTAAAGCGTGGCGAACACACCCCCATTTTATTTGTATCAGACCTAAATAAAACTTCCAAGGCTGCTAACCACCTGACGGTTACTTCTAGTCGTGAGGGCGGCGAGTATGCCATGAAGATTAATGTTTATCCGGACGGTAAGATTTATTACCATCCTAACGGAAATGTACACGCTAAGTATCCGATTATCAAGGTCAACTTTACCGACAATACTGCTTCCACGGTAATTCAGGCGAAGTGGCTGAATGAGATTCTCGTTCATTTAAATCATAAGTACCATTATCAACAATATAATGCTTTAGGATTTGGTTCTGGGAGTCTAACGATTTATCAGAACGCCGTGGCATATGGTCAAGAATCGAATCATATGCGACTGACCAAGTTCATATCAATTGGTGGACCATACAAGGGCATCATGCCGGTAACTGATGTTATGAACCATCGCTACCCGAAAGTTAGTGAATTAAAGGATGCCTCTAAGAGTTTTCCGAAAGGTGTGAGTGTCCTCAACGTTTACGGACAATTGAGCAAGACAAATAAATCTGACGGACGAGTTACTACTTCGTCTGCTCGTGAATTAAGAAAGCTTGTCCCGGGCTCTGACTATCAGGAAATTAAAGTAAGCGGAAGATCAGGTCAACACAGTAAGTTATTAAACAATCAGATGGCTTCAAGAATTATTGAAAGATTCCTGTTCGCTGAATAATCAAACAAAAAGCGAGATCACAAATTAATGTGATCTCGCTTTTGTTTTAATTAGAGTTGGTTAACGACACCTTTTTCAACGGCACGGCTTAATGCTTGAAGTTCGTTAATCTTTGATTCAATGAGGTATTGACCCTTAACTTCACTCTTGTCTTTAGCATCTTGTAATTGTTGGTCTAAGAATTGAATTTGTTTATCGATATAATCAGTAAGTTTCATATTATGCACTCCCATCTGTTCTATTTTTCACTTACATCCTACCAGATTTGAACTCGTTTATCAGGTTTTAAGTACATCTGATCTTTGGCGGTTACGTCAAAAGTTGTGTAAAAGTCATCAAGATTCTTAACTTGAACAGATGCCCGAAGTGGGGCAGGTGCATGCACGTCAATTGATAGTAATAGATTCTGGTATTCTGGGGTGGCTTTCATCCGCCAAATCCGACCCCAGTTGGTAAAGAACTGGTATAAGTCAGTATTATCACCATTTTTAGCGGCTTCTTCAGCACAGCTAAGACCACCCGCATCAGCGATATTCTCTGAAACGGTCAATTTACCGTTAACTTTACCACCCGCAAATGGAATGCCGTTGAATTCGTCAATCATTTTCTGGGCTAACTTGGAGAAGTGTTCGTGATCGGACTTGGTCCACCAATTATTCAGGTTACCATACTGGTCGAATAAAGAACCATTATTGTCAAAGGCGTGTGAAATTTCATGAGCCATAACCGCTCCGATTCCGCCATAATTAGCGCTTTCGGGTTGATCTAAACTGTAAAATGGTGCTTGTAGGATGGCAGCCGGGAAGACAATGATGTTTTTAAAGGGGTGATAGTAAGCATTCACGGTGTTGGCACTCATTTCCCAACGTTCTCGTTCCACTGGTTTGTTCCACTTTGAGAATTCGTCTTGGTTGGCAATTTTTTCAAAGTTAAGTAGGTTACTTAAAACCGTGCCACCATCTTTTTCCTCGGTAACGTGAAATTTCTTGTAAAGCGGATCTAATTCATCAGGATATCCGACTTGAACTCCAAGGGTAGAAAGCTTTTTAGTTGCCATCTTCTTAGTGTCGTCGCTTAACCATTGGTTGTTTGAAAGTCGGTTTTTATATACGTCGATCATACTATCAACCATTTGATGAACGTCAGCTTTGGCTTTTTCACCAAAGTATTTTTTACCGTAGTAGTCACCAACCACTTGATCAAAAGTTCCTGATGCAAGGTAGTAGGCGGCCTTCTTTTTATTAGTGGCTTCCTTCTTGCCTGAGAGCGATCTACTATAGGTCCCACCAACTACCCGGAATTCTTCTGAGAGAGCGCCACTGTACCCATTAAGTGTCTTCACAAGCATCCAGTCCTTCATAAGCTGGAAGTGAGATGAAGTTAAAAGTTCGGAAAGATTACTAAAGAATTGGGGTTCGGTGACGATGATCTTTTCAGGAAGGGTACCCACTAATTGGTTAATGGCTTCCTTTAGGTTCAAGGCATTGGTTGACCGAGCTAATTCGTCGGTACTTTCTGGGTTGTACATTTTACTGTAGTCAGCAGCTTCTTCAGCTGACTTGACGTTTGGGGCGATTAAGCGATCAAATTCAACCGCATTTTCAACGATCTTTTGACTGTCGTTCTCACTATATCCAGCCATTTCAAATAACTTGGTGGTCATTTGAATGAAGATTGGCATTAAGGTTTTAGCCGCTTCATTATCTTTTTCGTAGTAAGTTTTATCTGGCATAAAAAGGGAAGGTCCACTCGCAAAGAGGGCGTTCACTTTCGCATTCTTCATGTCAGGATCAAGTCCCAATGAAAATGGGGTTGGGAGTCCAGAAAGGATCCAATCGGGGAGCTGATCGTTTAAATCATTGTAATTTTCCAGATTACTGATTCGGTCAAGGACTGGCTTTAAAGGCTTAACACCATCTTCATCACGCTTTTTGAAATTATTAGTCATGTTATAGAACTTTTTGTATTCCTCGAGTTCAGGGGTTTTAGCAGGTAACTTTCCACTTGATAGGTCGGCTGAATCCTTCATTAAGGTCTTGTCGATATCATCAACTAGATCCATGAAACCACCGGTTGACGAGTGATCAGACGGGATGGTTGCTTGTTTAATCCATGCTCCATTAATGGCGTCATAGAAGTCGGTTTTTAGTTCCGACTTATCAATTGGAAATTCTTTGTTAGTCATAGTCATTGTCCTTTCGAATTTTTTCTCATAATTAAATGGTATCAAAAAAGTCTCATGAATGTTGTTCATGAGACTCATTTTTTTCGATTATTTATTTTTTTAGGTCTTCAATTGAGTTAACGTTCTTCATGTACTTCGGCACAGCTAAGCCAACTTTAGCCTTGTCAATACTGGTACCAACGATTTCAACGTTGTTTTTGTACTTCTTGTACATCGGTGCCATCGTTGTTGGCAACCAACCAGCAGTTGAAGCGTCGGCCGATCCAGTTGAAAGGGCGGTCCACATTGGTTGAGCTTCCATTGCTGAAAGGGTTGGTTTATAACCTTTCATCCGTAGCAGTTGAGCAACCACGTTGGATGATGACAATTCGGAATCCCAGGAAACAAGGACCAGTTTAACGGGTTGACCGTGTCCTTCAGGAACACCGTTAAGCCACTGTTTAACTAGTTCGGGGTGTTTATTGATGAATTCTTTTGAGGCTTTTTCAGCATTTTCACCCTTATCAATCTTAAACATGACTTCACTCATCAATTCGTCGTTCCAGTGGAATTGTCTGAGAAGTTTCGTTGCCCCAGGATTTTTCTTTTCAAATCCCTTGTGGATGATAGTTTGAATGTGTTCACCCTTACCATAGGCGTTCTTTGGATCTTTTAAGAACTTGATAGGATACTTTTGAAACATCCAGTGCGGGGTCCAACCAGTAATTACGATTGGTTGTTTGTACTTGAGCGCTTTATCAAGAGATGAAAGCATGGCAGCAGTAGAACTAGCCTGAAGTTGCCATTTTTCTTTCTTAAGTCCATAGGTGTTTAACGCCTTGGTGGTTGATGACATGATTCCGGCTCCGGAATCAATTCCGGTTATTGTGTAGTTAACTTGTGGTCCAACTTTAGCGTTGGGATTGTACTTTGGTGGATTTACACTACATGCGGTTAGAATTACCGCTAAAAGTAACGCGGAAGTGATTCCTAGAATCCATTTTGTAAATTTTTTATTCATTATTTATTTGCTCTTGCATCAGCTTTATTGGCACCACCAAGGCCTTTACTGATTTTATCAAGAACAATGGCAAGAATAACGATTGCGATACCCGCTGCAAAACCAGTACCAACATCATTTCTACCAACGGCAAAGTAAACGGCTTCTCCAAGCCCCATTGTACCGATCATTGAAGCAATAACTACCATTGAGAGGGCAAGCATGATTCCCTGGTTAATCCCTGACATAACGGTTGGTTTTGCTAGTGGGAACTGAACTTTGAAGAGTTTTTGCCATGCGGTACAACCAAATGATTCCGATACTTCAAGGTATTCACTTGGGACTTGTCTAATTCCAAGGTTGGTCATGTTGACGATTGGTGGAATTGAGAAGATTACGGAAGCAAATACACCAGGAACTTGACCGATTCCGAATAAAGCAACGGCAGGGATCAAGTAAACGAAAGCTGGCATGGTTTGAAGAAATGACATGATTGGACTCACAATGGTTTCCACAATTTTACTTTTAGCCATCCAGGTTCCAAGTGGAACTCCAATGATGACGATTAAAAGGCAGGTTGTCAGAACCAAGTCCAAAGTTTGAGTCATGTCCCGCCAGTATCCTTGGTTCCAGATTAAAAGGAAGCCAAGAAGTTCAAAGAGCATGAAGCCCCAGTGTTTTGTTTTGCGAAATAAGAACCAGGTTCCAAGTAGGATAATGACAATAAACAACCAAATTGGGATAATGTCAAAAACCCATTGGATTCCGTTCATAACGGTATTTAAGAAAAGCGTAATTGCATTAAAGAAACCAGCAAATCCAGTTAACCAAGCAAAAAAGTCATTGACCCACTTGGCAATGGGAATTGCACCAATGCTAGTGATAGATAACAAACTATTCATTAGTTATCTCCTCCTTTCTTCGTAGCCATGGCATCAAGAACGGCACTTCTTAAAATAATACCCTTCAGATGTTTTTCGTCATCAACCACCGCGTATGGGATTGGTGATTTAGAGATGGCATTGAACAAGTCACCGATTGGTGTACTTGGAGCAGTAGTTGGAACATTTGTTTTTAATGCGATGTGAAGATCTTTTTCGTGTTTATCAATCATTTCGTTGACGTCATCAGCGTCGACAATTCCAACGAAGTGGTCTTGTGAATCAACAACAAAGATACTTGAGATTTGGTCTTCCTTCATCCGACGAAGGGCTAACTTAGGACCGTCTTTTTCGATATTAACGGTATTTGGCTTAACCATGACGTTGTATGCGGTAAGAATCTTAGAACGATCAACGTTTTCGATGAATTTCTTAACGTAATCATTTTTAGGATGATCAAGTAAGTCTTCTGGTGTATCAACTTGAATGACGTCGCCATCGTGCATCATCATGATTCGATCGCCAACTCTTAATGCTTCATTTAGGTCATGACTGATAAAGATAATGGTTTTATGCAACTTCCGTTGTAGTTCCAATAATTCATTCTGCATTTCCCGCCGATTCAATGGGTCAAGAGCTGAGAAAGCTTCGTCCATCAAAAGAATATCAGGATCATTAGTGATGGCACGTGCTAAACCAACTCGTTGTTGCATTCCACCAGATAGTTCAGTTGGATAACTATCGTCGTATCCGTGAAGACCCACCATCTCTAGTGATTCGTGGGCCTTTTTTTCACGTTCTTCTTTGTCAACGTTTTGAACTTCAAGTCCAAAAGCAGCATTTTCAAGGATGGTACGGTTAGGAAGTAAGCCAAAACCTTGAAATACCATACTCATTTTTTTACGACGAAGGTTAAGTAATTGTTTCTTATCAAACTTCATGATGTCTTCTCCATCTAAGTAGATGGATCCAGAAGTAGGGTCAATCAAGCGATTAAACATTCTTAACATGGTTGACTTACCCGAACCAGATAGTCCCATGATAACGAAAATTTCGTTGTTTTTAATTGAGAAGTTAGCATTATCAACTCCAACTGTACTACCAGTTTCTTCAAGAATTTGAGCCTTATCTTCTCCCTTAGATAAAAGTTCTTGTGCTTTTTTAATATGAGGACCAAAGATTTTAGTGATGTGATCAACTTTGATTTTTTCATTATTATTTTGAGCCACAGAACTCCTCCTTTCGATTAACACTGACAATTAAAGTAAAAATATCTACATTAACCAACTTAACAAGTACAACCGTATATGTCAACTTTTCTACCATTTATAAAGCGCGGCACACCGGTTTTTACGGGTTCTATGTCCTTACTCTGATGTAGGTTCTCGTAACGTAATTTTATTTTAAAATTAATGTTAAAAGATGAGAAATGTGTTAGAAGAATTGTCCGATCCCATAGTGAATGATCATGGTAATGATTCCCACGATGACGTTTCTAATTACCGCAATCTTCACCAGACCATTCCCAAGTTCGGCACTTAAGAATCCGGTGATAGCTACAGCAATGATGACAGCGATGATAGTTCCAGGCCACTGAAGTCCGACGGGAAGCAGCGTCATGGCAAGTAGTGGGAGAATTCCACCAAGTGCAGCAGAACACAGCGACGAGAAAGCGGCACTCCACGGACTTAGATATTTCCCTAACTGAAGGTCATATTTGACGCTCACTACCGTTTCAAGCGGTTTTTTTGATAATAGATCCTTTGCAATTTTAGTTGCCGTTTCTTTACTAACCCCACGGCTCATGTAAAATTGAACGACACTTGCCATTTCATCATCGAAATTGGTTTTTAAAAGCTTGCTTTCGGTTTTAACGGCCGCTTCCTCAGTGTCACGTTGGGAACTTACTGAAGCATATTCTCCTCCTGCCATTGAAAAGGCACAGGCAAGCAGATCCGATAGTCCGGCAATGAAAATAGTGAGGGGATTCGTAGTAGCTACAGCAACTGAAAAAAGGACTCCAACGACAGTGAGAATTCCATCATTTGATCCAAGAACGCCGGCACGGAGATTGTTCAATTTCTCATCCATGGTATTGTCGTTATTATCTTTTAGTTGTTTCTTTAAATGAAGACGCATCTGCTTACCTCCTAAAATGCTAATCCGACTAAACGACCAACAAGGTAGGCAACGGTCATGGTTACTAACCCCGAAATGACGTTTCGTATCAGTGACTTAGTCCGGTTAGCGTTTCCAAGAATGGCAGCAACGTATCCGGTGATTGAAAGTGCCAAGACGATGGCAATGTAGGTCCCAAGCACGCGATATTGCGCTGGTGCAACGAAAATAGTTACCAGGGGAAGAATTGATCCAGTTGGAAACGAGATCATTGATGAGATGGCAGCGGCATAAGGATTAGTGAAATCATTTCGATCAAATGAATATTTTTCACGAACCACGGTAGTGAGGGGATCCTTTTGCATCATTTCGGAAGTTGCTCTTTCAGCCAGGGCGTTTGCCATTCCGGTTTTAAGGTACTTATTTTTAACGTAGTTAAACTCGTCATCATAATGATTTTTAAGGCCTTGTTTAACAAGATCAATTGCCTGACGTTGTGAATCTTTCTGGGTGTTAACCGAGACGTATTCTCCCATCGTCATGGATACCGTTCCGGCAAGCATTCCCGCTAAACCTGAAATTAGAATTGCCCAATTACTAGTTGATGCACCAGCGACCCCGAGGACAATTCCAGCAACCGATAGGATCCCATCATTGGCACCCATAACACTAGCCCGCAAAACGTTGATTTTCTGGGCAAGCGATGTTTTCATTTTTGACATAACTGACTCCTCCAGTTTATAATGATTATAATCTAGCTCAACTACTATTTTACCGCAATAACTTGACATAGTAAACACGAAAGAGAAATTAGGCATAAAAAAAGCACCATGAACAAATGTCATGGTGATCGATTTTTGAAATAAAATTAGTTTTTTAATTAGTCCTTTGATGAAGTTTTGGACATTTCAACAACTTTTTGGTTGTTGCTCTTGTTTTGACTCTGTTGGTCCTTTTCCTTTGCTTGACATTCTTTACAAATTCCATGAACTTCAACGTTTGAAACTGATGGATCAAATCCAACCTGTTTGGTTGCGTCCTGTAAGTCTTTATCAATTTGCTTGAACTTTGGATCATCAATATCAATAATTTTTCCACAGGTATCACAAATGGCGTGAAAATGGGGATGACTGTAAAAGTCATAGCGATATCCACCATCTGGATTTGGCAATTCAATCACGATTCTAAGCTTTTTAAATAAACGTAGGTTATTGTAAACAGTTGCCATACTTAGGTTGGGAAAGGTTTCTTCCAAAAAATGGAAGATGGTCTCAACTGAAGGATGGTTATTGTGATCGATAAGGTACTTTAAAATAATTTGTCGTTGCGGGGTAATTCGGACATTGTTACTTTTAAGAATGTCCATGGCTTTCCCATACGCTTCTTTCTTCTCTTTTTCATTCATAAATATGCACTCCCATACATTATAATGTTACTCTTTTATTTCAATAATCATTCTAGTAGCTTATGGAACACAATTCAACTGAAATCACTGAAATAATTGAAATCTAGCGGATTTCGGGGATCGGCCTACTTGAGAGAAACCTAATCTTTTTATTATACCTATAAGATTATGCTGATTATTATTTAATAGAATAGAGATGTTTGGCTGTTTTAATTCTTGAAAAGTAAACTTAATCATGTGATTTAATAATTCGGAAATTAGATCCGGAGCAATTCCGACCTCAAAGATAAAGTAAAACTGGGGTTGGTTATTGTCTAAATTACTGATGGCAAAGATTCCGAGTAGAGTATGAGTGTTTTTGTCCAACACTCCCCAAATCAGAGCCTGAGATTTCATGATTTTACGCATGTCAAGATTAACTAGATCGGCTGTTCTAGTGGGGTTATACTCACCATCCAGGCGAACATTGGCAATTGTGCGACCATTTAAGAGTGAGGTTATTTCGCCAAGATTCATGGTAGTCAGCCAATCCATTTCAAGGTGAGCGGTAAAAATTGGGTGGTAACTTTCAAGTTTCGTCATGGTTTTTCTCCTTTATATTATTCCAAAATTGTTTGATGTCATGCTCGAGTTCATGAGGGTTGTGAGCAATCTGATAATTTTTCCATTGTTGAGGATAAAGGTTTGTGTACCTTTTCTGGGTAAATCTTTGATCCATTAATACAACGATTCCCTGATCATGCTTACCACGGATGAGACGTCCGGCAGCCTGAAAAACGTTGTTTAAGCCCGGTAGCTGATAAGCATATTCAAATCCGTGACCATTTTCTGCATCAAAGTAGTCCCGAATCAGGTTGGTTTCTGGGTTAAGTCCTGGAAGTCCAACCCCAACAATCCCAACCCCAATTAATTTATCACCAACTAGGTCAATTCCCTCCGAAAAGATGCCACCAAGAAGGGCAAATCCGACAACAGGATGGTCGTTTGGTTGATTGAATTGATTGATAAAGCTGGAACGCGCTGCTTCGTTCATGCCGGCTTCTTGCTTGATTGTTTTAACCGTGGGGTGTTGTCTGTTAAATTCATCGTAGATTTTTTCTAGGTACACCCCTGATGGAACAAAGATCAGGTAGTTGCCGGCTTTCCCGCTGATCATTTTGTTGATGGTATCAACAATCTTAGAGATGCTTTGGTCACGTTTTTGAAATGTAGTATTGATGTAAGAAGTGATGATGATATTCTGGTTTGCTTTTGGAAATGGGGAGGGCAGTTGATACTTCAAACTATTGTCTTCGTTACCGAGAACCTTGGCATAGTAGTTCATCGGTGAAAGGGTGGCCGAAAACAACACTGCTCCGCCACCAAGGTTAAGGGTCTCGGCTAGATTGTGACTTGGATCCATACAGAAGAGACGAACAGTCGTATTCTTACCATTGATGAGGATTCTCGTTTTGTAATTTGGACCATAGTACTCGTTGATTTTGAGGTATCCCGTACACTGAAAGAAAAAATCAAGCACCAAGTCCAGGTCATCACCGTCGTCTTGTTTTGCGATCCATTTCCGGAGGACCTTGACTACGTTAGTGACTGCTTTTGTAAATTTATCCAGTGGATCATCGAGTGCGACCTCGAATTTATGGTCTTTTCTTAATGGTTTGGCAATCATATTAAATTGACGTTTGAGTGATCGTAACTTGGTTAAGACCTTTGCGTTTTGTTCCTTGTTCTTTGATAGAAGCTTGATAACTTTTTCTAATGGTTCAGATGATAGTTCGGTTGAGTACATGTCACGAGAACGATCGACTAGGTTATGGGCCTCATCAATCAGGTAAAAATTCTGATAGTCTTGCACCTCAAAGAAGCGTTGAAGGTGGACCTGTGGATCAAATAAGTAATTGTAGTCACCAATGATAACGTCACAAAAAAGGCTGATATCAAGCGAGAATTCAAAGGGATCAAGTGTGTATTTTTTTGCGTACTTTTCCACCACGTCACGCGTGATCTGGTGATTATTTTTTAAAATATCCTTTAGGGCTGGTTTTAAGCGATCATAGTAGCCCAGCATATAGGGATTATCCTCTGGTGATTTGTCACGTTCATCATCAAACGTAATCTTGTCCTTAGCGGTAAGGGTAATGCTTCGAAGTCGTAATCCATGATTACTCATGAGATTAATGGCGTCTTCAGCAACTCGTCTAGTACTTTGTTTAGCCGTTAAGTAGAACACCTTTGAAATGAGATCATTTCCCATAGCTTTGATGGTAGGAAAGAGGGTTGAGATGGTTTTACCGGTTCCAGTGGGAGCTTCTGCAAACAGGTGGCGGTTAGAAGCGACGGTTTTATATACCGCAGCTGCCAGTTCATGTTGACCCTTTCGATACGTTTGGAAGGGAAATTGAACTTTTTTGGCGGTGATTCTTTTTTCTTCATTTAACTGGTCTTTAAGTTCAAGCCATTCCCCAAATTCGTGAATTAAGTTGTCAAAGAAACGTTTGGAATCTTCGTATGTAATGGAACGTTCCTTTTGTGTAATTTCTTCTTCAGGGGTCTGGACGTACGTCAGCCGCATGGTGACTGATTTGATTGAGGGATGTTCCGTCATTAGTAAATAGGCATAAGCCTGTACTTGTCCCCAGTAAAGAATCATTTTGTTTTTTGGAATATCGTTAAACTCAATGTCAGAGGTTTTGATTTCTTCGATTGTGGCTGATTTATCACTCATGATGACACCATCGGCACGACCATGAACCAGAAAATCAGTCTGATTAACCTGTACTTCTTTTTCTAGGTAGTACTCCTTTTCATAATTACTAGGACGATTTTTTTGAATTTTCCGGTGGATTTTAGTGCCAGCTTGAGCCGTGTTCAGACTACTAAGACTACTATTTAGATCTCCGCTTCGAAGTAAAAATTCAACGAGATCTCTGACTCCAACTTTGTTCACTATTTCCACCTCCTTTTTTTCAATAAAAAAACAACTTCAAACGAAGTTGTTTTATTCTTCACGCCAACGATTGAACTCGTTTGCATGAGACCCTAAGTAATTCATTGCCTCTTTGGTTAGCCGATCAACCTCAGTTTTTGTTTGATCTGGCATTACGTGATAGAAGTTGCAAACATATCCCTCAGCAATGTCTTCGTATTGTTCTCTTCGTCCGTAGCCGGCATCGTTAAATAATTTATCTAATCCTTTGACGTCGTTTTTACCGGCTTCATAGACTTGCTGAGCTAGATTAGTTTTGTTTTCACCTAACATTGTTGCGGCATACTTAATGATAAAATCATTCATATCAATGATGATGTTTTGGCGTTGTTTACGTTCTATTTTCTTCTTCGACATATTTTCACCTCACTATTAGTTTAAAGCATTCGCCCAATAAATGAAAATAGAAAGTGAAAGCTTAAAAAGAACACAAAATTTATGTTATGATAAGCGCACTAAACTTGGTCGAATCCATACATGTGATAAGATTAAACTGATGTTATTAGAGAAGCGGGTGATTGTTTGGATAATTCAGTTAATCAAGTTGTTAAGGACTTGAAGTATTCGATGAATAACAATTTATTGGTAAATTTGACCCAGCAAAATACAACGGTCTTCTATACCGGCGTGGTCGTTGCCCTTGATGCTGCCGGTGCAATTTTGATCACGTACGATGATTACGGGCTTGCTAACGGACTGGTCTATGTTGTTTACGGAGATATCGATGATATTGACTTTCAAAGTGAGGACCTCACCAAGATGGAGGGACGTATCCGTATGTCTCGTCAATTAAAACTGAACGGAACTAAGCAGGAAGTAATGAAGCTTAATTCCAAAAATGATCTGTTGACTCAGATTTTGGGCAATTCTTTTGTTGACCAACAAGCGGTGATGGTGGTAACTCAAGACGGCAATTCCGTTGAAGGGTTCATTAATTCACTGTCGGACTTTGAATTTTCACTTTCCGTTGTTGATAAATTCGACAACGAAAATGTGACCCATAAGACCATCATTAAACCGTTGGTTCGTTCGGTTGAGTTTCTTGGAACCGAGTTAAAGTTATTAACGGATTCTAAGTCAGTTTTATTTGCCAAACACATTGCCCCGAAAGTCATCGACGGACAATTAGCCATTGAAGCCAACTTGTACTCGGCCATGGAAACAGGGAGAAGAATTGTGATGATACCGAAGATTCATTCTGATTTGTTTTTCATTGGTCAGGTGAAAGCGGTTAATTCTGATTCCGTTATGTTTTCGTTGGTTGATATGATGGGACGATTTGGTGGATATGAACTCATTAAGATTGATGAGATTGATAAATTAGTGATTAAAAGTGATTATTTGCGGCTAATTAATCACTTCGTGTCCATCAACTCGGCTAACGGGGTCTTCGTTCAACCCGTGTTAAATAATGATCGAAGTTTTGATTCGACGATTAATCTATTTGAAGCCACGATTCAAATGGCCATCAAATTTCAACGGGTGGTTAGAATAAAAATGAATGACGGCCAATCTTACCTCGGATTTCCCGTGAAGTACGAGCGGGGTCAGATAACCGTTCAAATCGTTGACAAAGCGAAATTATTCGTTGTGAATAATCAACTCATTAATCTTGGAGATATTGACGAAATTGCTTTTGGTTACCTTGACTCATATCTAATTGAGCAACAAATCGGATAAAAAAACGATGGCTCTTATAAAAGTCATCGTTTTTATTTGTTATGAACAATAAACTGCTTAATTATTTTTACTTCATCCTGAGTAGGCTGAATTTGCATACTCTTGATGGCATGAAATCTCTCCACCGTCATGTGTAGGTCAACGGCCATTTGGTTGTCAGGGATGTCATGTTTTTCTTGGAATTTAATTAGATCGGTTGCTACCTGACTAAATTCTTCTCCAATTTTCATTTTGCTTCCTCCTCTACTTCGCTTACTTGACTCTATTATACATTAATTTATTTATTTGAGACAAAGAATACTAGAGCAGAAGCAGAACTACTTGAAGTAAAATGACGTTAAAAACAAAGACGAGCCAGTCCACCTTTGTGATTTTAATGGTCTGATAAAAAGTTCGTGGCTGACCTTCGACAAAACCATGTGATTCCATTCCTTGAGCTAAGTTTTCCGACCAGCGAATTGCTGATAAAATGGCTTTAAAGTATAGGGTCGGTGACCACCAGTGTAATTTAACTCCCCGCATCAAACTAGCAGTTTTAATCTTGTTAACTTCGGTTTGAATTTCTGGTAGAAGGTTGAAAGCCGCCATGGCCCCATAAACAAATTTACTTGGGAGGCGGAGGTTTTGCTCTAACGAATTAACCAGTTCGTATAATTTGGTGGTTAACGTGAAGGCCGCTCCATAGACGATGTAAACGTAGATCCGAGTAAATAATAGGATTCCCGCGTGCGTGCTTTTAGCGTATAAAATCTGGGAGATCAGTAACCCAACCGCAGGAATGAAGGCAATCAGAAGGATCCATAACAGATGCTTGAAGTTTACGTGTTTCACTATGAGATAGGCGAGTCCACAGACGATTAGCACACTGTTACCAACGATACTGGTAGTGAAAGAAACTTCTAGAGCAATGATCAATACCAGAACGAATTTTAGACTAGGATTCATGAACATCCTCCTTGTAAGTTAATCGATGATTGGCAAGTTCAATAAAGAAATCAGCATTTTCGGCGAGGTCGGTTCGTTGATGGGAAGCAAAAATAATGGTTTTCCCGTTCTTAGCCTCGTTCTCAAGGATCCGTGAAATAATGACGGTTGATTTTTGGTCAAGACCAGCGAATGGTTCGTCAAGCATGAGGATGGGCGCATCCCGAATCAACATAATCACGATCTGGAGCTTTTTCTTTTGCCCACCACTTAGTGAGTAAACAACCCGATTCAAGAGATTATCAAGATGTAGGGCTTTTAAGAGGTCGTTAATTCGGTCATCAGTCCATTGTTTGGTGATGGCATTTTTTTTGGCTAAGGTTAGTTCGTCTTTAAGCGTAATGGTTAAAAATTGGTCTTCTGAATTTTGAAAAATCAGGTTTTCGGACTTCATGAGAGAGGAAAGGGATGATTTTTTAATGTTATGATTCATAATTTTGACGACCCCGTTGTACGAATGGAGGCGGGACAGCGCCTTAAAGAAGGTGGACTTTCCGCTTCCATTCTTCCCATTTAGGTAAGTGATTCCGGGATACAGGTCAATGTTTTCTGGTTCAATCAGATTTTGATTACCGTTCGTCATGGAAAAATTTAATAAATTAATCACGGGATCGTTATCTGACATAATCTTGTAGTGGATCTCTTCTTTAGGGTCGTTTGCAAGTTCATCTTTAATCTGATCAGCTGGAACCGCTTGAACGGAGCCAGCTTGGACGTTAAAGAAATGATCAGCCACGTCGAGATAGTCAGAAAGGTTGTGATCGGAGATAATGATGGTCCGATTACTTTTTTTCTTTAACTGGATTAGACGTTCGATGATGTCTTTTTTGCTATCAACATCAACGTTACTAAATGGTTCGTCCAGTAAAAGGACGGGACGTTTCATCGCAACTGTCACGGCTAAGGCAACTTTTTGCTTTTCGCCACCCGACAAGGTGGTAATGGCCCGATTTTTAAGTTCACTAATACCACAAAACTTTAAAGCAGAGTCAATCCGGTTGGGCATTTTAACAGGGTCAACGTGAAGGTTACCAAGGGCAAAAATGAGTTCTTCTTTGACGGTCTTCATCGCAAACTGATGGTTTGGATCCTGAAATAACATGGCTGGTTTTTCATCCATGTCAATTTTTCCGGTTAGTTGCCCTTTGCTATATTTTGGATACAATTGAGCAATTAGTTTTAAGAGGGTGGTTTTACCACTACCAGTGGGACCAAACAGGAGATTGATGCTATTTGGTTCAAAATTTAAATTGACCTGATTTAGAATTTTATCCTGTTCGGGATATGAAAATGATAGATTTTTAATTGTTATCATTGATTATTCTCCATAAAAAAAGACGTTTCAAGCGCGAGTGCGAGAACGTCCAGCTGATGTATCTAAGCTCAATCTTATCTTCCCTGCGCTGGCATTGTCCAAGTCAGGTTCAACGGGTATAATCTCAGCCACTCGGCACCCCTATGTTTAATTAAACTTAGTATATCAAAGATGGCATAAAAATCAATTTTCAATTAGAATAGGGAAGATAGGAAAATGAAGCGGAGGATACTTTCATGAATTCATGGTGGAATCTTATAGGTGTAGTTGCATGGGTAGTTGTGTTAATCGTGTTGATCTTTATGATTAAAAATATTCGATCACGACGAATTAAGATGATTATCGAGGATAAAAAAACTTTTGAATGGCGTAATTTTTTGATATCAGTTGGAGAAATTGTTTTTTTTGTTTTGCTACTGACTTTGATGGTATATACGACTTTCTTCAGAAATATTACTAAAACCAATAATCGCAACGTGATTACTACGTCCCAAGTTGAACCATTAATTATTCAAAGTGATAAGAATGGCTCCTACTACGTAAAAGTTGAGGGTAATAGAGGGCCAATCCAGCAATATTCGTTCTGGCTAAAGAACATTAAGTATCAACTGCCAAGTACGAATGCTCAGGTAGTTACTACGCGTGGAAATGCTGAAGTCACTGGCCGTAGTTACAAGTTGAAGCATAAAAACATCAAATTAAATGACGAGCATTTTCAAAATGCATGGGCCAAGGTGGTTACCCTGAGATACAAAGGAAACTTTTGGAATGGTTTGGGGATGCATGCTGGTAAGGATGCTAACCAGTTCATCTTAATCAGAGTTCCAAACAAGACGTTTGTTCAAAAAGAAAAATAATTAACTGACCACCGATAAGTACATATCGGTGGTTTTGTTTAAATTGAGGTGTTTAAAATGAGTGAAAAAATTCCAGAGACAATGGATGAAATTAAAAATTTGTTAGACAAACTGAAAAAAGAAGGCAAAACGATTACACTGGATGAGCTGATCCTTGATAACATCGGGGAATTAGCTCAAGCCTATCTAGATGCAGCGGAAGAAGGCCATTATGACTCTGTAAAAGTGGTTGATGCTAAAACAATTGAATTTGTTAGTATCACTGGGAGAACGGTTGGAAAATACGTTTCTAAGGGGCAAAGTTTAGTTGACGACTTTAAGGATAATTCGCTAAAGTTAGAGTTAGATCTTGAAGCAAATGCAAATAAGGTCGCAAATGAATAATTTACTTGCAATTTACTGTGTTTATCGATAGCATAGTATTTGTTAAGCGCCCTTAGTGTAATGGATAGCACATGAGATTTCGGTCCTCATGATCCGAGTTCGACTCTCGGGGGGCGCATATATTGCTTATCAGGTATTTTTCAAAACACCTATAGAAAGCAAATGTAAGGGCTGACAAAATTATTAAAACTGGTATACTTAGTTAACGGAGATTAAGTCGCAAAGGAGCCTCACTACTTTTGGTAGTGGGGCTCCTTTTGTGCTTAAATAACAAAACATTAAAAAGGTTTGTTTTCTCAAATGGTGGTAAAATTTTCTTGAATCAACTTTAGGAGGGAATTTTATGAGTGAAAGTGTAGTAATTTTTGGAGTTGGAAAAGGATTTGGCTTTTCAATTGCCAAAAAGTTTGGTGAAGCTGGCAAGACACCGATTATGGTGGCCAGAGATGCTGCTCAGTTAAAGCAGTTTGTTAAAGATTTGAATCAAGAAGGGATTAAAGCTGATTTTATTGCTGCTGATGTTACCGATCCAGCGCAGGTAACCAACGTGTTTAGTAAGATTAAAATGGCATATGGGATTCCTCAAACCATGGTTTATAACGTGGGTGACAAGACTTTAGATACACCATTCTCATTACCATTAGACCAGATTAAGAAAATGTACAATACCAACGTTTTTGGTGCCGTTACCACCACCCGTCAGTTCGTTGGCCTTTCAGACGATCAAAAGGAAAACCGGAACATTCTGATTACTGGTGGTGGAGCTGCCTTTCATCCAACCAAGGGGAATGTCACTTTAGCAGCCACCAAGGCCGCCTTAAGCGATTATGCCTTTTCACTTCATGATGCGGTTCAAGGTGATAATATTTACGTTGGTTTGATTACCATTCAAGGACTATCCGGTAGTAGTGAAGAAATGCAGCCCGATAACGTTGCCAAAGTATACGTAAAGGCTGCTCAAGATCGCTCCGAAAAAGAAATTAAATATCCAGAGAAGCCGTCAGATTTTTAAGAAAGAAGATTAAAAATGGCTGATAAAGAGAAAAGTGCGCTTTTAATCATTGATTACACCAATGACTTTGTTGATGATCAGGGATCTTTAACTGCTGGGAAGCCGGCTCAAGATCTCGACCAATCAATTAGTGACTTGGCTGAAAAATTCAAAAATGATGACCAATTTGTCATTTTGCCCACCGATGTTCATAAAAAGGATGATCCATATAGTCCTGAGACGAAGTTGTATCCAACTCATAACGTGCGAGGGACCTGGGGTCGTCAGTTGTATGGAAACGTCGGAAAGTGGTTTGATAAGAACCAAAAGTTAGATAACGTTTGGCAAATGGATAAGACTAGATACAGTGCGTTTGCTGGCACTGATCTGGATCTTAGACTTCGTGAAAGAAACGTTAAGACTCTCCATCTCGTGGGTGTCTGCACCGACATTTGTGTCTTGCACACGGCAATTGCTGGATATAACCTTGCTTATAACTTGGTTATTCATAAAAGTGGGGTGGCAACCTTTTCTGATTTGGGTCAGAAGTTTGCGATGAATCATTTCAAGACCGTCTTGGGTGCTAAAGTAGTCGATTAGGATTGTCATGCCAAATTTTAAAGCATATAATAAGTTTAATTGAATAGCTGTATGAGGGGGTGCCAAGTGGCTGAGACTATACCCATTGAACTTGAACTGGTTAATACCTGCGAAAGGAATCGTGCGATCTTTAATTAAGAATATAATTGAAGGCTCCTCATTATAATGAGGAGCCTTTTTGTTTGGGAGATGTTAGTAGTTGATGACAAATAAATTCACCGATGAATTGATAAGTAATGCGACAACAATAATGAATCAAATCATGAATTGTGATTATGTTAAGGGAATTAAAAGCGGTAAAGTACCAGAAGAGGCGCTAATTAACTACGTTCAACAAGATGAAATGTATCTAGACGGTTACGTTAAACAGTTTCAACAAATTCAGACTAAAACAAGTGATGTGAATTTGAAAAGATTTTTGGCAGGTTGCATTGATGGAATTAAAAACGAAAGCACACCGCACGAGGTCATGTTAAAAATTGCAAAAGTGACTGATGATGAGCTTCAAGATGCCCGCATGTTCAACGTTACCAAGGATTACGTTGAAAGTATGCGTGAAGCCGTGAGCACTAAGTCCATTCTAGTTGGATTGAGCGTGCTCGCACCGTGTATTTGGACTTACTATGTAGTTGCTACTCAACTAAATGAAACCAGTCTTATTAACAATCCATTTAGCGATTGGATCAAGTTTTATGCTGAGGCAGATGAGGTAAAGCAAATTTTTGCTTTTATTAATCTCCAGGCAGAAATTCATCCAAACGAAAGGGCCATCGCAAATCAAGTTTTTCAGAATAGTTGTCATTATGAATTGGATTTTTGGAACAAAATGTATGACGCTTAGAACTTTTAGGAGGGAACTATGAGTAGTGAAATCAATCAATATCCGGAAGCACTAACAATTGCTGGGACTGATTCTGGTGGTGGAGCAGGGATGGAAGCTGATATTAAAACGATGCAGGCCTGTCAGGTCTTTAGCACCAACGTGGTAGTGGGAGTGACGGCACAAAACACCATTGGTGTTCAAGATACGTATCCACTTCCGAAAAAAATTATTGATGAGCAGTTTGCTTCCGTTTGCGATGATTTTGATATTAAAGCAACTAAGACCGGAGCTTTGTTTGACGAAGCACACGTTCATTTAGTGGCAGATAACATTAAAAAATACAAGTTGGGTCAAATTGTTGTTGATCCTGTTATGGTAGCCAAGGGAGGGTCAGTGCTACTTGAAGCTGGCGCCATTAAAACCTTGATTAACGAACTGCTCCCATTGGCCGATTTAGTAACACCAAACTTACCTGAAGCGGAAAAAATTACGAATCAGTCCATTACTTCCGATGAAGCAATCAAAACGGCAGCGCAAAAAATTCAAATTGCTGGTGCTAAAAACGTCATGATTAAAGGCGGACATGGTACCGATAAGATCGTAAAGGACTATGTCCTTTTAAAGGATGGATCTGATTTTTGGTTGACTACGAAGCGGGTGAATACGGTGCGGACTCATGGCACGGGAGACACGCTTTCTTCAGCAATTGTCGCGGCTTTAGCGCGTGGTGAAAGTATGGAAACTGCCATTCGCTTTGGGAAAGATTATCTGGATAAAATTATCAGAGAACCGTTGATTATTGGTCATGGACACGGGCCCCTAAATCACGGAATGTGGGAGTAATAAATATGCAATTTAACGAAAAAATGCTGCGAATATATCTGGTGGCAGGTACCCAAAATTTTGCTGGTTCTGAGACTGAATTTTTAGATCACATTGACCAGGCTTTAAATGCTGGTGTCACTGCTTTTCAGTACCGTGAAAAAGGTCCTGGTTCACTTACAGGTTTAAAAAAGATTGAGATGGGAAAGAAGCTTCGTCATTTAACCACTGAACATCATATTCCACTGATTGTGGATGATGACGTGGATTTGGCTAATCAGATTAATGCGGACGGAATCCACGTTGGTCAAAGTGATGAGAGCGTGCAAAAGGTGATTCATGATAATCCAGAAATGATAGTTGGATTGTCGATCAGTACCAAAGAAGAATTAGAGCGTAGTAAACCTCTCACTGGCATCGATTATTTGGGAATTGGACCGATTTTTCCGACTACTAGTAAAGCGGATGCTGAATCATCAATTGGGGTTTCTGGTTTAGTTCAGCTGCAAAGACAGGTAAATTTACCGGTAGTTGCGATTGGTGGAATTAATGCAGGTAACTGTCAGTCAATTTATCAGGTTTCAAACGCTGGAATTGCGGTAATATCAGCAATTATGGACAGTACTAACGTTGAAAAGACAATTAGCGAACTAGAGAGGAAATGATAGTATGACGTCGATTCTAGAAGAAATTAGAAGGGAAAATCCCGTTGTTTTAGACATTCCTAACATGGTGACCCCACAAAAGGTAGCGGATGCAATTAGTTATGTTGGTGGTTCACCGATTATGTGTGACTCTTCAAATGAGGGCCATGATTTGGTGGCAATTGCTAACAGTTTGGTCTTAAACCTGGGGACGATGGACGACGATAGTATTAAACTAGATGTGATTGCTGGTCAAGCGGCTAATAATCGTCGTTTACCAGTGGTGGTTGATCCGGTCGCTGTGAGTGCCTCGGAATTAAGAACGGAAGTTTTTAAGAAGATTAGTAGTGAAATTAATATTGATGTCTTGCGTGGCAACGTTGGTGAGATTGCCTTTATTGCCGGAATTGACTGGGGCAGTCGTGGAATTGATGCTGCTGATGGTAATGGTGATCGCGTTCAGGTTGCTAAAATGGCGGCCGAACAATTTCATTCCACGGTTGTCATTTCAGGAGTTGACGACGTAATTTCGAATGGAAGGGAAACGTATGTGGTACACAACGGCAGTCATGAATTAGCAATCAACGTTGGATCTGGAGATGTTTTAGATGGTGTCATTGGCGTGGTTGCCGCTCACCATCAAAGTGTTCATGAAATTGCACTAGGGACGGCTATGGTTGGCATTGCTGGTGAACTGGCGGAGCAAAAATATCCGGATGAGCCGGCGTCATTTGAAGTCGAATTCTTCAATAATTTGTACCGACTGGATGACCATCATCTTTCCGATACAATTAAAATTGAAAAAAGCGATGATTAGAAAAAAGCGACCAATTGTTAACAATTGGTCGCTTTTATTTAGTTTTAAGTTTAACGACGACGATGTCTTAAGAACGTAAAGAAGTGAAGTAGGATTGCTAGAAGAACATAGAAAATAACCACAAATGCGACGTAGAAGAGCCAAAATTCTCCGTTAAATTTCAGTCCAAAAACTAATCCTTCAATTAACATTGTCACTAGTGACATTACTGCAATCATACAAAATAATTCGATATAACGTTTCAAAGTACTATCATCCTTTCGTGGCTTGTTGGCAATCTTTTGTCCCCATCGTTTACACAGTTCAATTTTTTTAGGGTCAGGAATTCCCTTACTTCCCCAGGTGTGCGTTCCAATGACCTCTCCAAGTTTGATTAGACCGGCTGCGGTCATGATCTTATCAATGGTCCGAAAGGTTTGATCGGTAATACCGGTAAAGAAATTCTGAAATGATGAGAGGAAGCAAGTGGTCAGACTAAGGTAGTGTTTGTTTTTAAACTTACCGGGTAAGGTGTCACCAATACTGTTCATTTTAACCATCCGATGACGCATACAATCGAATAGATTCTTGGTAACTCCCGATAAATCAGCAAAATACGTCGGAGATGCAATGATCCAGACGTCCGCTTCTTCCATTTTCTTTTCAATCATGTCAAGCGTTGGATTGGGGTTTTTGAGATTATCTGGTTTGATGTCATAATCTTGCAGAAATAATGTCTCAACCTGCGCATCCTTTGGAAGACCTGAAATAACTGCGTTAAGGTACTTAGCAGTCAAGCCATCCTTACTTTGTGAGCCTAAAAATGCTAGATAACGCAAATTTATGACCTCCTTTGAAATTAATTAATTCTTTCTATTTCATGTTATATTTTTGTGAAACTAATATCAATTAAAAAACCCATCATTAATGATGGGTTTTGATTATGTGGTTTTAACGTGTCTCCCAATTGCCTGCTGATGAAAATGATCCGGCTGGATTACTCGGGCAAAAGCGTAAATAAACGGTGCAAACATGTAAGCATTAGTAAGTTGGGTTTCAATGATGCCTTGAACAGCAAGGGCAATTAAAATCACACAAAGGAAATAGTTATCGTCCTGTTTAGCCTTGTAAGCACTAGCAAGAAATAATGCCAGTAGCAGCATTAAACCAATGAAACCGGTACTTAATAAGATGAATAGGAACGTGTTATCGACCCACAAGTTTGACCGGGCACCCAACAGAGGCATATTTTGTCCAATTAGCTTTGGCGAATAGAAATATTGAATGACGGTTAACTGTTGTCCGGGACGACCGGAAAGGGCACGATTCAACACGTTGAATAATGGCAGTGATGAACCCCAAGCGACCATGCCGATCCCTACTACGAAAGTCAATGAAACCAGGATCCAGGTGATTTTTGGTAGTAGGTGAGTGATTTTGGGAGCAAAGCTCAAAGCGAATCCGAGTACGAGGATGGCGCCCGCAACCATAAATCCGCGTGAACCAGTCAGGTAGGCAATGACTAAGTAACTAACGAAAATAAAGACATATACGAAGTACATCAGTTTTTTTCGACTGTTTTGCAGTAACAAGAGGGCCGAACAGAAAATGCTTAAGATGAAACCACTTAAGACGTTTGGATGAGTGAATCCAATTGCATATCTAGTGGATGAGCCTCTTGTAAATGAAATGGCATTTTGTGGTGGAAAGACGTGTAAAATCAAAAAGGCCAAAATTACGATTAGAACAACGAGTTTAGTTGCAAGGTCGATGGTCGCAAACGCATCTTGATTTAATAAGTCAGCGTTGGCCATGAATAAGAACAATAAAAATAGGGTACTGGTAATCACATTTAAATGAAAAAGATATGACAAGATAAAGATGACTGCCATGATTATGATAATTGTCCACTGTTTAGGGTTATGTCTCCTGGTAAGTAATAGTACGATTTGGATTCCGATGACAACTAACGTGATTATCCCTGCGATTTGCCATTGCAAGAAACTTTTAGCGGAATATACGTTATTAAATTGACTGTTCAAAAGGATTACTGATGATGCCAGAAAAATAACGTAACTCAGCACGTACACGAGCTGATATAAATGATTTTTATTGGTTAAAGCCATTAATTAAATTCTCCAATTATTGGGTCATCTTATCGGTGAAGAAGTATTCTGCGATGATCTTAACGATGGATGGGTTCTCGTGCAGCATTGTGTGCTGAGCTTGGGAACTGTTTCCGTGATATACGTAGAGCTTGTAACTTTTGACGTAGCCAGTCACAAGATTCTTCATTGGGATCTCACTTTTCATTGTAACTTCGCCATCCGTTCCAGAATGGTTCATATCGCCAACTAGATTAAGGATCTGAAGGTCTTTTGGTAGGTTTTTTACATCGGGATCGTTTGGAGCATAGTTCGTTGCAAGCGAGATGAACTTTTTAACCTTTGGAACGTTTTTAAGATTGGGATAATGAGCTAGGTAATAGTAAATAATGTTTCCCCCAGACGAATGCCCAATCATGTTAACTGAACGAACGTTGTACTTCTTGTACAAATAGCGCATTACGTTTGGCATTTGGGTTGATTGAAAATAGGGATGATGATTGTCCTGAAAGACAATTTGTACGGTCGGGTTATCAGCACCAAACTTATGGAACTGCTTAGTGGTCTTAACGGTTCCATCCTTTTTCACGTACAGTTGTAAGGTTTTGGTTGCTAGGTGGTAACGATTTAGGGTGTCAACCATGTAACCAGTCGTGATGTTATTTCCACCTAGTCCGGGAATGAACACAGTAGCGGTATCGCTTTGATTAACGTCTAATTTACTGAGAAAACTACCATGGTTATGCCAATAATAATAACCGCCACCGGCGAAGATGGCGATCACGATGACGATAAAGAGGGCAATGAATGATTTGGTGTGTTTTCTTTTTTTGATGTGCATTGCAAACATTCCTTTTAATTATTTTAAATTTGTACACTAACATCTAACATCATATAACAATTAACGTGATTCAGCTAGATGGTTGAAATGAATTGATCTTTAAAAGGCAATAAAAAATAGCCAAGCGCAAGGGCTTAGCTATTTTGTTTAAATAAGTCTTAACTATTTGATTGGGGTATTCTCCATGTTGGTTCTAACAATAATCACATCACAGGCGGCATGTGAGTTAACGTATCCGGCAACTGAACCCTCAAGCATGCGGTACAAGCGACCCTTACCAGTCGCTCCCATCATAATTAAATCGGTTTGATGGTCCTTGGGAAATTCGTAAGTAATTACTTCTCTAGGACTTCCAAACCTAGCATGGATATGAATATCGTCAATGCCAGTTTGGTCCTTGACTTTCTTAACTAAATCCTTTAAATAGTTAAGTTCTTCATTAACGATTTGGGTGATAACACTGCCATCAACAACTCCTAGGCTGTATCCATAATTAGTGGTGTTAATCACGTTTAAGACGTCAATTCGGCCTTTATTTCTTTGTGCTACCGCTGCCGCCTTGTATAAAGCAGCCTCTGCTTCTTTTGATCCATCAACTGGTACTAGAATGTGTTTGTATCCATTTAGCATTATGAAAGCCTCCGTTTTAGTTTTTCACTGGTAAAATTTGTTCGGCACTGGCAAGGACGTGTCCTGCCATTTTTTTCTTTAGTTCATTAAGCCAAAAGCCGTTGGTTAAATCTAGTTTTTGATCCAAGGCGTAAACATGCAACTGATAATCGTGTGGTTTATCGGGAGGAGTAGGACCAATGTAGTGTTGATTTAATTTTGAATCAGTAACGTGTACTAGTCCACCAGCTAAACTATTTTTCCCCAAAGTCATGTTAATTGATTGATCTTGGCTAGCATTTTCTGGTATTTCAGATATATTTGGATCAATGTTAGCAGCCACCCAATGAATGTAAGTAAAACCACAAACTGGGATTGAATCATCGTCGAGTAGGATAACTACTAGTGACTTTGCGTTTTTTGGGATATCAGAGATTTTGATCGGGAATGAAATGATTGGATTACCATCTAACATTTCATCTGGGTCAGCGTGTTTAGTATACTTATCAGGTAAAAATCCATTTTGAAGTGGAGTATTAATTTTCATAATAGTACCTCCTATACACTTCATTATACCAAATTCATTTGAATATAAAAAAATAAGGAACTATAAATAGTTCCTTATTTAACAAATTGCAAGGTGTAAAAGCCCTGACCATTCCGCTCAATTGTAAAGTTAGAGTAACCAGCTGCTAACCAACTGCTTTGAGTAGCGTGTGCATAGTTTTTAGCGTCTTGAACCGAGTCAAATGATTTTGGTGTAGCAAACATCGAACTAGAATCACTCGTTGAATTATTTCCATTGGAATTATTTTCGTTTGCTGATTGTGACCCACTTTGATTTGTTGGTGCTTGTTGGTCCCTGTTTACTGACGCTTCCTTGTTGGTCGTGGCTTGTTCCGCCTTATTAAAGTGTTTTGCTTTCTTTTCTGATTGAATAGCTCTGCTACTCTGTTGACTTGTGGAGGATCCATTCATCCGATTCCCACTGCCGCTTGTCAGAAAGTGAATTCCAAAGACTAGCAGGATCACGATTACTACTAGTCCTAAAACCCATGGCCAAGCCTTAAAGTTTTTCTTTTGATGCTTTGGACCATTTGCGGCATTAAAGTCATAACGTTCGTATCTCGAATCTGGATCTTGACTATTCATAAGAATCCCTCCATCCATTTCAAGAAAAACAAGATGCATACGCATTATAACAAAATCCTTATGATTTTGCATTAACTTAACTAATGGTTGACCTGATCATCATCGACCTGTTCATTGACGCTTTTAGCGTTAAGCATGTTACCAGTGCGCTGATAACTAAAGACACCCCAGTAGAAGAACAGTAGTGCAACTACAATAATTACGATAAAATCATATGGGTAATGAATCCAGTTTTGACCACCGAATGGTGCGGATCCGATATACGAAAATGCTGACATAAAGATTAAATAGGCGACCATCCAAGCTCCTCCACGAAACTTGGTCAGGGTATTTTTCCAGCCGTTCTTGTTTTCGTAGAAGAAGTAAAACGGCAGCCCCAGCATAATAACAAGGATGACTTCAATAGTAGTAGGCCACATTGCCCAATAGATTGCCAAACTAGCAAGAACAAAGGCAAGTGGTGCCATGATTCCAGCAAAACTAATTTTGACTGGACGTTTGAAGTGAGGAGCGTGGAGACGTAATGATCCAAGGGTAACTGGACCAGTTAAGTAGGCAATCAGGGTTGAAGTAGAAATAACACTGGCTAAAACAGCCCAGTTTCTGAACACTGATACCAAGATACAACTGACAATCCAGTTTACGATCATTGCGATTCTAGGAGTTCCCCATTTTTGGTTAATCTTACCTAAAAACTTTGGCATATGACCATTTTCGGTCATTGCTGCTAGTGTCCGACTAGTTGAAGCAACAAATGATACCCCGGTCCCAAAGGGTGAAACGAAGGCATCTAAATAGAGTAGAATTACTAGCCAGTTCAAGTTCAACATAATGGCTAAATCAGCAAATGGTGAACTGAAATTAAGACCATGCCAACCGTATTTGGCTAAAGTTGACGGGTCAATAACACCAACGAATGTGAACTGTAACATGACGTAAATGATGATACTGATTAAAAGTGAAATAACGATTCCCCGCCAGATGTTTTTCTTAGGATTGGTAATCTCATCACCAACGTTTATAACCGTTTGAAAAGCATTATAAGAGAAGATGATTCCAGATACGGTGGTAGCCGCAAAGATTGGAGCCGTTCCGTATGGTAAAAATCCACCAGTTTGAACGTTGTTAAAGTTTCCGGGATGAAAACCAGAAGCAAGTAGCATAATAATGGTAAGAACTGGAACCACAATTTTAAAAATTGAAGTCAAAGTAGTGAAACGAGTCAGTAAGTTGACTGACCAGTAGTTTAACAGGGTGAACACTAAGATGAAGAGAAAAACGACGAATAACCCTTCGGTAGTAACCGTGCCATTGGCGTAAAACCCGTGAGTCCAGTTGGCCCATGACCAAGGCCATGAACTCATGTATTGAACGGCAGCGACCGCTTCGATTGGAAGCAGCGTTACAAGTGAGACCCAATTGGACCATGATGAGATGAATCCTAGAAGCGGTCCGTGGGTATACTGGGCATACTTACTCATTCCTCCGCTTTCTGGGAACATGGTCCCTAATTCGATGTAGTTAAACGCAATTGCACCAATCACAACGGCACCGATGATCCACGAAATAATGGCAGCTGGACCAGCGGTTTTAGCACCCTCCCAGGCACCGAATAACCATCCTGAACCAATGATTGAGCTTAGTGCCAGCATCGTGACACTGAAAAGGCTCATTTTCGGTTTAGTAACATTTTGATTTGAATTGTCCTTCGAATTTTCTTTTTTCATAAGTATCCTTTCTTTTTGCGTATTCGACGAATATAACAAAAATGATTATGGTTGTAAAATTGAAAAACACTATTTGATGGGGATTTTAGCCGGGTTGTATTCCCTTTCATTCCTATCGTTGATACTCTCTAATTTCAATCAAATTTTTATCTGGATCATTGATAAATAGTGAATTCATTTTACCGTTATGTCCCTGACTTTCGATCGGTCCTGCAACTACTTCAATAAAGTAGTTGGCTAAATGTGACTGGATTGAGTCAAGTGGATCCCTTGCAACCACGCTGAAACTGGTAGAACCAGGAGTTGGATTTTCTGGTTTAACGTTATCTTCCTTGTTTGTGACACAAACGAGTCGTTGGTGACCCAGCTGAAATTCAATTCTAGAATCAGTTTCGATCACAACTGGTAAATCTAAAACCTCATGGTAAAAGCGCATCGATTTCTCGATGTCATTTACCAATAGGGTGATGTGATCAATATCTTTGATTTTCATAGGCACTCCTCTTTTTTAAAAATGTACATACAATTATACCACTCAAATTCACCTGATTGACGTTGATTGCGATTCGGTGTTACGGTATAGGTTATGAAATAATGGAGGGAATTATATAATGGCGTTATTAAGTGTATCTAATCTAAGTATGAGTTTTGCCGACAAAGACCTGTACTCGGATGCTACATTTCAGCTAAATAAAGGTGAGCACATGGGAATTGTGGGCCAAAATGGGGTTGGAAAATCAACTTTGATTAAGATTTTAACCAATAAGCAATTGCCCTTATCTGGTGATATCAAATGGCAAAAGGGGACCAAAGTTGGTTACCTAGATCAGTACGTTAATATTCCAAAGGGAATGACACTGATTGATTTTTTGCATACTGCCTTTTCAGACCTCTACAACATGAATCAGCATATGAGCGATTTGTACGTAAAATATGCCGACAATATGGACGAAAAGTTACTTGAACAAGCGGGAAGAATCCAAGAACAACTTGAATCTCGTAATTTTTATGATATTGATACTGAAGTCGAGCAGGTGATTAATGGATTGGGTCTTGACGACATTGGAAGAGACCAAACCATTTCTGAAATGAGTGGGGGACAACGCTCTAAGATTATTTTAGCGAAATTAATTTTGGAACATCCCGATGTAATTTTGCTTGATGAACCGACTAACTATCTGGATACGGCTCACATTAATTGGTTGGAAGATTATTTAAATAGTTTTGATGGGGCAGCGATGATCATTTCCCATGACTACGACTTTCTAGAAAAAGTAACGAATTGTATCGTGAACGTTGCGTTTGGGAAGGTCACTAAGTACCGTGGTGACTTCAAGTCCGCCATGAGACAAAAAGACGAAAAAGAAATGACCCAGCAGCGGGAGTACGAGAAACAACAAGAAGAGATCTCCAAGGCCAAAACTTTTATTCAGAAAAACAAGGCCGGAAGTCATTCCAATATGGCTAAATCACGGGAAAAGATGTTAAAACGAATGGATGTGATTGAGCCACCTTCAAGTAACATTCAAGCTTCTTTTGACTTTCCGTATGCTGATACTGGATCCCAGAACGCACTAGTGGTTGACCAACTGTCAGTTGGTTACGATCAACCGTTACTTAAGCCAGTTACCTTTTCCGTTAATACTGATCAGAAAGTTGGGCTTCAGGGCTTTAATGGGGTTGGAAAGTCAACCTTAATTAAATCAATCCTCGGACAAATTCCGGCAAAGGGGGGAAAGGCTAACTTTTCTCCATCCGCAAAGGTTAACTATTTCAGTCAAGACTTGATCTGGCCGAATAGTAAGATGACACCCCTCCAAATCATTCAGGACAAGTACCCCAAGTTGACACAGAAGGAGATTCGTTCCCAGCTGGGTCGCTGTGGACTCGACGCTGCTAACGCCATGAAACCAATTGGTGAGCTTTCTGGTGGAGAACAAACTAAGGTCAAATTGGCTTTGATGGAATTTGTAAAAAGCAATTTCTTAATCATGGATGAACCGACTAATCACCTAGACGATGAGACTAAAAATGCTTTAAAACGGGCAATTATTAAATTTCCTGGGAATGCCATCATTGTTAGTCATGAAGCCAGTTTTTATGATGGATTGGTTGACAAGACCATTGATGTTGAAAAATTAAGTTTAAACCAAAAATAAAAAGGCACTTCATTTTGAAGTGTCTTTTCGTTTGCTTATTTTTGGTTGAAAGTTCCATTTTCAACTTGTCTAATGAAGTTGGCCAAATGGTCGTAGTAGACGGGGGCATTATCAATCATGTGGTGATGACCACCGTTTGGGGTTGAAACGAATTGAGCGTTTGGAATCATTTTAGCCATTCGTTTTCCGGTTTCCATTGGCATGGTTTCGTGTTCACCAAAAGTGACCAGTGTTGGAACTTTGATGTCCTTTAAATGATCAGTAAAGTTCCAGTCTTTTAACTTTCCAGTGATGACAAATTCGTTATCACCCTGAAAGGCGTTATAGATCGGTTTGCTCATGGTATCAATGACGTGGGCAATTGCAGGGGGTTGCTTTCGATCCACATATTCACGGTTTAAGAGTTCGACCAGTTCCTGATACTTATCGTTATCGTAATCGTTATTTGCTTCGCATTTTTTCATGTACGCTAATTGTTCGGGGGTGAGCGCTTTTTCTCTAATTTGAGCTAAATGGTCAGTATAGTCCCCGATCCGATCAACCATTGAAGAAATAATGGCACCTTTCAGGTGATCACCATATTTAGCGGCGTACATCTGAACTAAAGCACCACCCCAAGATTGACCAATCAAATAAAATTTATCGATTCCGAGTTTTTGTCTAACCTCTTCAACCTCGTCAAGGAAGTAGTCGTAGGTTAAAACCTTGTTAGCTACCTTCGGATCATCAAAATCGGGAGTGTCGGAGTACCACGAACCTAATTGATCGTACATGTGAACTTGGACGTTTAGTCCTTGTTTTTTCAGTTGTTTCGCAGTGTTTTCCCAGTATTCATGTGTTCCACCCGGGCCACCATGAAGGGCGAGAAGATGAATGTCTCCGGTCCCTTGAGTGTTAGTCCATAGGTGGTAACCATTATCTAATGTAATGATTTTAGTTCCTTGTTTCATAACATTCACCTACCTAATTAGTTTAATTATTATGATAACACTTTAAAATGGTAAAAAAAGTGTGGAAGAATCAACGTACCCGTGTGATACACGTTCAAACGTGTACATAACAATTATTCTAGGATATAATGGGAACGGTTTAAAAAGGAGTAGGATCGGAAATGGAGTTCCGTATAAAACGTTTCATTAAAAATGTAAACGTTTGTTATTTTTTGGCTTTTGTGGTCGTAGCCTTAATCTTTATTGGGATGTTTAGTTACGCATCCCCACTTTATTATTTTGATTATTCGCCCGACGTTAACTGTTTCTTTACGGTCGGCAAGGGTATGATGCACGGACTAGTTCCGTACAAGGATGTTTTTGAGCAAAAGGGGCCATACGTTTATCTGCTTTATGGGCTCGCTTATTTAATCAGTCACTATTCGATTATTGGAATTACCATAGCAGAAATAATTGCGTTAGCAACCTCGTTATTTTTGGTTTTTAAAACCGCTCATTTATACGTTAGTAAACCAACTGCTTCAATTTTGGCACTTATAACGCCCTTTTTCTTAATGTTTCAAGAGTATTTTACCTATGGTGGCCTGGCGGAAGAATTCGTCTTTCCGATGATTTTATCGGCCATTTATTTAACTTTTAAAGCATGCCACAATCATTTTGCGATTAGTAACGTGAACTGGTTAGTTCAGGGATTCCTAGTTGGGGTGGTTTTTTTATCTAAATACACGCTGTTGGGCACTTGGATTGCTTTTTACATTATTTTTGCGCTGGTTTATTTGTATCATAAAAAGTTTAGTAGTCTTTTTAAGATGATTCTTTCAAGTGGCGTTGGTTTTTTGGCCGCGATAGTACCCTGGGGAATTTATTTTCTCGTTACTAACTCGTTTAAAGCCTTTTACGATGTTTATTTTGTTTCCAACATGACGGTTTATAGCACCTCAGCTAATGGTGGAATTTTCACGAAGATTGCTGGCTCACTGGCCATTTTTAGTGAATTTTTAATTGATAAACCGCAACTCTTTGTTTTGGGTGCAATTCCGTTAATTCTTTTTGTCGTCTTTAGCCATGGGGCGGAAAAGAATATTTTTTTGTGTATGATGTTTGTGAGTGCTTTTTTTGCTGTTTACAGCTATACCCCAGACACCCTATACGTCTATTACCAATTAGCGTTTATGCCGTACGTTCTTGTAACGTTGGTCGTTTTAATTGCTAAAGGACTAAATTATAAGCAAATTACATTGCCTAGTAAGCGACTTGTTTCGACGTTTATTTTGATGACGCTTTTAGTCCTGTTCTTTACCATGGGGGTTAACGGTAATTTTCAAAAATCAAAATTATTTCCGAATAACAATCAGGAAACACTGGATCCTAGTGATCCGCAGACCGCGCAAAAGAAGTTTGGCAAAATTATTAGAAAAGAGAGTAAGGGAACTCCAACCCTTCTCAACTACGGATATCTTGATCTTGGCATGTACACGGTTTCAGGAGCACTTCCCACGCAGTATTATTTCCAGATCAACAATATCTCGTATGATAAGAACCCTAAAATGGTCGAATCACAAAATAAAGTTGTTAAAAAGAAGGCGGTTGAATGGATTGTCGTAAAGACCAATCAAGCTGATTCAATCAAAACATACTTTGGCAGACACGATTCTACTAGGCCAGCATCCAAAACCCTGTTAGAGAATTATCGGGTCGTATCCACTCATGAACAAAAGGCTCCCAATAATCGGAAGTCAGTATATTGGTTACTAAAAAGAAAAGCATAATCTTAAAATAAGGTTATGAAGTCTGGCGTCTCCGCGTTTGAGTGGAGGAATGTGGTATAATTGCTTTTATTATTGAGTGTGAGCTTAAATTCTTAATGATTGGAAGAACAATGTATGTTAAAAAAACTAAAAACTAAACCTTATTTATTTGGTTTAACGTTTGTAGTAATGAGTATTATCATAATTCTACTTTTGTCATTTGCTTCACCGTTCTATTATTTTGATACCTCACCCGACAGTAATAATTTTTTCACTGTCGGTAAAGCGATGTTTCACGGAATCATTCCATATAAGGATGTTTTTGAGCAAAAAGGGCCATTTGTTTATTTGCTTTACGGACTAGCCTCACTGATCACAAAACGATCGCTTGTTGGGATGGTACCGTTTGAGATTATTGCGATGATTATTATTATGACCATGTCTTACAAGATTGCTAGATTATACTTGTCACAAAATTGGTCATTTGTAATTTCATTGTTCATGCCAGTTTTTTCCGTGCTTCAGCCATTTTATGACTATGGTGGTTCGGTTGAATTCTTCGTGTTCCCGGCCGTTTTATATTTGATTTATGTTGCTTTAAAGGCTTGTCAAAATGATTTTGATATCAAATGGTGGGAATGGATGATTCAGGGATTCATGGTCGGAGTGGTCTTCTTTTCGAAGTACACTTTACTTGGTCCATGGATTGGATTTTATGTCTTTATGTTTGTCTTCTACGTTTACCATCGTCGCTTTAAAGAAATGTGGCGATTGATTTTCTTTAGTGGACTCAGCTTCTTAATCGCACTTATTCCATGGTTGATTTATTTCTTAGTAACAGGGAGTTTTAAGTCCTTTATCCACGTTTACTTTACCATTAACATGACCGTTTACGGTTCATCGGGAATTGTACCAACTAAGATTCTGATGGCAACTGGATTCTTTATGAAGTTTCTGACGCAGTATCCGATCACAGTGGTCTTTGGTCTCTTGGGCTTAATCTATGTTTTATTTGACCATGAAATCTTTAAAGATGGAATTTCAAAGTCGCTTTTCTTGTTCATGATGATTGTAAATGCGATTGTAGCCGTTTACGGTCACACCTTTGGTAAAATCTATCAGTACTATCAATTAGCTTATTTCCCATTTATCATGGTGACAACTATCTTTGTACTGGTGTTTTTTATCAGACACTTTGAATCTAACAGAAAGCTCGCTCTCCCTTGGACGTTTGTTTTCGTAACGCTATGTATGGCCTTAACCTTTGTCCTTGGATCAAACAATAACTTTATTTACTCGAAGTTGCATCCCCAAAACTTATACGTTACTCTTAATCCTAAGAAAGGTGAGTACCAACAGCCTGCTCAAGTTTCGTTTGGAAAGATTATTAGAGACGAAAGTAAGGGAACGCCGACCCTTTTAACTTACAGTCGTTTAGAAAATGGTTTTTACACCAGTTCTGGTGCATATCCAACTCATTACTTCTTCGAACGTAATAATATTCCTAGCCGCGCTTATCCTAAAATGATGAGATCAGCTAACAAGGTGGTTCGAAAGAAACAAGTTCAATGGTTGGTAATTAGGGTTGATAATACAAGCAACAAGAGTAATGCTGAGTTGTACAAGTACATGAGCAGTGGTTCTAGAAAGGGTGGACGTGATGCGCTAATTAAGAATTATAAATTGCGTAGTAGTCATGCCCAAATGTTTGAGGAAAGACGAGCTACCTATTACTTGTTTGAAGCTAGGTCCAAGCCTAACCCCAATGCAAAGAAAATGATAAAAGAACATAAGTTTTATTAAATTAGTGGAGTTTGTCAAATTGGCAAACTCTGCTTTTTTTGAGGGATAACGGAGGTTATATGGAATATTTAGCAACAATTGGATTGATTTTACTTTCAACGTTGATTTTAGGAGTTTTAAGTCAAAGGATTGGGATGCCAGCGGTGGTAGGAGAGATTATGGCCGGCTTATTAATTGGACCCGCGGTTTTGCACCTAGTCAGTTTAAATCACCTGGTTTCGGTTGGATCCGAAATTGGGGTCATCTTTTTGATGTTTATTGCGGGATTAGAATGTGATTTCGAGTTGGTCAAGAAGTACTTAAAGCCGGCCGTTAGCGTTGCTATCTGTGGGGTCATTTTACCGGTGGTCGCTTTTACCCTTTATGGTCAACTACTAGGCCAAGGAATTGAAAGAGCGCTCTTTTGGGGAGTGATCTTTTCGGCTACTTCAGTATCCATTAGTGTCGAAGTGCTTCAGGAGTTTGGCAAGTTGAAATCGGTCGCGGGAGCAACCATTTTAGGGGCCGCGGTAGTTGACGATGTGATTTCAATTATTTTGTTGAGTGTTTTTTCCAGTGTGTTTGGGACGGAATCAGGATCTAAAAATTTGTTTGTCCTGTTTACGTTTCAAATCTTGTTTTTTGGATTGATTTTTGTTGTCATTAAATGGATTGCACCTTGGCTCATGCGGTTAGCCGACCTTCTTCCTGCCAATTCAGCCGTGTCGATTATGGGGATTAGCATTTGTTTGATTATGGCATATCTGGCAGAAGCGGCCAATCTGAGCACGGTGTTAGGGGCTTTCTTTGCTGGAATTGCAATTGGACGTACGCCGCTTCATGATCAGGTGATTCAAAGTGCTAATCGAATTGGTTATTCCTTCTTTATTCCAATCTTTTTTGCCGCAATTGGGATGGAGATGAGTTTTAAGGGGCTCTCTAGCACGTGGTTGATTGTTGTAGTAATGACGACCTTAGCGGTTCTTACCAAATGGATTGGGTGTGGAATTGGAGCGAAATTAACTGGATTGACCCTAAAAGATGCCAACATAGTGGGTGCCGGAATGGTATCAAGAGGTGAAATGGCTCTCATTGTCGCTCAGATTGGACTAGCTAGTCATCTGCTTGCTTCTGAACTGTACTCCGAAATTATTATGGTAATTGTACTTTCGACGATTCTTTCACCAATTATGCTTAAGTTCAGTATTAAATCAGTGTAGTTTTTGATTTTTTGGTACAATGAAAGAAACAAATAAATGGGGCATTTTTATGATTAATGAAATTGACGGTGGAACGATTGTTTTTCAACTTAAGGAAAATCAACCACTATATTTACTTTTAAAAAGTGCAACTAGTGATTTTTGGGGATATCCCAAGGGGCACGTCGAGGGAAACGAGACATTACAACAGGCCGCTAAACGTGAATTAAGAGAAGAAACGGGAATTCATGGTGAGATTGATGATGGTTTTGATGTAAAGGTCGAGTATGACATGAAGAATGGCCACCACAAAGTAGTAACTTTCTTTGTGACGGAGGTTCCGGTTGGCACTTCGGTTACCAGACAGAAGGAAGAAATTAGTGAGGATCGTTGGTGCACTTACGAAGAAGCTTTGAAGTTAGTCACATACGATAACTTACTTCCACCACTTAAAAAGGCCAATGAATACATTGAGGACCACTATGTCAAATAAACGATTTGTAATTGTGATTACTGGAGCCGCTGGCACCGGTAAGACCACCATCTCGGATTATTTAATGAAAAAGTATGGAATTCCTAAGGTGATTACCCATACGACCAGAGCACCACGGGATCAAGAGCAAGATGGAGTGGATTATTATTTTGAATCACCGACAAGTTTTAAAAAACTTCATCTTTTAGAATCAGTAAGATATTCGGGGCACTGTTATGGATCATCATACGAAGGGTTAGATCGCGCTTTTTTAAAGTCTCCCATTGTTTCAATTGTGTTAGACACGAAGGGTGCAATTACGTACAAGGATCGATTAGGAGTAGAAGCGGTTGTCATTTTTTTGAAAGTTAAAGATCCGGCTGAGCTTAAAAAGCGCATGATTGATCGCGGGGATACTCTGGCTCAGATTCAAGTTCGAATGGAAAGTAAAGAAGATGCGCGTGATTTAAAGCTTCCAGCTGCTTTAAAAAATCGATCCATTGTGATTGATAATGAGAAATGGAGTCAAACTAAGAATCAGATTGATCAAATTGTACTAAATCTAAAAAGCCAACTTTAAAGAATTCTTTTATCGACTGGAATAAATTCTTTACTTTTAAGTGCAATAATTAAGCTTCACAAAAGAGAATATACGTTGAGAGGATGATTAAATGCCAAATCGAGTGCCACCATTTCTTACTCCATTTGCCATTATTTCAATTTGTTTAGCGTTAGGAGCCACTAATATTGTTGTCAATAAAGCAACCAATACCCACGAGGGTGCTAAAGTCACTACCCATCAAAGCCAGAAACGTTCTATTTTTGACTTTAAGAAGAATGATGATAACGATAAGGGTACTAAGAGCCAGAACTCGAATTCTAATGACGATAATAGTAAAAATGAATCCAATAGTTCTGGGACTAAACAAGATAATATGAATAATAACAATAACGATGGTAATAGTAAGTCACCAAATAATGAACAAGGGAAAGCAACTTCTGGTGGACAGGAGCAAAATAATTCGACCAGCACGAATGGCAATAATTCGGAGACTGGTAATAACAATCAAAAGGCAACTGATAATAACGGTGGAAATGCCGAAAAATCAAGTCAGAATACCGGAAATAACGGCAATGCTAATAACGGTACGGGGACTACTTCTAACAATACTCAGAATAATACCCAAGCCAATACGACTAATCCTGGGGGTGAACATTAATGTTTAGTTTTCTAGATATTATTAATCATTATCTTGGATATATAACGATTGAAACAAACACTAAAAGCCGAATTTACGTAATTTTAGGGATTCTAGGCGACTTTTACCTTTTGTACGTTGCCTACCGTTTTGTTGTAAATGGCTTTATGATTAGGGGGTTGCTGGTCTTCTTAGTTGTCTTGATTTTAGCGTACTTCTTGTACCTAAACATCATGTATTACTTTACTAAAAAACGGGCGAAGTTTGATGTTACCCCGGTCATTAATAAGGTCTTGCACATTCAGCCCAAGGAAACTGATCAGCAAACCGAGGCTCGTAGTGGAAGTCGTCGTTATCGTAATATTCCGGCCAACGGTTTATTTGATGAAAGAAAAACGATGCCAGCTAAATTGGAATCGACAATTAGTGAGCACCATAACGTTCATCAGTTAGCTGATACCATGATCACCAAAAAAGTAGCGAGTGATGATTACAATGGACTGGGCGATCGGGCGCTTCTTTCCGAAATTAAAGCTAATCCTAAGCATCGCGTTTACGCTTTGGGTGATGGAGTGTTAATCCCTTACTTTGATTTAAGAGAAGAAAACGGAAAGTATGAAGTCTATGCCGGAATGAATCAGGTTAATTGTGAACCCGTTGGCCACATTGTTAAGGCTGGTTTTGAAGATATTCAAAAAATCGATAAGAATAAAGTCAAGTTGTATCTAGCTGAAGCCTTTCTGGTTGGAGGAAAATACAAGACTTCTGGTCGAGCCGGCTTAATTGATGGAGCTGACGACTATGCGGTTCAGATTAAAATTGCATATCAGAAAAAATAAGAGATCTCGTTTGAGATCTCTTATTTTTTAGCCTTATTTCTTTTGAGAGTAACTTCAAAGTAATAGATTGGAATCCCGAGTGCAACGATTCCCAGTGAGCAAACGACCCCAATGAAGTCTGATCCAATTTCTGAACAGATTACGAAAAGGGATGCCAAAATAGCTACGATTGGTGTGAATGGATATAGTGGAACTGAGAAGACTCGCTTTCGGTCGGGGTGACGTTTTCTAAGGATGAAAACGCCGAAGAACGCCATCACGTAAAAACAATAGACAGTAAAGATACATAGTTCTGAGAGCCGATCGGCATCAAAGAAACAGATCATGATAATTACAATGATCAGAACAGCAGCAATTGATACCACTGGCGTTCTGGTCTTTGGATTGAGGTAAGCTAACTGCTTAGAGAACGGAAGTTGATTTTCTTTCGCCATGGCATACATGATACGGGGAAAGGTCATGATTTTTCCGTTCATGCAACCGATGATTGAGATGATGATACCGATACTTAAAATCTTCCCACCGATCATTCCAAAATCTTTGTTAGCCATGTATGGAATGGCATTTGTTCCAAGATCATGAATTTTCTCGGGACCAATGCTTTTTAAAACACCGTATGAAACTAGCATATAAATGGCAATGACAATTAAAATTCCGAAGGTGATAGCACGTGGTAGCATCTTTTTAGGATTTTTGATTTCTCCACCAAGGTTAGCAACTAGGATCCACCCATCAAAGGCAAATAGAGTGGCTAACATGGCAACTCCAAAACCACCAACTGAGGAGTGGACGTCACTAACACTTTGAGTAAAAGCATTGGCGTGACCAAAGAAAAGTCCGAAGATAATAAGCGCTGCGACTGGGACGAGCTTACAAATTGTGGTAATAATTGAAAAAGCAGCTCCAAATCGATTGGGAAAGGTATTTAATAGACCAACCGCAACAACTGCAATGATAGCTATCGGAATGTTCCATTCTGGTGAAATATGGAAAAAGTCACCTAATAAGATGGCGAGATAAGCTCCAAGTGAAGCGATCATTGCGGGACCATAAACAATAATCTGCATCCATCCAGATAAAAACCCCCAAAACTTGTTATAAATGACTTCCATGTATGCATATAGTCCACCGGTTTCTGGAATTTGCGAGGCAATCTCGGCAATTGAAAGGCCTGCGGCTAAAGTCAGAAGTCCCCCGGCTAGCCAAGCCAGCATGGCACCATTTGCTGATCCTGCATCGTTTAGAACGGCAGCTTGTCTAACAAAGATTCCAACTCCGATGATGGTTCCAACTACAAGTGAGAGTGCGGACCAAATTCCTAAAGAACGGTTTAACTTTACATTGGACTCTTCTTTTGGTTTCTTCATATAAAATTCCTCCCTTTGAGAATAAAAAAAGTCCCTGACAACTAAATGTCAGGGACGCAAATGTGCGCGGTTCCACCCAAAATTCTCTGAAATTTTCAGAGCGCTTTTTGTTGTGTATTAATGTGTTTTAAGAGGTGGTTAAATAAAGATTAGTCAGCCAACTTCCAGAATAACGTCGGCTTCTCTTGGGCGGTTTCTTTAAATATTGTTCTCTTAAATTAGTATAGGACCATTTAACCGCGATCCATATTAAATGTCAATGTAATTTTATTAATTAACTTCGTATTTTTGGTATTTTTTGGCCGATGTTTCAGGAAGTTCAACTTTCAACCTCGTTCCCTGATCGGTGTAGTCAGTCTGATAAACCGTTTCGTTTTCATTTAGGTCCGAAACTACTTGGCCACTATTGAAAGGGATGAGGTACGTCTTTTTGACGTAATCTTTAAACAAGTTTTGAGAAATTATGTCAATTAATAAATTAATTGAATCAGGGTCAAGAGCTGACATGATGATGTTATTGCCTTCACGAACGGGATAATTTTCTCCACTCTTATCAGCCTTATTAAAGACCTTAATCATGTTAATGTCGGGGACCCCGATTTCTCTTAGAGTTTTTTCAGTAGTTTGCATCATTAGTTCTTGATTTGGGTCAGAGTAGTCAACTACCTGTACCAAGATATCAGCGTTGCTTGCCTCTTTTAAAGTTGATTTAAAGGCTTGAATTAGTTGATGCGGAAGTTGACTGACAAAACCAACCGTGTCGGTTGCAAGGAAACGTTTATGGTTTGGCAGCTCAATCTTTCGCACGCTGGTGTCCAAGGTGGCAAATAGCATGTTTTTAACGGTAACTTCTTTCTCCTCGTTTTCACCAAATCGTTTTACCAGTTGATTCATAATCGTGGATTTGCCTGCGTTGGTGTAACCAACAAGAGCAATGGTTTTCAAATCGTTTTGTTTGCGCTTTTTACTTTGAGTGTCGTATGATTTGTCAATTTCCTTTAATTCGTGACGAACGTGCGTGATTTGATGTTGAATGGTTCGACGATTCAATTCAATTTGGGTTTCACCAGCACCACGGTTAGCTAGTCCGCCACCAGCAGACTGTTGGTCTAATCGTTGACTAGCACTAGTACGGAGCCTTGGGAGTTGATAGTTTAGTTTGGCCAATTGGACCTGTAACTTGGCTTCACGAGAACGAGCTCGATTGGCGAAGATCTCCAAAATTAGCCCAGTTCGGTCAATGATTTTAGCGTTGGTTAATTTTTCAAGGTTTCGAATTTGACTAGGACTGAGTTCATCGTTTGCCACAATGATATCTGTCCCAGACGTTTTGACGAGTTGTTCTAGAAATTCAACCTTACCTTTGCCGAAGTAGGTTGCTGGATCAGGGTGATCCAACTTTTGGGTCACAGTTTCAACGCTATGCATGTTGTTCGCGGTGACTAAGTTGTTAAGTTCCTCCATTGAGTACTGAAAATTAGCATCATTTAAATCTAAACCAATTGTAATTACATCAGTAAAGTTGTCGATCATTTATACTCCTTTAGACTGGATCTGAAATGTTGTTATAGTATTTGATAATATAATCGCCATCTTTATAATCAACTTTAGTGACGCTGCCATTCTGAATGGGTTCACTAATATCGATGTCACTAAAACGACTAACGATACTTCGAATGAGAGTTCCATGAGCAGTAATGAGAATATCATCACCATCTTCAGCGTTGTTAACGATTTCGTCCAGCCCAGTTTGAACTCGTTTCCAAAACTGTGAATCATTTTCGGCATCCCCGTATGGATCGGCGTCAGCAATCATGTCGCGGGTCTTTTCCATCGTATAAGTGGCGATCATTTGACTGTATGAATCAGCGCCAGATGGCCCCCCAATGATGTGCCAAACTTGTCCCATGTCATTGCCCTCAAAGTATCCAAAATTCTCTTCTCTGAGGTTTTCCATTTCGATCGGTTCAACTAGTCCTGATGGATTTTCTTTTAGGATTAGTTCCGCGGTGTCACGGGCCCTTTTGGTATCACTACTATATGCCTTGTTGAAATCAACCTTATTAAGGTGTTTTCCAGCATCGATTGCATCGGTGATTCCCTTATCGGTTAAAGCTGAGTCTGCCCATCCCTGTAAACGATGGTAACGATTCAAATATGTTTGGCCGTGTCTGACAAAATATAAATTGATTGAAGTCATTTTTATTTCCCCCTGATTCACTAGTTGCTTAATTCTAGCATATTTTAACGTCCAAGATAAACGGGACGGATGGAATTGGTATAATTTAGTAATCATTTGAAATAATCATTATATTGTTTTGCGTAAATCATCATGAACGCGATAAAAAATCCACTGACATCATCTTAGTCAGTGGATTAATTAATCTAATTTTGTGATGCTTCCGGGTTAAAATCACTTCTGATTTGAATTCCAGTTCCCTTTTGGGCTGAGAAAATAATTTGATCACCTAATCTTAGGATCGTCTCACCGGTCGGATGAAGTAGTTTATGGTCGCGAAAGATTTCGTTAATGGTAATGTCACTACTAAAGGGAAGGTCTTTGACTGCTATGTTAGCCAAACTCGGATTAGTTAGTTTAACTTCATGGAGAACTGATTCGTTAGATTCAATCATCTTAAATGTTGACGGGACCTCAATCAACTCTCTTAGCATGGCAATGTTGACGGCAAGGTTGTTATATATCTCAACTCCTAGAGAAAGGAGTTCATCTTGATGCTTATCAAGGACATCGCGATTTTCAAAACGAGCGATAACCCGTTTGACACCGTACTTTTTAGCTGACTTGGCCAACTCGTAACTTTTCTCTGAATCAAAGTAGGCCATGACGACGATATCGCAGTCAAAATAGCCGTTGTCAATTAAAAATCTTGGGTCAAGCTTAGAAACAAGATGAACGTTAGCCTGACTGTTATAGGAGCGGTAGTGCTCCTGATTATCAGTGTATACGTTAACGTCGTACCACCCAGTTGAAAGTTGTTGAGCGACTGGGATGGTAGTTAAGTTAACCCCAAAGAAATTAACCTTAATCTTAGGATAGGTTTCTGGTTCGACTTTAAAGGCCTTGTTAAAGACCAGTGGGCCAATGATACAGGTAATAATTGCTGCAAGCAAAAATGCCCCCGACTGTTGAGATGTGATCACTTTCATCCCCTTAGCAACTTGGAGGATTGCAAGAACCATGGTGATGGTTGCACTCGGAAGGGCCATTCCAGCCAGTGAGTTTTGCTTATTGAAACGTAACCTAAAGATGGGATAAAGTCCCAACTTCGCGATGATGTAACTAGCAAAGAAAACAGGGATTAGAACCAAAGTCGCTGGGTTTGACAGCAACTCTTTGACATTCAAACCAACACCACTCATGATAAAGAAGACTGGAATGAAGAGCCCATATCCGATTGAATCCAATCGATCTTTCGTGGTTTCGGATGGTTGTAGTAATTTATAGACCATTCCACCGATGAATGCCCCTAAGATGTCCTCTGATCCAACAAAGACGGCAATCGTTGATAGTAAAACAATGATGAAGAAAGCTAGCCGAATGTCAATCTGAGTGGTTGATTTATTGATTTGGTCTGAAACCTTGAAGAAACGTTTAAACCACCACAATAAAAAGCCCGCTACCACAAATAGAATCAGGATGAGCCATAGTGACTTACTGTCGGATCCAAATACCGATGCGTAGATCGTCAGGGCAAAGATCGGTAAAACTTCACCAAGGGCAGCGATTAACAGGATGGTTTGGCCAAAGGCGCTTCCAGTGACGTCTTTTTCCTTTAAGGCTGCGATGACCACGCCAAGTGAAATGGTAGCAAACAAGATTGAAGCTAACCAGAAGTCACTGAATAGTCCAGTTAGTTTACAGAAGTATCCTAGGATTAATGCTAGAATGATAACCGTTGCATACCCCATAAAGGCTAGTTGAACGGATGAAAATCGTGGAGCAGTTTTGCTTGATTTTTTTTCTAGTTCACTGGGATTTTTGTTTTTGGGTTTAAATAAGGAAAAATCGATTTCCATTCCACTCAAAAACAGTAGGACGATCACACCAATCTTGGAAAGAATGGATAAAATGTTTGAGTCGGAAACGATGTTGAATAAACTGGGTCCTAATATGATTCCAACTAAAATTTCAACGACTGCGGTTGGCAGCATTGAAATGTGGAATCGTGCCATCACTAATGGAGTTATTAGGGCCGCAAGTAGAACAATTACTAATGAGATTGAGTCCATATTACGATCACCTTGGTTTATATATTTTGTTCAGTTGAGTTAATATGTTAGAATATTTAATCAAGTTTAGCAAGCAGGAGGGATTATCCGTTGGAAAATTCAATTAAAGATGAAGAACAGAAACACCTTGATTTTGTTGAAAGCAAAATTGAAATGGCAGAGGTCGATGCTGCTAAAAAAATTAAAAAAGCGAAGGGTGACCAATCGGAAATCCAAAAGAACTTTTTTAACGATGTTCGTTTAAAGACAAGTACATATAGTGGACAGATGGAGACGGGTGTCTCGGTTAGACAGCAACAGCAATTACTTTCGGAACGTGAGAACCGCTGGAAGAACGCCGCAAAGGATCTTGATACGCTAAAACGGCTGGATCAAAATCCATACTTTGCTCGAATTGATTTTCACGAAGAAGGCGAGAAACACACTGAAACCATTTACATTGGCCTAGCGTCATTTACCGATAATCCTGACGATTATCTGGTGTACGACTGGCGGGCACCTATTTCCAGTATTTACTATGATAGTGGAATTGGTGAAATGACGTATGATTCACCGGCTGGTCCCCAAAAGGTTGACGTCAAGTTAAAGCGACAGATTGAGATCAAGAACGGTAAGATTGAAACCATCTTTGATACAGACGAAGCCCTTGGAGACAACTTACTTCTAGAAAATCTCAGTCATCAGTCTGATACCAAAATGAAGAGCATCGTTACCACGATTCAAAAAGAGCAGAACCAGATCATTCGTGATACTGATTCTGATTTGCTTTTTGTTCAAGGAGCGGCCGGGTCAGGAAAAACGGCTGCTGTTTTGCAACGAATTGCATACTTACTTTATCGTTATCGTGGTAATTTGAATTCTGGACAAGTAATCTTATTTTCCCCCAACCAACTTTTTAATGACTACATCAATGAGGTCTTACCCGAGTTAGGGGAACAAAATATGGTTCAGATGACGTACTACCAATACACCAACCGACGAGTTCCCCACTTGGAGGTTGAAACCATTGGTGAACGTTTTGTCGAAACTCATGAAAAACACCAACAAAAGGTGGTTGACTTCAAAAACAGCTTGGATTTCTTTGATCTAGTTGGAACGTACGCTCATCATTTAAATAAGGAAAACTTTCAGTTCAAAGACATTAAATTTGAAGATAATATCTTTATTTCTAAGGAAGATATTAGTGAAATCTACTATCGTTTTAACGAAAACTATAACTTACGGAATCGTTTGGAAGCTACCAAGGAAGAACTGAATAAGATTTTAAATCGTCACATTGGGAGTGAGATGAAAAAGAAGTGGGTCGAAGAAACCATTGAAGGACTTGACCAGCAACAACTTCAGGCAATTTACGCTAAATATGGCGAAAGTATGGATAATCCCGATAAGGAATATAACTTTTTGGCTAAAAAGATTGTCCAAAACGCTTTTAGAAACGTTAGAAAGGCCATTACTCGCGGTCGATTTGTTAGTATCAATCGCCAGTTCGTTAATCTAATCAGAAACGTTCCTAGAATTACCGACTTGAGCAAGTATGGAATTGATGAACAAGAATGGAATGACGGGGTTGAAAAATCAATTGAGCGATTAAAGAATGGCAAAATTAGTGATGCTGATATTTCAATTTATCTTTACTTGTATGATTTAATATCTGGAAAACGTCCTGATATCCACATGCGTTATTTGTTTGCCGATGAAGTTCAAGACTATACTCCATTTCAGTTGGCTTACCTCAAGTTTAATTTTCCAAGGGCGAAGTTTACTTTACTAGGAGACCTCAACCAAGCGATCTTCACCCATGAGAGTAGCAATAGCCTTTTGCGGGAAATGAAGACGATGTTTGATCCCGAGAAGACCAAGGTAATCGAACTTAATAAGTCTTATCGTTCAACTGAACAAATCACTGATTTTACCAAGCATCTGATCCCAGATGGCAGTAAGATCCAGTCGTTTGCTAGAAGTGGTGAACTTCCTAAAATTAACGTTGTCAAAGATTTTAATAAGGGAATAAACGTTTTAAAGAATACGATTCAGGCAAATGATCAGGCGAGTGATACCACGGCCGTCATTGCTAAATCGTTAGACGAGTGTCGACGAGTTCATGATGAGCTAAAAAAAGATGGGATTAAATCCACGTTGATTCAAACCGAAAATCAGCGGTTGGTCAAGGGTGTTATTGTTGTTCCGGCCTATCTAGCTAAGGGACTTGAGTTTGACGCCGTTGTAATGTGGAATGGTTCTAAAGAAGAATATCCAACGGAGCGTGATGACCAGTTAGTGTACACAATTTGTAGTCGTGCTATGCACCGCCTGGACGTGATTTCAGTTGGGGAGTTATCACCAACGTTTAAGGACGTTCCAAAGGATGAGTATGATTTAGTAACCAAGTAGGTGAGTTTTGTTGAAGGATTTCTATGAATTTAGTAAAAATGAATGGAAACAGTTTTATCCAAATGAATCTGCTCCAATTACACAGGCTAATTTGGAAAGATTAAAGGCCTTTAATGATCAGATCTCACTTGACGATGTTTCTGATATTTACATGCCATTGGTACGCTTATTAGAACTGGCTTCTAAGCATTACCAAGATTGGGAGCTTACTGAAAGTGATTTTCTAAAACGTAAAACGCCTAAAATTCCATTTATCATCGGAATTTCGGGAAGTGTAGCTGTGGGGAAATCAACCGCAGCGCGTCTGCTTCAATACCTTTTTACCGATTTATTACCAGATATGAAGACGCAACTAATCACGACTGATGGTTTTTTGTATCCAACGAAAGTCTTAAAAGAAAAGGGCATTCTTGATCGTAAAGGGTTTCCTGAAAGCTATGACATGGAATCATTGATTCAATTTTTGGTTAAGATTAAGGCTGGTGTGAAAGAAGTAAAAGCACCAGTCTACTCTCATCAAACGTATGACATTATTCCTCATCGTTATGATGTCATCACTAATCCCGACATTTTAATCATTGAAGGAATTAACACGCTTCAAATTCCTGATCATCAGAAACTCTATATTGGTGATTTTACTGATTTTTCGATCTATATCGATGCTAATCCAGATCTGATTGAGACTTGGTACCTTAATCGTTTTAAGAAGTTAATGAAAACGGCTTTTCAGGATCCAACTAATTATTACTATAAGTACGCAAAAGAGGAGCCAGAACAGGCGGTTAAAATGGCGGGAAACGTTTGGAAAACCGTCAATTTACCGAACTTAAAGGAGTACATTTTACCAACACGTGAAAGAGCCAACCTTATTATTCATAAAGGTGTGGGGCACATCGTTGATAAAGTTTATCTTAGGAAATATTAAAATAAAAATCGCTCGATCGTTATAATTCAATGATTGAGCGATTTTTTATTGAGAAATAGATTAAATGGTTGCAAAGTTTACAGATGTAGATTATGATTAATATTGAATTTACAGATGTAAACCATGAATTGGAGGTGAATTATTTGGATCAAACCAAAAAAATTGAAGAAATTACGCCCGCTGAATGGCAAATTATGCGGTTGATTTGGACGATGGGAGATAGCTCATCACGAAAAATCATTGACACGATTACGAAAAAACGTGATTGGAAAGAGTCAACGATTAAAACGTTACTTAGTCGATTGGTTAAGAAAGGTTTGTTAACTCGTTCTAAAAAGGGAGGCTATTTCGTTTATTCGCCCACTGTTAACGAACAGAATGCGATGAATCTAAGTGCTGAAGAACTTTTTGAACAAATGTGCGACATGCGTAAAGGCCAGACCATTATGGATTTGATTAACCAAAGTAAGATTAGTAAGAGTGATATTCACAAGTTGGGTGAAGTTTTGAGCCAAAAGCTAAAAACCGCCCCCGATAAAGTGGATTGTAACTGTTTACCAGGCGATATGGGCATGGATTGTCAATAGAAAGGAGCTTTTTAATGAAGGATATGGACAATGGAAAACATGATTCAATGGGGAAAATGAATATGAATCATGATAACCATAATATGAAAAATATGAACCCCAAAGACAATGATAATAGTCAAATGAACATGAAGGGTAATTCTAAAATGAAAATGGACCATGGTTCGATGAAAATGGACCATGGATCTATGAACATGGGAAACGGTTCAATGGATATGGGCGGCGGCCACATGATGAACATGGGAAACTTCAAACGGCGCTTTTGGATTTCATTGATTATTACGATTCCCATCTTATTACTTTCTCCGTTTATGGGGATGAAGTTGCCGTTTCAGATTACTTTTCCGGGGTCTGATTGGATTGTAATGATTCTTTCAACCATTCTGTTCTTTTATGGTGGTCAACCATTCTTTAGTGGAGCCAAAAATGAGTTGAAAAGTCATGCTCCAGCAATGATGACGTTGATTACACTAGGTATTTCAGCTTCGTACTTTTATAGTTTGTATGCTTTTATTATGAATACCTTCATTAATCCAAACGGTCATGTGATGAATTTCTTCTGGGAACTAGCAAGCTTGATTGTCATTATGCTACTAGGTCACTGGATTGAAATGGATGCGGTCATGAATGCTGGCGATGCGCTTAAAAAGATGGCTGCACTACTTCCAAGCACAGCCCATTTGGTTGAATCTAACGGAGAAACTAAGGATATTCAACTAGACCAGTTAAAAGCTGGCGACATTGTTTTGGTGCAACCGGGTGAAAAAGTTCCAGCTGACGGCGTGGTTGATTCTGGAACTAGTGCTGTAAACGAAGCCTTAGTAACTGGTGAGTCGAAGGCAGTGACTAAGAAAAAAGGAAGTAAAGTAATTGGTGGATCCGTCAACGGTGATGGTAGTATGCAAGTCAAAGTTACCGCCACTGCTAAAGATGGATACCTAGCTCAAGTTATTAAAATGGTGCAAGCTGCTCAAAAGGAAAAATCAAAAGCGGAGACGTTAGCTGACAAGGTTTCGCGCTGGTTGTTCTATGGCGCCCTGATCATTGGAATTTTAGCATTGGTCGTTTGGACGATTCTAAGCGGATTAAGTTATGGACTGCAACGAATGATTACGGTCCTGGTTATCGCATGTCCCCACGCTTTAGGTTTAGCTATCCCACTAGTCGTAGCTAGAAGTACCTCAATTGCCGCTCAGAATGGACTGTTAATCAGAAATCGTCAGTCAATTGAAGAGGTTAAACGTTTGGATTACGTCTTTATGGATAAGACTGGGACTCTGACTGAAGGAGTCTTTCAAGTCAATGATGTAATCTCTGATTCCGATATGAGTAACGAAGAACTTCTGACTAAATTTGCTGATCTTGAAGCTAATTCTAGTCATCCTCTAGCAGCTGGAATCCTAGCCAAGGCTAAAAAGGAGCAAGTTTCCGTCGTCCCAGCCAAGAACGTCCAAGCCATTCAGGGAGTTGGACTAACGGGACAAATTGACAGAAAAGAGTATAAGATTGTGACGGCTAAGTATCTAACTGATAATCACATGGACTACGATCATAAACAATTTGATAATCTTGCTAGTCAAGGTAATTCGATTAGTTACTTGGTAAGTGATGATAAGGTACTTGGGGTGATTGCCCAAGGAGATGTTCTTCGTCCTAAGTCAATCGACTTAATTAAGGCACTTAGAAGAATGAACATTACCCCCGTAATGCTCACTGGTGATAATGACTTGGCTGCTAAGCGAGTTGCTCATCAATTGGGTGATATTGATTATCGGTCCGAACTACTTCCACAAAATAAGGAAGAAATCATCAAAGAGTATCAGAATAAGGGTAATGATGTCATGATGGTTGGTGACGGTATCAACGATGCTCCGAGTTTATCACGTGCTAACATTGGAGTGGCCATCGGTGCTGGAACCGACATTGCCATCGAATCGGCTGACGTTGTACTGGTTAGAAGTGATCCAGAAGATATCATTGACTTCTTAGACCTTGCCAGAGCAACTAACCGGAAAATGGTTGAGAACCTCTGGTGGGGAGCTGGCTACAATATCATTGCAATGCCACTTGCTGCTGGGATCTTAGCTCCAATTGGAATTATCCTTTCGCCAGCCGTTGGGGCCTTGATTATGTCAGCTTCAACCATCATTGTGGCTGTGAATGCTTTCACCCTTCATATGGGAAAGATTAAAGAATAAACAATTAATTAGTCGATTAAGCAAGAGTGGCTTTCATTTGCCACTCTTTTTTTGTATAATCGATCCATTAAGTAATAAATTAAGTAACAAGGGATGGTGGGTGTTCATGGATCAACAAAAGAAAAAGTATTCCCCGATGATGAAGTTTTCGTTGTTGGCGGTTTCGTTAGTTTTAGCGTCATCACTGTCAGTTTCAGCGGAAGTACCACAATGGCAGCGTGCATTTCCAGGGCATTCATATTCAAGTATTGAGTTAATTGCCACCATGCCAGCTTTAGCAGTGATCATCTTCCTGCTTGGAAGTAGTTGGATTGCTAAAAAGATTGGTGCCAAAAGAACCGTTATACTCGGGTTGCTGGTCAGCGGAATCGCTGGAGTGATTCCTATTTTTGTTACTAATTATTATGTAATGCTTATTTCACGATTTGCTTTTGGAATTGGGCTTGGTTTGTTGAATGGACTGGCCGTTAGTCTGATTGGAACCTTCTTTAAGGGAAAAGAAAAGAATCAACTGATGGGAGTTAGAAGTGGATTTGAGATGTTGGGTAATGCCATTTCAGCGTACGTTGCTGGTGCATTACTGGTTGATTTTGGTTGGCATAGTGCTTTTCTAATTTATACCTTGGCATTTCCGGTTGCCATCTTGTTTTTCTTCTTTGTTCCGTCACCACCAAAAGTGGAACATTATCAAGCGGAACGAAAAAACAAATACTTTCCAAAGATTAATACTGATGTTCTTTTCTGGACCATGCTACTTGCTGGATATCAAATTACGTATGTGGGTGCCACCGTTCGAATTGCTGAATTTATTGAAGGAACCGGGATTGGTTCCACACAACAGTCAGCGGTTGTTATCAGTATTGCGCCAATCTTTGGCTTAGTTGGTGGTATAGTCTTCAGTATGGCACTGATGAAGTTGAAGAAATATTTATTGCCCGTCGGAATTATTGCTAGTGGATTTTGTCAGCTATGGATTGGGTTATCACACTCGTTCTTTAGTGCGGCGCTTGGCTTTTTCCTAGTAACTTTTCTTGATGCGATTGTGGTTTCCTACATTTTAAACATTGCGACTGAAATTTCATCCAAAGGAACTCTGAACTTAACCACTTCCATCTTGTTGATTGGTAGTAATTGTGGAATCTTTTTAGCACCGATTGCTTTAGGTGGGATTGATTCGGTATTTAGTTCCAATAAGCCCGCATTAACCTTTGTAGTTTGTGGAATTATTCTACTAGCTATGGGAGCCGTTGGTGTATGGGATATTAAATTTTTACGCAGAAAAATATTTAATTAGGGCAGTGCATTTGATGCATCGCCTTATTTATTTTGGTCAAAGGAGCAAAAAACCATGAAAGTTAATTTTAAAAGTTCTCATACTAGTCCCATATCGCTCAAGGCCTTTTTGAGTCAACATGGGATTAGTCATCGGATGTATGCAGACTTAAAGCGAGCGAAAAATGCTTTTAAGATTAATGCTAAGACCGTCAAGCCATCGGTTAACGTTTCCTTTGATGATGTCGTCTCTGTCTTTCTCCCAAATGAATTATCTGATCCACGAATTGCGGTTAGTTTTGAACCAATTAATATAATTTACGAAGATGAGAATTGGCTAGTGGTTAATAAAGAAGCTGGGTTAACGTCGGTTCCAGGCCCAAGCAACCAATCCGATACACTGGTGAATCGGATTAAAGGCCATTTAATAAACGAAGAGGCCGCAAATTTACGACCGCACATTATTACACGTTTGGATCGGTTTACTAGTGGAGTGGTCTTAGTTGCTAAAAATCGTTTGGCAAATAGTTATGCCAATGAAGAGCTGAATCGTCATGAAATTGATAAGCGATACCTAGCAATCGTTTCTGGCAAAATGACACAAAAGCACGGAATCATTGACCAGCCAATTGGGCGAATTGGTGATAACTTTGCGAGACAAGTGACTACGTCGGGAAAGGCCGCACAGACGGAATACTGGGTTAAAAAAGACTTAAGTGATGCATCACTATTAGAAATTAAACTTCACACTGGGCGTACCCATCAGATTCGGGTTCACATGACATCAATTGGTCACCGGCTGCTTGGTGATGAACTTTATCATGGTCCACTTGATCGGGGAATTAAACGCCAGGCGTTACATGCTTTTACGCTTTCTTTCTTTGATCCGTTTCAAGGACGGCAGTTAAATTTTGAAGCCAAGTTGCCTGATGATATGGAAAAGGTAATTTCCAAAAATTAGTATGTAAATTTTTTAAAATTTGCTACAATAAAGTTAGTAAAGTAAGGAGAATGTTCCGTGGAAGATAACATCCAGTTAGGTGAAAAATCCTTTGATAAAATGATATTTGTACTTAATAAGCCGGTGAATGAGAAGAATCACCTTGACTATAAGTTCAAAGATTATGAGATGCAGCAAATTGCTGACGACATTTGGGCAATGCCTGCTTACATGAAAAAAGACGATGATTTTACCATTTTCTTCATTGTCACCAGGGTTAATAGTGGCGAGATTGTGGTAGCAATGGCAACTGGTCAGTCTGGTAAAAAAGGTCAGTTTGATCTGTCACGACCAGTTAATACGGGTGCCGGATTAAACGAATTATATAAACACGATCAGGACCAAGCGAAAGAAGCTCTTCACTTTTTGAATTTAATTTCAAAAGCTGGCGAGGGTGAATGGCGAATGGTAGAAGACTAAACAGAAAATAGGAGAGTTAACATGGCCCAAATTTATTTAGCAAGTCCATTTTTTAGTAACAAACAAATTCAAAGAATTGAAGTTGTTGAACACGCATTAGAGGCAAATCCAACGGTGACTGATTTTTATTCGCCACGTAAACATCAGGACGCTGAAAATGAGCAGTTTACCCTTCCGTGGGCGAACGAGATCTATCATCGTGACATGGAAAATCTAGAAGCAGCTGAAGCAGTGGTGGCTGTGGTTGATTTTGGTGGTAGTAATGTTGATAGTGGTACTGCGTATGAGATTGGTGCGGGGGTTCAAATGGGAAAGCCCGTTGTGGTTTTTCAGCAAAAAGATGAACCACTTAACCTAATGATCTCAGAAAGTTTGCATGCTTACCTGAAAAACGGCGAGCAACTCCAGGCTTATGATTTTACTAAGATGCCAGAGAGTCACTATACAGGGAACATTTTTTAAGTCGAATTAAAGGAGAAAGATTATGAATAATGATCAATTATCTGGAATGAGATTTTTCGAAGTAACGGTATTAAATGCAGTCATTACGATTCTTGAATTTTTGGGTGGGATCTTCTCGGGAAGTTTGTCACTTCTTTCGGACGCCTTCCATAATTTGGGGGATTCCATTTCAATTGTATTGAGCTATATTGCTCATCGAATAAGTAAAAAACAACAAACCAAACAGAACACTTATGGCTTTAAACGAGCTGAAATTATTTCGGCGTTCTTGAATTCATTGTTTTTGATTTTAATTTCGCTTTTTTTGATTATTGAAGCTGTTAAGCGAATTTCACATCCAGAAACAATTAATGGGCCAGTAATGCTGGTGGTTGCAGTTGTCGGAACTGTGGCCAACTTCTTTTCTGCTTTTTTGTTAAATAAAGGCGCTAAGCACAACTTGAACATGAGAGCCACCTACCTCCACTTGTTGAGTGATTCGTTGTCATCGCTTGGAATTATTATTGGTGGAATCTTAATTGCTTTCTTGAATTGGACAATTGTGGATCCAATTGTGACCATCCTAGTGGCACTTTACATTATGTGGGAGAGTTGGCCCATCATTAGGAAAACAGTGGGGATTTTGATGGAAAGTGCACCCAAACTGAATTACGCTGCCATTAAAAAAGATCTATTAAAAATTGATGGGGTGACTGGTGTTCACCACGTGCATGCGATGATGGTGGATGAAAACAGCATCGTTTTTTCGGCTCACGTTAATATGAAAAATATGCCCTTAGATCAGGTCCAATTAATTTACGATAAGATTAATAAATTATTGAAGAGTAAGTATCACATTGACCATGTCACGATTCAACCAGAAGTTGACCGGGGAAGACATGATGATTTATTTTACGATAACGGCAAAGACATATAAAAAAACAGTTTCTTTCTACTAGAGAAAGAAACTGTTTTTTTGTGATTTTAAAGTGATCTATAAAGTGCTGTCTGGATCTAATTTATTGGTTTCGTTAACATACCATTCTGACCAATCAGTGGTGGGGTTACCGTTTTCAAAGTAAGTCTGACTTAATTTACTTAAAAGGATTGCGAAATCACCATAGTCAAGTTCAATGATGTCAGCGACAACGTCTCGTGGACTATTATTACTCAGAGTGACGATTTCACGGTTTAAATCAGCAATTACACCAGATTCACCGTCAAAAGTACTCATAACTTCCAGGTTGTTGTTCCTAAATAGTTTGATGTAGAAAGGAACAAAATCGTTAACAACCTTTTTTTGTGCCTGCTCACTTAAATCACTAAACTTTACATTGTCACTCATATTTTTCCTCCTGTATGATACCGTTACAAATCTAATTTAATTATATCTGTCTGGATACCATTCGTAAAATAGTTTTTTGTAACGAAAACTCAATGAGATTTTTTACTTATATTTTGATATGCTAGAAATATTAAAGAAAAGGGGTGAGTCGCATGTTTGGGAAGAATCAACTGGATCCGGATTCGCGTTTTCGTAATTATAGTGATTTGGTCATTAAGACCTGTATGTTGGCGGGTAAAATCATGATTGAGAATGGGTCAGAAATGACACGAGTTAATGACACCATTAAGCGAATCGCACGAAATGCTGGGATGCCAAACTTGAAGACTTACATTACGATTACTGGAATTATGATTTCCGTTAATGATAATTCAGAAACTCAGATTACTGAAATTGATAAGCGGGCTTTTGACTTAAGAAAAATCACGGCTGTGAACGATTTATCGCGACGCTTTGCGGAACACAAGACAACGTTAGAGCAGTTCTATCAAGAATTGCAACACGTTAGTGATCTGGATACTTATTTTCCGTACTGGATGAAAATGTTAGCTGCTGCGGTCCTTTCAGGATCCATTGAAGTGGTTTTTCGTGGTGATTATTCGGTATTCTTTATTACTTGTCTGATTGGGATGTTAGGTTGGATTATTTTTGACTATTTGAATCGTATCGTGAAAGTTGAGTTTATAAACGAATTTACTGCGGCCATTTCAATTGGCATGTTAGCCATGCTAGCCCGAAAGTTGGGACTTGGAAGTGGTGTGGATAATATGATTATTGGGAGTGTGATGCCGCTTGTTCCTGGCGTCCAAATTACTAATGCGGTCCGAGATTTAATGTCTGGCAACCTTGTTAGTGGACCAGCTAGAGCAATGGAAGCCATTATGGGAGCGTGTGCTTTAGGATTTGGAGTGGCACTTGCTTTGAAGTGGTTTGGATAGGGGTGTTTATGATTGAAATTTTAGTGAAAATAATTGGAGTTTACGTTGCCACCCTTTGTTTTGCAATTTTGATCAACGTGCCACCGCGTGCTCTTAATCTAGGTGGATTGGTGGGGGTTGCCAGCTATTTAGTGTACCTAACCTACAATTCGATTTTTGGTGGTTACGTTGGTGGAAACGTCTTTGGAGCGTTTACAATTGGGATCTTGGGAATGCTGGCAGCTCGGTACAAAAAAATGCCAATCATCGTTTTTAACATTCCAGCGTTAGTTCCGCTTGTTCCCGGTGGACAGGCGTATGAAGTTATGAAATACATTGCAACGGGCAACACGCACTTAGCGTTTGTTTACTTAATGCAAGTCGCGATGATTGCAGGAGCGTTGGCGATTGGGTTCTTACTAGCCGAGTTGGCGATTCAACTGTTCTTTCACATCACCCATCTTTTGAAGGGAATCGTATCTTAATTGAAAGTAAAAGCCACATTGACCTCGTGTCAATGTGGTTTTTAGTTAGTTTGAAGCTGTTTGACAAAGTCTTGATAATCCTGCTCCTCACCGGTATCGGTGATTTGAATATTATCGAGGTTGACGTTTCTTAGGTCACTTTCACTAATATTTAACTCATTAGTAAAAGTCGCATTTCCAATCAAATGAAGATCGTAGTGAACCCCACTGCGTTTTATGTGAGTTTTTACCATCCCACCTGGATTATAAATATTGACGGTTTCGTCAAAGTCCGAATCATGAGTTAAGATTTCGTAAATTAGACTAGTGGCCGTCATTCCAGTTCCACAGGCATTTGTAAGACCTACACCCCGTTCGAAGGTTCGAACGAAAAGTTCATTTTGATCCATGACGTTAGCAAAACTAACGTTGACACCGTCCGTAAAGTACTTGTTTTTTCCGTTTAGCATTTTGCCTAGCTTAACTAAATCGTCTGATTTAACTTGATCCATACTCATAAAACTAATGAGATGAGGATTAGGCACTGCGACCGCTGAATAATCTAGTCCAGAAATGAAATCATTGACTGGCTGATCTAACAGTGGTGTTTTGATATTTTCAAGGGGCAGACTCTTAGCGTCAAATGAGATTGGTGAGATCTGAACACTAAAGGCGGGAACTCCAGGTGCAATGTCACTCTCTTTTGTCACATCTAGATCTGCATCGTTGGTTTCAACCTTGAAAGCATCCTGACCAAACTTTTGTGACAAGTACCGAGAAACGGTCCGAAGTCCGTTTCCACACATTGAAGCTTCACTGCCATCGGCGTTAAAGACTCGCATTTTCCCCAGTGCATTGGGGTGGTTTGATGAATCAACTACCAGAACCCCATCGGCGCCGTTTAAAATGTGATTTTTGGGGTCTGAAATGGTTTGAGCAAGTTTTTTAAGTTCCGAGTCAGTTAGTTTTTGGTCTAATTCGGTTTGATCCAAAATAAAGAATTGATTTTCGGATCCATGTACTTTAAGTAATTTAGTCATAATTTAGTCTCCTAATAAATTAGTCGGTTGTTGTCAAAGAAGTTTCTGTAAATTAGCTTGACGGCTTTATCTGAATCTTTAATGTCAGTTCCAAGCATCACGGAAATCTTGGAAGCTCCTTGATTAATCATGTGAATGGAGATGCCATTGTCGGTTAGGGGCCGAATGATTTTTTCAATGGTGTGATTATCAGACTGCATTCCCTCCCCAACGATCATGATGATGGCATAGTCATTAATCCAACGAATTTGATCGGGATGAAGGGCATCTTTGATTTCTCTTGTAATTTCTTTGACGATATGGTCATTTAGTTGGGCCTTATCAAAGATAATGGTCAGGTCATCGATTCCAGAAGGCATGTGTTCGTACGACACGTTGTATTTGTACAGAATTTTGAGAATCTTAAGGGTAAAACCCACTTGTTTGTTAAGCAGATAGCGATGAATGTACAGTGCTGAGAAGTGCTTGGCACTGGCTACCCCAGTAATTACGCGAGTTGGTTGAAATTTATTTTCAGGAACAATCAGGGTTCCGGGTAAATCAGGGGCCGATGTATTTTTCACGTTGATTGGAATTCCGACCTGGATTGCTGGAATGATGGCTTCATCATGAAAGACTGAGAAACCAGCATACGAGAGTTCTCTCATTTCTCTATAAGTCATTACGTCGATAGCTTTCGGGTTTTTAACCACCCTCGGGTCAACCGAATAGATTGCGTTGACATCGGTAAAGTTTTCGTATAGATCAGCTTGAAGCCCACGAGCTACGATTGAGCCTGTAATATCGGAACCACCTCTTGAAAAGGTAGCGATTTGATTATCATCATTGACCCCAAAAAATCCTGGAAAGATCATTTTTTCTTTAACGTCACGAAATCTTCTGATGTTTCCGTAGGTAACTGGATTGATTTGCGCATCGGCAACGTCGCCGGTGACTTTAAAACCAATTTCTTTTGGATCCATAAACCTTGCGGGAATTTTAAGTTGGTTTAGAATCATCGTCAACATTTGCGCGTTGAGGTATTCTCCCTGAGCTTTAAAGGTACTCATTAGATGAGCAGAATCCGGAAACGATTGATTAGGTAATTCTCTTAACTGTGAGACAATTTGGGTAATCTGTTTCGTCTGAACGTTAAATGATTCACCAATTTCTTGATAGCGATCAATAATTTGATTAAGAATGTCAGAAAAGTCTTCATGGTCAAGAACTTTTTTAGCATACTCGATTAATAAGTCGGTAACTTTCACGTCACCTTTGAAGCGAGTTCCGGGAGCAGAAACAACGACTGCCTTCCGATCTGGATCTGATTTGATGATATTAATTACCTTTTGAAATTGGGCTCCGTTAGCTAGTGAGCTCCCACCGAATTTGGTTACTTTCATGAATTATTCATCCTTAAGAATTTAATTAAGTTGAATTGTAGCATTAATTTTTAATTTATCAATCTTGGAACCCAAAATATGTGAAATAGTTATTAATTTAGATGATATTAATTGACGAACAGGTCAAAATGGGTTATATTTTTAACAAATTTAAATAGAGGTTGCAGGTAACAAGATTAGCTAATGGAGATTTACTCGTCGAAGAAGTTAGTGAAAGGGTTGTTTGCCGAAGCACTCTGTCAGAGTAGTGGCACTGGTGCTGGGACGTGATTTAATAAATCGCGGACTGTCGCAGATATTCTGCGGGGAGCTATTCAAGAATATTTGATCAAATAATGTCAAATTAATTATTTTTAGATCTTTTTGTTCAACTCCTGAGCAAAAAGATCTTTTTTTATAAATTATTTAAGAGGTGCGAGATGAAGTCGGTTATTGATAAGCAAGATATAAGAAATCATGATTTGTACATTGGTGGGATTAAGGCCAGTGATTTAGCAAAAGAATATGGAACACCCCTAGAGGTTTATGACGTTAGTAAGATCAGGAGTCAAATTGAAAAATTTAAACGGGTTTTTGAGGACCGTAAAGTTAAATACTCGGTTAATTATGCTAGTAAGGCGTTTGCCACGGTTGGAATGTATCAAATTGTGAAGCAAGAGGGAGCTGGAATTGACGTAGTTTCCGGTGGCGAGTTGTACACTGCACTTCAAGCTGACTTTCCGATGGCACGGGTCAGTTTTCACGGCAACAATAAATCAAAAGACGAACTAACGATGGCTGTCAAAAACGGAGTGGGAACGATTATGTTGGATAATTTCCATGAAATTGAGTTACTCCACGACGTGCTAGAAGAGCAAGATAAAAACATCGACGTGATGTTACGGATTACCCCTGGTATTTCAGCTCATACTCATGAGTACATCCAAACGGGTCAGGTCGACAGTAAGTTTGGGTTCGATCTGGCATCAGGACAAGCTGATGAAGCTTTACAAAAGGTCCTTTCTGAGAAGCGAATGAATATGAAAGGGGTTCATGCTCACATTGGGTCTCAGATTTTTTCACCCGAAGGCTTTGTGGGAGCTGCCGATAAACTTGTTGACGTAATGAAGCACTGGCATGATGATTTTGATTACACGGCGAAAGTAATCAACGTTGGTGGTGGTTTTGGTATTCAATACACCGATGAAGAACATCCCGTCGCCCCAGAGGACTTCGTCTCAGCCATTGTGGATGAGATTAAAGAAAAAACGACTGAGGCTGATTTACCAACTCCATCAATTTGGATTGAACCGGGACGTTCAATCGTCGGGTCAGCGGGTTATAGTTTGTACAAGATTGGTTCCAGAAAAGATGTCCCCGGGATTAAGTCGTACGTTTCCGTTGATGGCGGGATGGGTGATAACATTCGTCCAGCTTTATATGAAGCAGACTATGAAGGCGCTCTTGCAGGCAATGTTGATGGAAAGCCGGTTGAAACCATCCGAATTGCCGGGAAATACTGTGAATCAGGTGACATCTTGATTAAGAATCAACCGCTCCCAAAGAGCCAACCGGGAGACATTTTTGTAATCTTCAACACCGGGGCTTACGGATACTCAATGGCTTCCAACTATAATCGAAATCCACGGCCAGCCGTTGTGTTTGTTGAAGATGGTAAAGCACAGTTAGCGGTCCAACGTGAGAGTTATGCGGACCTGATCCACTTAGATAAGAAATTAAAGGAGAACTAGAAGATGGCACAATTAGATGCACAGTCAATCATTAAATTTATTTCTAACTCAGACAAAAAGACCCCAGTCAAGGTTTATTTGAAAGGTAAGTTAGGAAAAATCAAATTTCCTAAGGGAATTGAGAATTTTACCACTAACAAAACTGGTGTCATTTTTGGCGACTGGGCTAACGTTTCTAAATTTCTTAAAAAGAATAAAAAATTAATCAGTAGTTATGAAATTGAAAGTGATGCACGAAATTCTGCCGTTCCATTACTTGATACCAAGAACCTAGACGCTCGGATCGAACCTGGTGCTATTATTCGTGATCAGGTCTCAATTGGAAAGCATGTTGTCATAATGATGGGAGCTTTAATCAACATTGGAGCTGAGATTGGTGATGATTCTATGATTGACATGGGGACCATCCTGGGTGGTCGTGCGATCGTTGGAAAGCATTGTCACATCGGTGCTGGTGCTGTTTTGGCCGGTGTGATTGAACCAGCTAGTGCTAAACCGGTTCGAATTGACGATAACGTCTTAGTTGGTGCTAATGCGGTTGTGATTGAAGGCGTTCATGTTGGTGAGGGTGCAGTGATTGCTGCTGGCTCAGTGGTTTTGCATGATGTTGAACCTAATACCATGGTAGCCGGGGTTCCTGCTAAAAAGATCAAGGACATCGACACTCAGACCAAGTCTAAGACTAAACTTGAAGACGACTTAAGGAAGTGATGAATGTGTCAAATAACCCGACCAAGTTGAGTGACGATGATCTCCTTGAAATTTATCGTCATCTTCACCAAATTCCAGAATTAGCAATGCATGAATTTCAGACCCATGAATATCTAAAAGAAGTCATTGATAAGTTTAAAACGGACTACATGGAAGTTAATGTACCAGAAAAGTTACCAACTGCGATTTTGGTGCTGGTCCATGGAACTGATCCCAAGCGTACTATTGGATACCGAACGGATATTGATGCGTTACCAGTTAAGGAAAAAACGAATTTAACGTTTGTGTCAAAAAATGATGGTGTGATGCATGCGTGTGGTCATGATATCCACATGACGGTTGCGTTGAGTATCTTGAATTACTATGCTGCTCATCAACCCCAAGATAATTTGTTAGTTTTTTTTCAACCAGCTGAAGAAAGTGAAAATGGCGGTAAGGTGGCATACGAGGATGGTATTTTTACCGGGAAGTGGCATCCAGATGAATTTTATGGTCTACATGACAACCCCCAGCTTCCGGTTGGGGCAATCGGTTGTCGGATGGGTACACTGTTCGCTGGGACAACCGAGGTCAACGTTGACCTGATCGGAAAAAGTGGTCATGCTGCTTATCCGCAGGATGCAAACGACATGATTGTGGCCGCCAGTCAGTTTATTAATCAGGTTCAGACGATTGTATCAAGGAGTGTTGATCCGATTGAAGGCGGCGTTGTTACCTTTGGAAAAATGGAAGCCGGTACCATTCGAAATGTGATCGCTGGTCATGCTCGAATTGAAGGAACGATTCGGGGTCTGACCCAGAAAATGATTGAGTTGATTGATAAGCGGTTAAAAGAAGTCGCTAATGGGATTTCAGTGAGTTACGACTGTCAGGTTAAACTCAACCTGAATCAGGGCGGTTATTTGCCAGTCGAGAATAATCCGAAGTTAACCAGTAATTTTATTGATTACATGGAAAAGCAAAAAAACGTTGATTTTATTAACACGATGCCCGCAATGACGGGAGAAGATTTTGGTTATTTGTTGTCAAAAATCCCCGGATCAATGTTTTGGTTGGGAATTGGTGACCCAAAGTCTCAGCTTCATGAGGCGACGCTTACCCCCAATCCAAAGGCAATTGCGATTGGAAGTAGAGCCATTATCGGATTTTTGAATTATCGAATGCAACAAGGAACAAAAAAATAGGGGGAGAATCATAATCATGGTAGAAAAAGCGGATTTATTAACGGCCATCGTCACCCCGTTTGGCAATGACGGTGAGGTTGATATTACACGGCTTAAGAAGCTGATTAAACATTTGGTCGATACGGGGACCAATGGATTTGTGGTCGGCGGAACGACTGGTGAAACTCCGACATTATCTGAAGACGAAAAATTAAAACTGTACGGTGAATTTGGCAAGATTGTGGGCGATCAGTATCCGGTAATTGCAGGGACTGGTTCAAACAATACCCGACAAACGGCTGAGTTTAACCAGAAAGTGATGCAATTAGATGGGATTGATTATGGCTTGGTGGTTGTGCCTTATTACAACAAACCCGACCAACGGGGCATGAAGGAACACTTTAAGTACGTTGCCGATCATTCAGATAAACCAATCATCATCTATAACATTCCTGGACGAACGGGCGTGAACATGAATAAGGAAACGGTCGTGGAATTATCCGAATACAATAACATTGCTGGAATTAAGCAGTGTGGCTCACTTCCTGATATGGAATACATCATTTCCAACACTCCAGATGATTTTCTGGTTTACAGTGGTGAAGATCCACAATCACTAGCAACTAAGATGCTTGGTGGTGATGGAGTGATTTCGGTTGCTTCCCATGTTTATGGTAAGCAATTGAGAGCGATGTATGATGATTTAGATCAAGGTGACTTTAAAGCTGCCGGGAAACTACAGCGTTGGTTAACGCCAAAGATGCAAGCTTTATTTATGTATCCCTCCCCGTCACCAACTAAAGCTGCTTTAAATGCTAATGGTTTAAATGTGGGTGGTTGTCGTTTACCAATTGCAACCCTAAATCAAGATGAGAAAAAAGAATTGGCAAAAGCACTAGGCGTTGATTCTTTAGGAGACATTTTAAATGATTAAAGTATTAGTAGCGGGTTTTCGTGGCTCAATGGGCCAAAAGGCCGTTAAGATGATTGAAAAGAATGGTGATTTTAATTTGATAGGCGTATATGACCCGAAAGCGAACGATTTGAGTCCTGAAAGTTATGATTTACCAAAAGACGTAAAAGTTTATAACGATTTTGATCAGATTAAGGGACCAGATGTAGACGTTTGGGTTGATTTTACGGTTCCAAAAGCAGCTTATCCAAACACTAAATTTGCCTTGGATCATGGGATTCATCCGGTTATTGGAACCAGTGGGTTAAGTGATGATCAACTAGCTGAATTGCAAAAATTAGCGGACAATGAAAATGTGAGTGGGATTATTGCGCCGAACTTTGGAATTTCAGCGGTATTGTTAATGAAATTTGCTAAAGAGGCAGCTCAATATTTCCCTAATGCAGAGGTGATCGAGATGCATCATCAGGATAAAAAGGATGCTCCGTCTGGGACCGCCATTAATACGGCCAAGTTAATCAGTGAGGGAAGAAAGAAACGACCCAAAGCTTTATCCACTGAGGAAACCCTAAAGGGTGCTCGCGGAGCTGAGTATGATGGAGTTCCGATTCATTCCGTTCGGCTTCCTGGATATGTTGCTCATGAACAGGTGCTGTTTGGCGGAGATGGTGAAGCACTCACCATTCGTCAAGATTCCTTTGATCGTGATTCATTTATGAATGGTTTAAGGGTTGCCATTGAGAGAGTTGACGGTTTAGATGGGTTAGTTGTTGGATTAGAAAATATTTTATAGAGGGGCAAGTAGTAATGAAAGAGTATAATGTCGCAATTTTAGGTGCCACTGGTGCCGTTGGAACACGTCTCATGGATAAGTTAGCTGAATCAAGTATCCCGGTTAAAAGTCTGAAATTGTTGGCTTCTAAAAAATCCGCTGGGAAAAAGCTCGAGTATCAAGGTGACGAATTAACCGTTGAAGAGGCCACTCCCGACTCATTTAACGGTGTTGATTTAGTCCTTGCTTCAGCTGGCGGTTCGGTTTCCAAAAAGTTGTTACCGGAAGCCGTGAAGCGTGGTGCTGTTGCGGTTGACAATACGAGTGCGTTTCGAATGGACCCGGATGTCCCCTTAGTTGTGCCAGAAGTGAACCCAGATGCTTTAGAGAATCATCACGGGATCATTGCCAATCCAAACTGTTCCACTATTCAAATGGTAGTGGCGTTAGAGCCGATTAGAAAGCAGTTTGGGTTAAAACAAATTATTGTTTCCACTTATCAAGCTGCTTCAGGTGCCGGTCAGAGTGGACTTGATGAATTAAAAGATGAAGCGCAAGAACACCTTGATGGCAAAAAGATGGATGCTCACATTTTCCCAGTCAAAGGTGAAAAGGAACATTATCCATTGGCATTCAACCTCTTGCCCCAAATCGATGTGTTTGAAAAAGACGGTTATACTCACGAAGAGTGGAAGATGATTCACGAAACGAAGAAAATCATGCTGAATGATATGGATTCTGGAGATATTAAGGTGACCGCTACCTGTGTCAGAGTTCCAGTGGAGATTTGTCACGGTGAGTCAGTTTATTTCACGGTCAAGGATGAAAAAGCCGCCAGTCGTGAAAAGATCCAAAGGATTTTAAATGATGCTCCGGGAGTAACTCTTAAAGATGATCCCAAAAAACAACTCTACCCACAACCAATCGACGCTGCTGGCAAAGAAGATACATATGTCGGAAGAGTTCGACCGGACCAAGAAAATGGTGATGCCTATAATATGTGGGTGGTAGCCGACAATTTATTAAAGGGTGCTGCACTAAATACGGTTGAAATTGGCGAAGAATTAGTTAAAAGAGATTTAATTTAATGATTAAATTTCTTGACGATGATGATAAGGAAGAGGATTAACATGCCTACGTTAAATGAAAACTTGCAAAATCGGTTTAACAAGAATTTAACTCAACTGCAACCATCAGCAATTCGAGCTTTTTCGGAGTCGATATCTGATATTGACGGATTGATTATGCTATCGGTGGGAGAACCAGGATTTAACACCCCTGAACACGTTAAAAAAGCAATGATGAAGAGTATTGAAGATAACCACTCGCATTATTCTCCTCATAAAGGAATCAAATCTTTAAGAGATGCCATCAGCAACTTTATGGCGAAGAAATATAATTTAAAGTATGATCCTGATACTGAAGTAATGGTTAATATGGGAGCAACCGAAGCGCTTGCTTCGTCGATTCTTTCCACGGTTAATCCTGGCGATGAAGTTTTGATTCCAGCACCTTTCTATCCCCTATACGAGTCATTAGTACGTTTTACTGGTGGGAAACCCGTGTTTATTGATACGTCCACTTCTGATTTTGTTTTAACACCTAAAGAATTGGATGAGGCACTCTCAAATCATCCCGGTGCTAAAGCGTTGATCTTAAATTATCCAAATAATCCAACGGGGGTTGAATACACACCAGAGCAGTTAAAAGACCTTGTCCCAATTCTGAAACAACATTCACTCTTTGTGATTACCGATGAGATCTATAGTGAGTTAACCTATGGTATTAAACATCATTCACTGGCAGAGTATTTACCTGATCAAACGATTGTAATTAATGGAGTGTCTAAGTCTCACGCAATGACTGGTTATCGACTGGGGTTCACGGTTGGGCCCGCTGAATTTATCACTCAGGCTAATAAGATGCATGGTTATTTAGTTTCTTCACCATCAGACCCTGCTCAGTATGGTGCACTTGAGGCACTTAAGAATGGAATGGATGATGCTTTTTCGATGCGAGATGAATACCAAAAGAATCGGGATGAGGCCATTTTCCGGCTAAAGAAGATGGGGCTTGATCCGATTGATCCTACCGGAGCGTTTTATATTTTCGTAAAAATTCCAGCAAATTATGGAAATGATGACGTTCGTTTTGCCAAGGATTTAGCGCAAAACGCTAAAGTTGGGGTAATTCCCGGATCAGCGTTTGGTGACGGTGGTAAAGGCCACGTTCGGATTTCCTACGCTGCTTCTAGTGACGATTTAAAGGAAGCACTAAGTCGGATGGGAAATTATTTAAGTTAATGTAATTATTAAAAAAGCGGAATTAGACAAATGTCTAATTCCGCTTTTGTTTAAAATTGTTTAAAGGTGCAGGTACGTTCCAAGGAAAAAACTAATCATCAAGATGATGAAGACGATGGTAGTAATGATGACGTACATCTTATCGTGTTCTTTATAGAATGAATAGATTGATACGACCACCCTTAGAACCGGCGTTAGGATCAAAGCAAAAACGCCTAACATCATGATGGAATAGGGTTTTAATTGAATGATTCCCTTTAGCAGTTGACCAAAGGAAGTTAGGTAATAGTGACTGCCAAACCCCGTTGTTCCGGTAACAAGGTACAAGAAAAGTCCAAAGACCATGATGATGACAGAAACAATCACTCCAATACGCATGATTTTTCCGATAAGTTTTTCGATTCGAATATTTTCAGCTTTTTGATTTTTCTCACTTTGATTTACATTATTTTGAGTGCTCATGATAAGAAGTTCACCCCAAATCCTTTAAGAATCATTTGAACGCCAAGGTAAATTAGGATGGGAATAAAAATAATTCGAATTAATTTGGAAGGCATGATTTGCATCACACGTGACCCGACGGTTGCTCCAACGATAATTCCAAGCGCCAGTGGGACGGCAATCTGAGGCAAAATTGATCCGTTAAAAAAGTAAATGGTGGCACTCGCTGCTGCCGTGACCCCCATCATTAAATTACTGGTGGAACTTGATGGTTTGAGTGGCATCTTCATGAAAGTGTCCATCGCAATCACCTTAAAGGCACCTGATCCAATTCCCAGTAAACCACTGGCAATTCCAGCACCAAACATTACGGTTAAACCAGCTGGAACGTTTGTTACCTTATAGTCAATCTGCTTTTTTAGGTTTTTATCGTAGTAAGAACCATTTAGCTTGAGTTCTTTTGCAATTTTATCTTCACTGGTTGTATTCGTTTGAACCTGTTTGCCCCAAATCTTTTTAACCATATTTAAACCGGAAAAGAAGAGTAACAGGCCAAATAAAATGTAGAGAAAGATTGGATTGATCACTCCAGTTAGTAAAGCACCGGCAACGGCCCCAATGGAAGTAGCAATTTCTAGAAACATGGCTACCCGTAAGTTTAAGACGTTGTCTTTTAGATAGGCGATCGTTGCTCCTGAACTGGTAGCAATCACGGCAATGATACTTGCACCAATCGCATACTTAATGTCGAGATTAAATCCGATGGTTAAAACCGGTGTAATGATCATCCCACCACCGATTCCTAGGATTGAACCCAGAACACCCGCAAAAACTCCTACCAGTAACATGATAATAAGGCTATGAATCATTAATAAAACTCCAATCTGTAAAATTCATGGTGCAATTATATCACACTAATCACGGCGATTTTGGTGCTTCTCTCAATCGGCTAATCGATATTATGTTATACTTTTTTTATATGAATTCTTGGAGGTATGGCATTTATGATGATTGGAAGGGACGTTAGTCGTCCGTACAAATTAACAATTGCGTTTCTCTTATCGTTAATCCTGACGATTGGAGTCAAAATGAGTTTTGGCTACGTTGACTTTTTAGATTCAATGATAATTGGAACCATTCAAGGGTACCCGTCTTCATTTGAAGAAACCATTTTCACAATGATTAGTTTTGTCGCGAGTCCCAAGATGGATATTGTGTGGATACTTATAATTGCTGTTTTGTTGTGGTGGTTTAAGTATAAAATACCGGCATTCTTTTCGTTGGTACTGGTTTTTGGTGGAGATGCCATTGGATTTGTGATTAAACACATCGTAGCCAAGCCCCGTCCTTCAATGCATTTGCCGGGGGACACTGGCTTTAGTTATCCTAGTGGACATGTTTTAGGAGCTTTTCTAGTGATTAGCGTCCTGTGGATCATAGTGGTTCCAATGATTAATCGACAATCAACTAAATGGATTATTAGAACTATTTTAGCAATTGTTCTTTTCCTAGTGATGATCTCACGGGTTTATCTGAATGCCCATTTTCCTTCAGATACCGTTGGTGCCGCCTTAATTGCTTACACATGGCTTCAAGTTTGTGAATATGGGTACGTAAAGTGGGCCAAGGAGCTAAGTACAACAAAGATTTTTCAGAATACAATTTACTAATTTCATGAAAGTGATTGATAATCGTTAACTTATCACTTATACTTTACTTATAATGAAATATGAATTCTAAGAAGAGGCGCGACTTTTATCAGTAATTTGCCAGAGATTCACTTAATCGATGAGGGCTTATGAAAGGGAAAGTTGCCGAAACTGATCACGTGGTAAATGATTGGTTGGGTTTTGATTTAATAAGTCAAGGACTGTCGTGTGTTGCACGGAGAGCTTTCTAAGATTACGATTAGTAAGAATTTGTGGACTCTTTTGGAAGTTATTCAAGAGGGTCTTTTTCTTTGTCGTTTTGTTATTGGGTTTCTTCTTAATTATTTAGGAGGAGAATTTATGTCTGAAAAAAATGGAAACGGACAGGTGAAGCGGGGATTAAAGTCTCGTCATGTGTCTATGATCGCCCTTGGTGGTTGTATTGGAACCGGTCTTTTTGTGACTAGTGGTGGAGCAATTCACAATGCTGGTCCCGGTGGTGCGTTAGTAGCATATGTATGTATGGGAATCATGGTTTATTTTTTGATGACTAGTTTGGGAGAAATGGCCACTAATATGCCAGTCTCTGGATCATTTGCTACATATTCAGCTAAGTACGTTGATCCAGCTTTAGGGTTTGCAATGGGTTGGAACTACTGGTTTAACTGGGCAATTACGGTGGCGGTTGACGTTAGTACGGTGGCAATCGTCATGCAATTCTGGCTGCCACATTTTCCGAGTTGGATTTGGAGTTTAGCGGCTCTGTCACTGATTTTGTTGATTAACATCTTATCCGTCAAGGCGTTTGGAGAAACTGAGTTCTGGATGTCTTTGATCAAAGTGATCACGATTTTTATCTTTCTAGCCGTCGGAATTTTGACCATTTTTGGAATTATGGGTGGTCACTTTATTGGAATGAGGAACTTTACCTATAAGCAGGCTCCCTTCGTAAACGGGATTCCCGGCATTCTGAGTGTTTTCGTAATTGCTGGATTCTCATTTCAAGGAACTGAGTTAGTTGGAATTACAGCTGGAGAGTCAGAAAACCCGCGGGAGACGGTTCCAAAAGCGATTCATGAAGTATTTTGGCGCATCATTTTATTCTATATTCTGGCAATTGTTGTGATTGCTGCAATTATTCCATATACTAGTCCCGATTTGTTGGGATCAAGTGCTTCAGATGTTGCCATTAGTCCGTTCACGATTGTGTTTGAACGTGCCGGATTAGCTGGAGCTGCAAGTATTATGAACGCGGTCATCTTGACCTCCGTGATTTCTTCAGCCAACTCTGGGATGTATGCCTCAACGCGAATGTTGTATTCGATGGCCGATGAAGGTTATGCTCCAAAAGTTTTTGGCAAAGTATCTAAGCGTGGAATTCCAGTGTTAGCGCTCCTAGCAACCATGGTGATTTCGTTGTTGACTTTTATGACAAGTATCTTTGGATCTAAGATTTACATGTGGTTAGTGGCTGCTTCCGGGTTGACTGGATTTATTGCTTGGTTCGGGATTGCTCTTTCACATTATCGGTTTAGAAGGGCGTTTATAAAACAAGGACACAAAGTTTCAGAACTTAAATACCATGCGACTTGGTTCCCGGTCGGTCCAATTATCACTTTAATCCTGTGTATCGTTGTTATTTGTGGTCAAGATATTGGTGCCTTTGCTCACTTCAACTTATTTGAGATTGCGGTCACGTATATGAGTGTTCCGTTGGTTATCATCTTGTATTTTGGGTACAAATTTGTTCATCATACCCATATCATTCCTCTCGATAAAGTGGATGTCTCACCTTCAGAAGATTATACGGATGAAATTAAAAAGAATGAAAGCTAGTCTTAAATTCATGATTTTTAAATGGTACAATTACAATTGCAAATTCTTTAAATTAGTCTAAGGGGATCAAATAAATGATTGTATTATCAGGAACTATTGGAGCAGGGAAGACCACGTTAACGACATTATTGGCTGAGAAACTAAACTCACCAGCATATTACGAGTCCGTTGATGATAATAAGATTCTTCCGTTGTTTTACAAAGACCCAAAAAAGTATGCTTTTTTGCTTCAGATTTATTTTTTAAATAAACGTTTGGACAGCATTAAAGAAGCTTCTTCTGATAAGTACAGTGTGATGGATCGTTCAATCTTTGAAGATTCATTACTGTTTCATCTAAATGCTGACCTTGGTCGAGCAACTGAAACAGAAGTTCAAATTTATGATTCTTTATTAAAGAACATGATGGAACCGATCCCTAACGGTAAATATAAGAAAATACCGGACCTACTGATTTATATTGATATTTCTTTTGATACGATGCTTAAAAGAATTAAAAAGCGTGGAAGAAAATACGAACAGATCGATAATGACGCTAGTTTGTATGAATATTATCGTGAGTTAAACCAGAGATATTCGAAATGGTACGAGGATTATAATTTATCTCCTAAGATTAGGATTAACGGGGATAAGTATGATTTTGTCGAAGATGCGGACGCCAGAAACAAAGTTTTAAAGAGACTTTCTGACAAAATTCAAGAAGTATTAGGATAATTTAAGAGATTATTGTATAATTGACGCAACAAATAAACGTGACGTGCCCATTAAGTAGAATCACAGAGAGACAATGTTGGTGAAAATTGTCATTTGAAAATTCCAGCACGTATTTCGGGCGGCCAATCCCGCACGGCAATTACCGTTATTAATTAATCGAGTGCCTTAATTGGAACTTGGGTGGTACCGCGAAAAGACTTTCGTCCCAATATGACGAGGGTCTTTTTGTGTCTTTTAAGGGAGGAAATTAAAATGTTAGATATGAAGTTGATTAGAAGTAATCCAGACTGGTATAAAGGAAAGCTAGCCGAGCGAAATGTGCCTGGCAAAGTGATTGACAATTTACTTAGAAAAGATTCAGAACGGCGTGATCTAATCGTTAAAAGTGAGTCGCTTAAAGCGGAACGAAATGAGGTATCTGAGAAAATTTCACAGCTCAAGCGCAATAAAGAGGACGCAAATGATCAAATTACCAGAATGCGTGAAGTTGGAAAAGAGATCAAGGCGCTGGATGAAAAGCTAGAAACTATCAAAGCCGAACAACATAATATTGAGGCTCATTTACCCAATGTTCCTGCTGATGAAGTTCCCGTTAGTCTCACCGAAGAGGGTTCAAAAGAGTTAAGACGAATTGGTGAACCACGGAAGTTTGATTTCACCCCTAAACCCCACTGGGAAATTGGCGAAGACTTAGATATTTTAGATTTCAAGCGAAGTGCTAAGGTATCAGGAAGTCGCTTCGTATACTATCTAGGTGCAGGAGCCAAATTAGAACGTGCGGTATATAATTTCTATTTGGATCAAAACACCGATGCTGGATACACCGAAGTCTTACCCCCATACATGGTTAATTCTGATTCAATGTTTGGGACCGGGCAGTTTCCTAAATTCCTAGAAAATAAGGCTGGATTTGAGATTAAAGATAGTGACTTGACCATGATTCCGACTGCTGAAGTTCCACTGGTTAATTTCTATCGCGACGAAGTCATTTCTGAAGAGAAGTTACCAGTGAAATTCACCGCCTTGACCCCAGCGTTTAGATCAGAAGCAGGAAGTGCCGGAAAAGATACCCGGGGCTTAATTCGATTGCATCAGTTTAACAAAGTTGAAATGGTTCAGTTTACTAAGCCCGAGGAGTCTTGGGATGCTTTAAAGGAAATTACGCATCAAGCAGAGACATTACTTCAGAAACTCGGTCTGCCTTATCATGTCATCACGCTAACGTCAAGTGACATGAGCTTCACTGCCGCTGAAACTCATGATCTTGAAGTATGGATGCCAGCTCAAAATCGGTACCGCGAAATTTCAAGTTGTTCTAACACGCTTGATTTTCAGGCAAGACGGGCTCACATTCAGTACAGAGATGAGAACGGCAAATTGCAGTACGTTCATACGTTAAATGGTTCTGGCTTAGCCGTTGGTAGAACGGTTGCAGCTATCCTTGAAAACTATCAAAATGAAGATGGAACTGTGAATGTGCCCGAAGTTCTTCAACCTTATATGCATGGGATGAAGAAGATTGTAAAAAATGAAAAATTTTAACAAAAATAGTAGAAATCAATAAGACATTCCGGTATAATAATGTTTGTTGTATGACTGGTTTGAGAAGAATTGATCGTTGAGGCGTAACCAATTTGTTCTTGACGCTTAAACATCAAAATGATATTATTTAATAGTTGTCGTTGCGCTTTATCGCAATGATATCTATCAATGGAGGATTAGCTCAGCTGGGAGAGCATCTGCCTTACAAGCAGGAGGTCACAGGTTCGATCCCTGTATCCTCCATTTGAGCCGTTAGCTCAGTTGGTAGAGCATCTGACTTTTAATCAGAGGGTCGGCGGTTCGAACCCGCCACGGCTCATTGCCAGTAACACATTATTATGCGGGCGTGGCGGAACTGGCAGACGCGCTAGATTTAGGTTCTAGTGTCTTAGGACGTGGGGGTTCGAATCCCTTCGCCCGCATTGATTTTTCGCCGACTTAGCTCAGTTGGCTAGAGCGCTTCACTAGTAATGAAGAGGTCGTAGGTTCGAATCCTATAGTCGGCATATGCGGAAGTAGTTCAGTGGTAGAACGCCACCTTGCCATGGTGGAGGTCGCGGGTTCGAATCCCGTCTTCCGCTTTTTTTGTTATCATACTGCCGGAGTGGCGGAATTGGCAGACGCACAGGACTTAAAATCCTGCGGTCAGTGATGACCGTACCGGTTCGATCCCGGTCCCCGGCATTTAAAATTTAAAACAGTAAGAGAGTCCTATTACTAGGACTCTCTTTTTTATTTAAAATATTGATTCAAGGTAGAAATACGGGTCCGACAGCGCTATCATAGAGTTAAATTGATGTTGTGATGTGGGTAATAAGTTGATTTCCATTTACATGACAAGTTAGAATTACGATAACGGTATGATTGATCAAATAAAGGAGAAGCGATATGAAACTCGAGAAAAAATCGCCTTATGGGCTTAATAACGTAAGTGCTTTACTTAATGACGTTTCAATGAATGATGATCAATTAATTCATGTTGGTGAGAAGATGAGTAATGATGCCAACATGGAAGCCATGCGGAATTTCAAAGCTAGAAAGCGGGACATTAAACCAATTTTGACTGAGCGTGATTCACTGCTACTTAGTGGACTTCTAGGATTAAAACGAGAACGAATGGCCAAAAATCCATTTTCTTTTTATCGGGGAAGCGTTGAGCTAATGAATCATGATTTAGGTACCATTCCCATGAGTGATATCAATCTGTTGATTGCGGGTGATGCTCACCTTGGCAACTTTGGTTTTTATGGTTCTCCAGAGCATCAACTTTTGTTCGATTTAAATGATTTTGACGAATCTCACGTAGGTCACTTTGAAGATGACTTATTACGTTTTCTAGTAAGTGCTTTATTGGTCGCGAAGCAACAAGGATTTGACATCACAAATGAAGTTAATCCGTTTTTAAGGGATGTCTTGGAGGCTTATCGTAGTGCCTTGGTCAGGATGACGGAGATTCCAGCCATGGATAAACTGACATTGCCTAATTCCATCAGAAATATTTCTAAGATTTTTGGTACATTAAAAGACGGTGAGAAGCATTTTAAAAAATCGTTTCAAAAAATTACCGCTAAGAGTATTAACAAGGCCCTTAGAAGTACTTCTGACTACGCTGTGGAAAAGTATACAACCGTTCTTAAAAACGGGGAACGGCGCTTTATTGATAATGAACCGGTTACGGTTCACATTGGGAAAAAAGATTATCAAAAAATTAGTGATGGACTCGATCGTTACTACAATCATACTAAAAGTGATATCCGTTTCTTTCTCTCTAACTTCCAGATCGTTGATATTGTAAGACACAGTGTGGGAGTGGGAAGTGTTGGCACTCTTTGCTTTTTAGTTTTACTAGAGGACGCTAACAATAATTACTTGGTTTTGCAGATTAAGCAAGCCCTTCCAATTTATAAAAACAATGTTATTGGTATGAACAAAAATGATTCATTGGGTGAAAATATTGTTGATTGTCAGCTGATTCTTCAAACTGCCTCGGACCCATTTTTAGGGTGGTTTAATACTAGTAATAAGAGTTATTACGTTCGTCAGTTTAAGGATATGAAGGGTTCCGTAAATCTTAATAAGTTGGATTTAGACGCTTTTAAGGATTACGTGTTAGTTTGTGTGATTTTACTTGCACGAGCACACAGTCAATCACCAACGTTTCCGATGATTATCGGGTACCTAAAAAATAGTGACAAGGTCAAAAAGTCATTCATTGAGTTCGCCAATGAATACATGAAACAAGTTGAGATTGATTATGATACGTTTATTAAGGATTTGAAATAACATGAAGAGAAATGAAGAGTATGTTGACTCGTGCTATAACCGGGATTTGAGTTGGACTTTATTTAATCGAAGAGTGATTAATCTAGCCACGGAATCGTTCACTCCGTTTTTGGAAAAGCTGAAGTTTTTAGCAATTGGGTCAAATAATTTAGATGAGTTTTATAGTGTCAGGGTTCCAAGCGTTCAAGGGCAAATGGAGCTTAGTGATAATGGGATTGAAAAGAAGTCTGGACTTCACTATAGCCAGATCCTGGATCAGATTCATGATCGTAATGATGAAAATTTTAAGATCCAATACAATGATTACGATAAATTAAATCAAGAATTAAAGGAGAGAGATGTTTGTTCGATTGAGTCTTATGCAGACCTTAATGACAAACAAAGGGATCAAGTCAATCAATACTTTATTAAGAAGATTCAACCATCACTTTCCTTTAAAGAGTTTGATGAAAATTATGATTTAAAGTTTCTTTCTAACAAGCAAATTGCGATTGGCGTCTTAGTCAAAGGTGATGATAAAAAAGCCATTCGGATTATTCCCATTCCTTCTAAGTTTGACCGCTTGCTTTCGGTTAAATCGAACGGGATTGATACGTATATCTTACTTGAAGATTTGATTAATCATAACCTCAAGCGTCTCTTTAATGGAAAAGAAATTACTGGAACGGTCGTCTTTAGAGTGACGAGAGACCTTGATGCCACCTTAGATGTTGAAAAAGAGGATAATAATTTTGAAACAATTTCTCGGATGCGTCAGTATCTTGTTGACCGGGAAAAAGGAAAGGTAACCCGATTTGAAGTTGAGGAATTTGATGGTAATACTGACGATGATTTCTTAAATGATTTTATTGACAAGTTTAAGATTGAAAAGAATGCTATTTTTAAGATTCCTGGTCCGGTTGATTTAACTTATCTATTTGAGATCGTCAGTAAGTATTCACCTGATTATCCAGAATATTGTTACGCAAAATTTAATCCTCGAACTTGGTCGACTTCCGCCTCAATCCTTTCGTACTTGGATCAAAAGGATCTCCTTATCCAATATCCATATGATTCGTTTAGTCAGTTTTTGCAGTTCTTAAAAGAAGCGGTCGAAAATCCTAAAACAGTTGCGATTAAACAAACCCTGTATCGGGTTTCAAAACACTCTGAAGTGGTTGATTTACTAGCAAAAGCCGCTCAAAAGGGAATTAAAACCACCGTTGTGGTTGAATTAAGAGCTCGTTTTGATGAAAAGAACAACTTGAAAGTAACTGAAAAACTGAAGAATGCTGGTGTTCATGTTATTTTTGGAAAAAAAGACATGAAAGTTCATAGTAAAACTTGTTTGGTGTTAACAAAAGAGGGCAATCACCCCGAGGGCTATATCCAGGTTGGAACGGGAAACTACAACATGCAAACCGCGAAGGGATTTGTTGATCTAAGTTTCTTTACCAGTAAGGACGATTATGTTCAAGACCTATCAAAATTTTTCGATTACTTGCAAGCTCCAGATGCCGCTCAACCCAGTTATCAAGTTTTATCAGCTTCTCCCCATCAAATTCAAGATCAAGTGATTGATGGGATCCAGGAAGTTAAAGAAAGTTATTTAAGAACCGGCAAAGGAGCAGTCTTTTTAAAGATTAACTCGTTGACTGATGTAGAAGTGATTTCAGCCATTTATGATGCGGCCAGAGTGGGTGTACCATTTAGGCTCGTTGTTAGAGGAGCTTGCTGTCTTAAACTTGGAATTTGCGGGAAAAAAGAAAAAATCGTGGTTTCAAGCATTGTTGGTGAGTTTTTGGAACATAGTCGAATTTATGGATTCTTCACTCAGGATGATTCTAAATTGTGGATATCTTCTGCTGATTTAATGACAAGAAACATGGATAACCGTGTCGAGCTAGCGGCGCCAATTCTCGATCCAAAACTAAAACAACAGCTTTTAAACATCATCGACATTTACGCTCAAGATGATGTGGATGGGAGCTTTTTAAAGCCTGATGGTGAGTACTTTAAGTTCAAGCATCCCAAGGGGAGGTCCGCCCAACAAACCTTCTTAAAAATTATCGATGATCCCAAATTAAATAATAAAAAGCACATTTCTAAGCGTCACGACATTCGGATTAACGTCAAAAATGATTCCAAGTTAAAGAACGAATGGTTCTATGTTTCGATTTTAGTCGTTACGATTATCGTGGTAGTGGGTGTGTTATTGTGGTGGTAAAGGTAACTAGATTTTTCTGGTTACTTTTTTTATTTTTCTTTCCCAAAATCGGATACTTCTGGTATAATAATATATGTTCGCTGATGAATGTGAACGTTTAATACTTATGCACCTATAGCGCAATTGGATAGAGTGTCTGACTACGAATCAGAAGGTTGTAGGTTCGACTCCTACTAGGTGCATTCATCGGGAAGTAGCTCAGCTTGGTAGAGCACCTGGTTTGGGACCAGGGGGTCGCAGGTTCGAATCCTGTCTTCCCGATTTTTATATACTTTTTAATATTTAAGCATCGGGAAATAGCTCAGCTTGGTAGAGCGCCACGTTCGGGACGTGGAGGTCGCAAGTTCGAATCTTGTTTTCCCGATTTTTTTTATTACCTTGGTTTCCAAGAGTATTTACTTGGAATTTACGAATCTTCTTTGTATAATAATAGTCAACATTAGTCAGAGATGAGATGAGTTTATGGCAAGCCGTAATATATCGGACATTATTGAAGATTATTTGAAGGATATGCTAGGTGATAATGATCAAGAACGAGTCGAGATTCGTCGATCAGACATTGCCAATCATTTTGACGTGGTGCCGTCACAAATTAACTATGTAATTAAGACGCGTTTTACGTTGCGTAATGGTTATTTAGTTGAAAGCAAACGTGGTGGTGGTGGTTACATCAGGATTGAAAAAATCAATTTAATGGATAATTCGGATGTCCTAGACAGTTTGATTGATTCAATCGGTGATGAAATTTCCGAGAAGGATGAAGAATCAATTTTAACCACCTTATATGCTAATGGAGTCATTACCGAGAAAGAGAAGAACATGATTGCTGCTATTTTAAAGAAAGAGGCAATTAAACTACCTGATCAAGCAATGGAATATCAGGTTAGAGCGAGTGTTCTGGAGGCTTTACTTTACCGGCTTAAATATGAGTGTTAGTTTTATTATGGATTATGATTTGAAGAGAAATGAAGGGAGATTTGCATATGCATAATTTATTTACCCCTAGTGCAAAAAACGTTTTGGTAATTGCCCAAGAACAAGCTAAGAGTTTCCAGCATCAAGCTGTCGGAACCGAACACATGTTACTGGCACTTACCATTGAGAAGAATGGGATTGCTTATCAAACTCTCCAACAACTTGCCGTCAGCGAGGCGGACGTTAGAGAAGAAATTGAGCAGTTGGCTGGATACGGTAATTTAAAGGTCGATGGAAACACGTATCTGCCGTATTCTCCAAAGATGAAAGAAATTTTAGCTTTAGCTGGAAAGATTGCCAAGCAGTATGGATCAACTAAAGTGGGTACTGAGCACATTTTGCTAGCTTTAACTAGTGATGATGCGATGCTCTCTTCAAGAATTTTGACTAACTTGGGAGTTAGCCCAGAACAAGTCCGAAAAGTAACGATCCGAAAGATGGGGGTTGCAGATACTAATATGGCTTCTGAAAATAATTCGAATGGTGAGTCAGAACAAAGCGAAACTCCAACTTTAGATTCACTGGCACGTGATTTGACTAAAGCTGCTCGAGATAATCAGCTCGATCCAGTGGTTGGACGCACCGCTGAAGTTCGTCGTGTCATCCAGGTTTTAAGCCGAAGAACTAAAAATAATCCAGTTTTAATTGGTGAACCCGGTGTTGGTAAGACTGCCATTGCTGAAGGTTTAGCGGAAAAAATTGTGAATAAATCCGTTCCTGCGGATATGCAAAATAAGCGGGTAATGGAATTAGACATGGGATCACTGGTTGCTGGCACTAAGTATCGTGGCCAATTTGAAGATCGTTTAAAGAAGGTCTTAAAGGAAGTCGAAGATAGTGGCAATGTCATTCTCTTTATTGATGAGTTGCATACCTTGATTGGTGCTGGTGGAACTGAGGGATCAGTTGATGCTTCAAATATTTTAAAGCCATCTCTTGCTCGTGGTCAGGTTCAAGTTATTGGTGCTACTACCTTAGATGAATATCAGAAGTACATTGAATCTGATGAAGCATTAGAACGTCGTTTTGCAACGGTTGAAGTTGAAGAACCAAGTAAGGATGAATCACGGAAGATTCTTAAGGGATTACGTCCCAAATACGAAGAACACCATCACGTTCAAATCACCGATGATGCCATTAATGCAGCCGTTGATTTATCTAGTCGTTACATTAGTGATCGTTACCTTCCTGACAAGGCAATTGACTTGATGGATGAAGGTGCAGCTAAAGTTAGACTGGATTCAACTGGAAAAGATGACAAGTTAGCAAGCGCTGAATCAAAACTTAGTTCCGTTAAAAATGATAAGGACAAAGCCATTGAGGAACAGCGCTTTGAAGATGCGGTTTCAATTCGTAAGCAAGAACAAAAGTTACAAAAAGAGATTGCGGATTTAACCCAAAAACAACGCATTAAAGAAAATGATGCTAACAAGACTCACAATTATCAATTAAAAGAAAATGCTGAAGACATTGCTCAAATTGTTTCCGAATGGACTGGAATTCCAGTTACTCATTTGAAACAATCTGACAAGAAGCGTTTAGTAAACTTAGAAAAGATTTTACACGAACGAGTTGTGGGACAAGATGAAGCTGTCTCAGCGGTTGCAAGAGCAATTCGTCGGGCACGAAGTGGACTTAAAGATCCCAATCGTCCCATTGGATCGTTCATGTTTCTTGGTCCAACTGGAGTTGGTAAAACTGAACTTGCCAAAGATTTGGCAAAAGCAATGTTTGGCTCAGAAGATGACATGATCAGAGTTGACATGAGTGAATTCATGGAGAAGTATTCGACTAGCCGAATGGTCGGTTCTGCACCTGGTTACGTTGGCTACGATGAAGGTGGTCAACTGACCGAAAAAGTTCGAAAGCATCCATATTCAGTTGTTTTACTTGATGAAGTTGAAAAGGCTCATCCTGACGTCTTTAACTTGCTACTTCAAGTTCTAGATGATGGGTACTTAACCGATGCCAAGGGCCGAAAAGTAGACTTTCGAAATACTGTCATCATTATGACTTCCAACATTGGTGCTACAGAGCTGCAATACAAGAACACCGTTGGATTTGCCGCTGAAAAATCCGGTAATGATGATAATTACGATGCTATGAAGGCCACGATTCAAGAACAGTTGAAGAAATTCTTTAAACCAGAATTCTTGAACCGAATTGATGATACGGTGATCTTCCATTCCTTGACTAAGTCGGAATTACACCGAATCGTTAAGTTAATGTCACAAGAACTGATTGATCGTGCCAATGGATTGGGTTACAAAGTTAGAATGACTCCAGCTGCCATTGATTTAGTTGCTGAAGTTGGCTACAATCCAACCTATGGTGCTCGACCAATTCGAAGAGCTTTGCAGGATAAAGTTGAAGATCCATTGAGTGAAGACTTATTAGCGGGCAAGTTCAAACCCGGTGATCAGATTACGATCGGTGCGCATAAAAACAAGATTACGATTAATAGACGTGAAGTTAAGAATCCCAAAGAAGAAATTCTAAGTAAATAACGTTAAAACTCACAGTAAAATTTTACTGTGAGTTTTTGTGCATATTGATTGACTTTTACTTTGATTCTTTGTATTATATGTAGAGTATGTAACTGGGAATTGAAATGAGTCGTTGCGATCTATTGTCCGTGATGGCGTTTATAAGAACCAAAAGTAAGATTTAGATCTTATTTTTGGATTTTTTTTGCTCAAAAACCAGCAATATGGCTTTTTGTAACAAAAACGTAACATTTCTTTTTCGTGGAATTTTAGGGAGAGGTGAATAACTTGGCAGGACACATTGTAAAGTATGGAAAACACAGGACCCGTAGAAGTTATTCCAGAATTAAGAAGGTATTGGATCTTCCAAATTTGATTGAGATTCAAACAAATTCTTATAACTGGTTCTTAGACGAAGGTTTGCGTCAAATGTTTAAAGATATTATGCCAATTGAGGATTTTCAAGGAAAGCTTTCACTAGATTTCGTTGATTATAAACTATTGGAACCTAAGTACACGGTTGATGAAGCACGTGCTCATGAGGCAAATTATTCAGCCCCATTACACGTTACTCTCAAGTTAACCAACCATGAAACCGGTGAGATTAAGACTCAAGATGTTTTCTTTGGTGACTTTCCACTTATGACTGACCAAGGAACTTTCATCATTAACGGTGCAGAGCGTGTTATCGTTTCTCAATTAGTGCGATCACCAGGTGTTTATTACCATAAAGATCTCGACAAAAATGGTCGTGAAATTTACAGTTCAACTGTGATCCCCAACCGTGGTGCTTGGATGGAATTTGAAACTGATGCGAAGAATATTTCATACGTTCGAATTGATCGTACTAGAAAGATTCCTTTGACTGAATTAGTTCGTGCCCTTGGTTTTGGCTCAGATGATGAAATTACTGATATTTTTGGAAATACTAATGATAGTCTCTCACTTACCCTTGAAAAAGACGTTCATAAGGATGCCGATGATTCTCGTGTTGAGGAATCATTAAAGGATATTTACGAACGCTTGCGTCCTGGTGAACCAAAGACAGCTGAGTCAGCAAGAAACTTGTTAACCCAAAGATTCTTTGATCCAAAACGTTACGACATGGCACCGGTTGGTCGTTACAAGACAAACCAAAAATTGAGCATGAAGACTCGTTTAATGGGATTAGCTTTGGCCGAGACCCTAGCTGACCCAGATACTGGTGAAATCATCGCTAACAAGGGTGATGTGATTGACAAAGAATTGATGGAAAAGTTGAAGCCGTACTTGGCTAACAAAGATTTTAAGGCTTACACCTTTAATCCTTCCGATCAAGCTGTCGTAACTGATCCAGTTACTGTTCAAGTAATTAAAGTATATTCAAATACAGATCCAGACAAAGTTGTGCCAGTGATTGGTAATGACAATATCGATCTGGACTATAAACACATTACCCCAGCTGATATCTTGGCTGAAATCAATTACTTCTTGGATCTTCAAGAAGGAATTGGATCTGTTGATGATATTGACCACTTGGGGAACCGTCGTGTTCGATCAGTTGGTGAATTACTGCAAAACCAATTCCGAATTGGTCTTTCACGGATGGAACGAGTTGTTAGAGAAAGAATGTCCATTCAGGATGCTTCAACGGTAACACCACAACAACTAATTAATATTAGACCAGTGGTGGCCTCTGTTAAAGAATTCTTTGGTTCATCACAACTTTCACAATTCATGGATCAAACGAACCCGTTAGGTGAATTGACCCATAAACGTCGATTATCTGCTTTAGGACCTGGCGGTATTACTAGAGACCGTGCTGGATATGAAGTTCGTGATGTTAACTACACTCACTATGGTCGAATTTGTCCAATTGAAACTCCCGAAGGTCCTAACATTGGATTGATTAACTCACTTTCAAGTTATGCTCGGGTTAACAAGTATGGATTTATCGAAACCCCATACCGTCGTGTTGATTGGACTACTCATAAGGTTACCGACAAGATTGATTACCTAACTGCTAACGATGAAGATAAATACGTGATTGCACAGGCGAACTCTCCATTAAATGAAGACGCAACCTTTCAAGACGATCAGGTTATGGCACGTGATAAGTCCCAATACGTTGAAACTAATTCAAAGAACGTTGACTACATGGACGTTTCACCAAAGCAAGTTGTTGCGGTGGCAACGGCATGTATTCCGTTCCTAGAAAATGATGACTCAAACCGGGCCCTAATGGGTGCTAACATGCAGCGTCAGGCTGTTCCTTTGATCAGACCACACGCACCACTTGTTGGAACTGGGATGGAATATCAAGCTGCTCATGATTCTGGAGTTGCTAAGATTGCTAAGTATCCTGGAACCGTTGAATATGTTGATGCAAGAGAAATTCGGGTAAGACGTGATAATGGCACTTTAGATACGTACAAATTGATGAAGTTTATGCGTTCTAACGGTGGTAAAAACTATAACCAAACTCCAATTGTAAAAATTGGAGATCATGTTGATGCCGATGAAATTATCGCTGATGGCCCAGCAATGGAAAATGGTGAATTGGCCTTAGGTCAAAACCCAACCGTTGCCTTTATGACATGGCAGGGTTATAACTTTGAAGATGCCATTGCCATTTCCGAACGACTAGTTAAAGATGATGCTTACACTTCAATTCATATTGAAGAGTATGAGTCAGAAACTAGAGATACAAAACTGGGACCTGAAGAAATGACTAGAGAAATTCCTAACGTTGGTGAAGATGCACTAAAGGATCTTGACGAAGACGGAATTATTAGAGTCGGTGCCGAAGTTCATGACAACGATATTTTGGTTGGTAAGGTAACCCCTAAGGGTGTTACTGAATTATCTTCTGAAGAGCGACTACTTCACGCTATCTTTGGTGAAAAGGCTCGAGAAGTTCGTGACACGTCACTTCGAGTACCTCATGGTGCCGGTGGAATTGTTCAAGACGTTAAAGTCTTTACTAGGGAAAACGGCGATGAATTAAAGCCCGGTGTAAACAAGATGGTTCGAGTTTACATTGCCCAGAAACGTAAACTTCAAGTTGGAGATAAGATGGCTGGAAAACATGGTAATAAAGGTACTGTTTCCGTCATTATTCCTGAAGAAGACATGCCATATATGCCAGATGGTACCCCAATCGACATCTTATTGAGCCCCATGGGTGTTCCATCACGGATGAACATTGGACAGGTGCTTGAATTGCATCTTGGAATGGCTGCTAAGAAGCTTGGAATTCACGTTGCCACCCCAGTCTTTGATGGTGCTCGTAGTGAAGATATTACCGACGCTTTAAAGGAAGCTGGTATGCCAGCTGATGGTAAGACGGTTCTGTATGATGGTAGAACCGGTGAACCATTTGACAAACGAATTGCTGTTGGAGTTATGGGTTACTTGAAACTTAACCATATGGCTGAAGACAAGATTCATGCAAGAGCCATTGGACCTTACTCACTAGTTACGCAACAACCACTTGGTGGTAAAGCTCAATTTGGTGGACAGCGTTTTGGTGAAATGGAAGTTTGGGCTCTTGAAGCTTATGGTGCCGCACACACCCTCCAAGAAATCTTGACTTACAAGTCAGATGATGTTGTCGGACGGGTTAAGACCTACGAAGCAATTGTCAAGGGTGATCCAATTCCTAAACCAGGTGTTCCTGAGTCATTCCGAGTATTAGTTAAAGAATTACAAGCATTGGGACTGGACATGAAGGTTCTCGATGCCGAAAACAAACAAATTGATTTGCGTGACATGGACGATGACGAAGACGTTGTTAACGTGAACGCATTGAGTAAGTTTGCTCAAAAACAAGATGATAAAAATGAGAAGGATAAAGAAAAGAAAGATGAAAATGAGAAACAAACTCCAACTTCATCTGATGCCGACTCAAAAAATGATACAAATGACGACAATAAATAATAAAGGAGGGTACGCCAATGGTTGATGTTAATAAATTCAAAAGTATGCAAATTGGTTTAGCTTCACCTGAGACCATTCGTAGTTGGTCATATGGAGAAGTTAAAAAACCAGAAACAATTAACTATCGAACTTTAAAGCCTGAAAAGGATGGATTGTTTGATGAAAGAATTTTTGGTCCAACTAAGGACTGGAAATGTGCCTGTGGAAAATACAAGGGTGTCAGATATAAAGGTATCGTTTGTGATCGCTGTGGTGTTGAAGTCACTCGTTCAAAAGTTAGACGTGAACGAATGGGACACATCGAATTAGCAGCTCCTGTAACCCACATTTGGTATTTCAAGGGAATCCCTAGTCGAATGGGACTAGTTCTTGACATGAGTCCACGGGCTCTTGAAGAAATCATCTACTTTGCTTCATACGTTGTTACCGACCCAGGTAACACACCAATGGAGAAGAAGCAGTTGCTTTCAGAACAAGAATACCGTGACAAAAAGCGTGAATACGGCAATCGTTTCCACGCTGAAATTGGTGCGGAAGCCATCAGAACTTTATTAAACGACGTTGACATCGATAAAGAAGTCAAAGAGTTAAAAGATACGCTTAAGAAAGCAACGGGACAAAAGCGAACTCGTGCCGTTCGTCGTCTAGATATTCTTGAGGCCTTTGCTACTTCTGGCAATCAGTTGTCATGGATGGTAATGGATGCGATTCCAGTTATGCCGCCTGACTTACGACCAATGGTTCAACTTGAAGGTGGTCGTTTTGCTACTTCTGATTTAAATGATTTATATCGTCGGGTTATTAACCGAAATAACCGATTAAAACGATTGTTAGACCTGAACGCTCCTGGCATTATTGTTCAAAACGAAAAGAGAATGCTCCAGGAAGCTGTCGACGCTTTGATTGATAATGGTCGTCGTGGTCGTCCTGTTGCAGGACCTGGTAACCGTCCCCTTAAATCACTTTCTCACCTATTAAAGGGTAAACAAGGTCGATTCAGACAGAACTTGTTAGGTAAGCGTGTTGATTATTCTGGTCGTTCAGTTATTGACGTTGGTCCTAATTTAAAACTAAGTCAGATGGGGCTTCCAGTATCAATGGCATTGGAATTATTTAAACCCTTCATTATGCATGCGCTAGTTAAACGTGGTCTAGCTTCTAACATTAAAAACGCTAAACGTCAGATCGAACGTCAAGACGACGCTGTCTTTGAAGTTCTCCCTGATGTCATTAAGGAACATCCAGTTCTTTTGAACCGTGCTCCTACTTTGCATCGACTTGGAATTCAGGCTTTTGAACCAGTTTTGGTTAGTGGGAAATCAATGCGTTTGCATCCATTAGTTTGTGCTGCGTATAATGCTGACTTTGATGGTGACCAAATGGCCATTCACGTTCCACTATCTGATGAGGCTCAAGCTGAATCAAGATTATTGATGGCTGCTGCTGGACACATTTTGGCTCCTAAAGATGGTAAACCAGTTGTTACTCCTTCACAGGATATGGTTATTGGTAACTACTATTTAACCCTTGAAGAAGCAGGGGCTGAAGGTGAAGGAATGGTATTCAACGATCCTGATGAAGTTGAATTAGCTTACCGTGATGGAAAGGTTCATTGGCATACCAGAATTGGTATTCCAGCGAGCGCCTTCCCAGACAAACCGTTTACTGACGATCAAAAAGATAAGATTTTAGTAACGACGGTTGGAAAGGTTATTTTCAATGGGATTCTTCCAAAGAAATTTACCTATTTGAACGAACCAACTTCAACTAACTTGCACGGATACGTGCCTGACAAGTATTTCTTGAAGCCTGGTGAAGACATTCATGAACACTTGAAGAACGCTGAATTGGTTAAACCGTTTAAGAAGGGCTTTTTAAGTGACATCATTGCTGAAGTTTACAGTCAATACCAAGTTACTGAAACTTCAGAACTTCTTGATCGAATTAAGGATTTAGGTAATGATAAATCAACTAAGTCTGGTTTGACGGTTGGTATTTCTGACATTACTGATTTAAAGGAAAAGCCAGAAATTGTTGCTAACGCCCATAAGAAAGTTGATACCATCACTAAACAATTCCGTCGTGGTTTAATTACTAACCAAGAACGTTATGAACGAGTTGTTAGTGTTTGGAATGATGCCAAAGACGAAATTCAAAACAAATTAATGAAAAACTTCGATCCCCAGAACCCAATCTTTATGATGAGTGACTCTGGTGCTCGTGGTAACATTTCGAACTTTACTCAGTTAGCTGGGATGCGTGGTTTGATGGCTTCACCTAATGGTGAAATCATGGAACTTCCAATTACCTCTAACTTTAAAGAAGGACTTTCAGTCTTGGAAATGTTCATTTCAACCCACGGTGCTCGTAAGGGTATGACCGATACGGCACTTAAGACTGCTAACTCTGGTTACTTGACTCGTCGACTTGTTGATGTTGCCCAAGATGTCATTGTTAGAGAAGAAGACTGTGGAACTGACCGTGGTCTTGTTGTTCGTGCCATTACCGAAGGGGACGAAATGATCGAACCATTGTATGACCGAATCCTTGGTCGTAACGCAATGAAGACCGTTAAGAACCCTAAGACTGGTAAAGTGATTGTTAAAAAGAATGAAATGATCGATGAAGACGTTGCTCAAGAAATTGTGGACGCTGGAATTGATTCAGTTGAAATTCGTTCCGCCTTCACATGCAATACTGCTCATGGTGTTTGTGAGAAGTGTTATGGTCGAAACCTTGCTACTGGTGACGAAGTTGAGGTTGGTGAAGCTGTTGGTACCATTGCGGCCCAATCAATTGGTGAACCAGGTACTCAGTTAACTCTTCGTACTTTCCATACCGGTGGTGTTGCAAGTAGTTCAGATATTACCCAAGGACTTCCTCGTGTTCAGGAAATTATGGAAGCACGTAATCCTAAGGGTAAAGCAATTATCAGTGAAGTTACCGGTACGGTTGAATTAATTGAAGAAGATCCTGCTGAAGGCATCAAAGAGGTTACCATCAAAGGTAAGTCTGATACCCGGAAGTACAAGGTTCCAATTAAGGCCCGTATGAAAGTTTTAGAAGGCGATCAGGTTCGTCGTGGTGATGCTTTAAATGAAGGTTCAATTGATCCAAAGGAATTGCTTAAAGTTCGAGACGTTTTGTCAACTGAGACTTACTTGTTAACTGCGGTTCAAGAAGTTTATAGAAGACAAGGTGTTGAAGTTAACGATAAGCACGCTGAGATCATGGTAAGACAGATGTTACGTAAGGTTCGTGTTATGGACCCAGGTGACACTGACATCCTCCCTGGTACTTTGATGGATATTGATGATTTCAAGGATCGTAATAAGGATGCTGTGATTAGTGGTAAAACACCTGCAACGGCTCGTCCTGTATTACTCGGAATTACCAAGGCGGCGCTTGAAACTAACAGTTTCTTGTCAGCTGCATCATTCCAGGAAACCACTCGTGTTCTTACTGATGCCGCAATTCGTGGCAAGGTTGATCCATTAGTTGGTTTGAAGGAAAATGTTATCATTGGTAAGTTATTACCTGCTGGTACTGGTGTTGGGAAATATGAAAACATTGAACCAGAAGAAGAGGGTAAGACTGAGACCAAGGGTGTTACTTCATTAAGTGATGTCGAAAAAGAAATGCAACAAAAAGATTCAAGTAAAAACTAGTTATTAAACTAAAAAGGGAGTTCATCAATGATGAACTCCCTTTTTGATACATATTAATCAATCTTTTTTAAAACTTACTTCATTGTTATTAAGAGATGAGATGCGGGCTAGTGATTCTAGGTGAATGCCATGCTCTTTAATCCAATTAGCACCGGGTTGAAATGACTTTTCAATTACAATGCCGACTCCAACTAGATTGGCTTGAGCTGCTTCAACGATCTTAATCATCCCTTTAGTGGCTTCGCCATTTGCTAAGAAATCATCGATGATTAAGACGTGATCGTCAGGTGAAAGGAATTTTTTCTCAATAAAAATGCGGTTAGTTTTTTGTTTGGTGTATGAGTATACATCAGCCGAATAGGCTGCATCATTTAATGTGGATGGTTTTTTCTTTCGCGCAAAAACGACGGGAACACCCAATACTAAGCCAGTCATGACGGCTGGGGCAATTCCAGATGATTCAACCGTGATGACTTTAGTAATATTATCGTTTGAGAAGCGTTTGACAAATTCTTTGCCAACGGAGTACATCAAATTAGGATCAATTTGATGGTTTAAAAACGAGTTGACCTTTAAAATATTTCCAGGAAGGACTTGGCCTTTATTTTTGATTGCTTCTTCTAATTCTTTCATGATTACTCTCCCATTTAAAAAGACCCTAATATAGAAGTTTAGGGTCTTTTTTCCTAATAGTTTGGAATTATGGTTCCAAGTAGAGACTGTCGACCCATTACGACTATATATTAGAGCTTCACTTATTACGTTAATCATAATTTAATTTTTAACTTTAAGCAAACCAAATTAATATAATTAGAGTGGCAATGTAAATGAATGGAATAAAAGCAATCGCACGTTTTTTAAATAAGATGGCATAAATGATCGCTATGATTGACCCGGTTAAAACGACTAGATTGGTAACCGTAATTCCGTATGCAATTAAAAGGATCAAGAAGAGATCCAAATCCCCGTTGCCAATGAAATGGAAGTAATGATTTATTATTATCAATATTAAATATCCAATAATATAAATTCCAGTTGTCTTCGTTAGAGGATTAGAAATTATAAGAGCTATCATTACTGCAATCAGTGAATATGCTGTAGGGAAATGGTAAGTTAATAAATCAAAAGTTGCCATAACCTGCATAAGTAAAAGTAGCGATAAATTTTCGAGGTTATCTAAACAAACAGGTGGAAATATAGTAAAAGCGGTGGCTCCGGTTACTTCAAAATACAGTAAATAAAGTGGTAATCGAGTTGAACATGTCCGACACCTTCCGAATTGAATCATGTAACTCACAATCGGGATGAGTTCGTACCACTTTAGAAACTTGCCACAGTTACTACACTTAGAATGACCGAAGACAAAGTTTTCGTGCGTAATGGTTCGATCAACCATAACGTTTATAAAAGATCCAACGATGCTACCTACAATAAACCAATAAATGATCATCAACAAAACCTCCACCAAAAAGTACGGAAATTAATTGAGGTCTTATTGACACGTCTTTTTCTACGTGGTATTCTACTTATTGTGCTTATAAACAACTAAGCGGTTTTTTTAACTTCAAAAAAGAACCGCCTGGATGTGTGGACTTAAAAAATATATTATATTAGGAAAGGGAGGACTTTTTAGATGCCTACAATTAACCAATTGGTTCGTAAAGGTCGTAAATCTAGAACTTCTAAATCAAAATCCCCAGCTTTAGGCTTCGGATATAACAGTTACAAAAAGAAAAACACACAGAACCCTGCACCTCAGAAACGTGGAGTTGCAACCCGTGTTGGTACTATGACTCCTAAAAAGCCTAACTCAGCTTTACGTAAGTATGCTCGTGTTAGACTTTCTAACTTGATTGAAGTTACTGCATACATTCCCGGAATTGGACATAACTTGCAAGAACATAGTGTTGTTTTAATTCGTGGTGGACGTGTTAAGGATTTGCCTGGTGTTAGATATCATGTTGTTCGTGGTGCATTAGATACTGCGGGTGTAAGTGATCGTCGCCAAGGTCGTTCTAAATACGGTACTAAGAAACCTAAGGAATAGACAATTAATTAAGTTATTATTGAGGAGGACTTTTACATGCCTAGAAAAGGAAAAGTGCAAAAAAGAGAAATCCTTCCTGATCCAATCTACAACTCAAAATTGGTTTCTAAATTAATTAACCATTTGATGTTAGATGGTAAAAGAGGGACTGCATCAGAAATTTTATATGGTGCCTTTGATATGATCAAAGAACAAACTGGTAACGATCCAGTTGATGTATTTGAAGAAGCAATGAAAAATGTTATGCCAGTTCTTGAAGTTAAGGCCCGTCGTGTTGGTGGATCTAACTACCAAGTTCCAATTGAAGTTCGTCCTGATCGAAGAACTACTTTAGGCTTACGTTGGATTGTTAACTATGCAAGACTTCGTGGTGAACACACCATGACTGAACGTCTTGCAAAAGAAATCATCGATGCTTCAAATAACACCGGTGCAGCAGTTAAGAAGCGTGAGGATACTCACAAAATGGCCGAAGCTAACCGTGCCTTTGCGCATTATCGTTGGTAATCAGCTTTTAGTTTTTAACTGTAAGTGGGTGGCTAAAGCGATTTAGCCACTTTTTTAAAATAATGAAATTGTGAATGATTGAGAGGAGTTAAATAATGGCTAACAAGCGAGAATTTCCGTTAGACAAAACTCGTAATATTGGTATTGTTGCCCATATTGATGCCGGTAAAACTACTACTACTGAACGTATCTTGTACTATACCGGTCGTATCCACAAAATTGGTGAAACCCATGAAGGGGATTCACAAATGGACTGGATGGAAGAAGAAAAAGAACGTGGAATTACTATTACTTCAGCTGCTACCACTGCTGAATGGAAGGGTTACCGTGTTAACATCATTGATACCCCAGGACACGTTGATTTTACTGCCGAAGTTGAACGTTCATTACGTGTGCTAGATGGTGGTATTGTTGTTTTGGATGGTCAAGCCGGTGTTGAACCACAGACTGAAACCGTATGGCGTCAGTCATCAGACTTTGCTGTTCCACGAATTGTCTTCATTAATAAGATGGATAAAGTTGGTGCTGACTTTGATATGTCAGTTAAAAGTTTGCATGACCGTTTAGGTGCTAACGCCCAGGCCGTTCAGATGCCAATTGGTGCTGAAGCTGACTTTGCTGGTGTAATTGATTTAATTACCATGCAAGCCTATGTTTATGATGAAGATAAAGAAGGTTCAGAATGGGATGTTGATGAGATTCCTGCTGACATGCAAGAGGAAGCTCAAAAGCGTCATGATGCTTTGATTGAAGCCGTTGCAGACGTTGATGACGCCGTAATGGAGAAGTTCCTTGATGGTAAAGAAATTTCACAAGAAGATCTTAAAGCTGGAATTCGTCGTGCCACTTTAAATCTTGATTTCTACCCAGTCTTTGCTGGTTCAGCTTTCAAGAACAAGGGTGTTCAGATGTTGATGGATGGAGTGGTTGACTACTTACCATCACCACTTGATGTTCGTCCTTACACTGCTACTGACCCAGATGATGACGACAAACAAGTTGACATCCGTGCTAACGATAAGGAACCATTTGCTTCATTAGCATTTAAGATTGCTACCGATCCATACGTTGGTCGTTTAACTTATATCCGTGTCTATCGTGGTACCTTAAAGGCTGGTTCATACGTTTTGAATGCTACGAATGGCAAACGTGAACGTGTTGGTCGTTTACTACAAATGCACTCCAATAATCGTCAAGAAATCCCAGAAGTATTCTCAGGTGATATTGCAGCTGCAATTGGTTTGAAGAATACCACTACTGGTGATTCTTTAACCGATCCAGACCATCCATTACGTCTTGAATCAATGGAATTCCCAGAACCAGTTATCCAAGTTGCCGTTGAACCTAAGACTAAGGCTGATCAGGATAAGATGAATGATGCTTTGCAAAAGTTATCTGAAGAAGATCCAACTTTTAGAGCTGAAACTAATCCAGAAACTGGCCAAACTTTGATTGCCGGAATGGGTGAACTTCAGTTAAACATTTTGATTGAACGGATGAGACGTGAATTTAATGTTGAAGCTAACATTGGTGCTCCTCAAGTTGCCTACCGTGAAGCATTTACTAAACCAGTTAAGGCCGAAGGTAAGTTTATTCGTCAGTCTGGTGGTAAAGGTCAATATGGTGATGTTTGGATTGAATTTACACCAAATGACGAAGGAAAAGGATTCGAATTTGAAGACGCCATCGTTGGTGGAGTTGTTCCAAGAGAATTCATTCCTTCAGTTGAACAAGGTCTAAAAGAAGCCATGGAAAATGGTGTATTAGCCGGATATCCATTGATTGATTTGAAAGCTAAATTATATGATGGTAGTTATCATGAAGTCGATTCAAGTGAAGCTGCCTTTAAGATCGCTGCTTCCATTGCTTTGAGGGAAGCTGCTAAGAAGGCTGATCCAGTTATTCTTGAACCAATCATGAAAGTTGATATTCGTGTTCCAGAAGAATACATGGGTGACGTCATGGGACAAGTTACCGCACGACGTGGAAACGTTGAGGGTATGGAAGCTCAAGACAAGGCACAAAACATTCATGCAATGGTTCCACTATCAGAAATGTTTGGTTATGCTACCGATTTACGTTCTGCTTCTCAGGGACGTGGAACATTTGTTATGAGTTTTGATCATTACAGTGCTGTTCCTAAGAGCATCCAAGAAGACATCATTAAGAAAAATGGTGGAAATAGTAAAGAAGAAAAGTAATTTTTTGTAAAAGTTCTAGAAATTGAAAAAGTTTCTGGAACTTTTTTTATACTTAATGTGATGAGAAGCCTTGAAAAATAAGAGAATATCGGGTATGATAGTTAAGTACTCGGTTTTGGGGGATAGACTGTCCAAAATTAGTACAACATTTAGCTTTGATGTGGGAGGTTGCGACACACCCGGCCGCTTTGCCATGCGAGGATGTGCCGGTAATTTCCACGGAGCTAGTCTTATTTTGAAAATAGACGAAGGAGGGAAAAACATGGCAAAAGAGAAGATTCGTATTCGTTTGAAAGCTTATGAACACCGTATTTTAGATCAAGCTGCTGACAAGATTGTGGCAACCGCACAACGTACTGGTGCTACTATTTCTGGTCCAATTCCATTACCAACGGACAGAACTCTATATACCGTATTGGCATCACCATTTAAGTACAGTAAAGCTCAAGAACAATTTGAAATGTTAACTCACAAGCGTTTGATTGATATTTTGAATCCAACACCTAAAACTGTTGATTCATTAATGAAATTAGACTTGCCAAGCGGTGTTGACATCGAGATCAAACTATAATAATTACAGAATATCGGAGGTGTACTCATGGCTAAAAAAGGAATCTTAGGTAAAAAGGTCGGAATGACCCAAGTTTTTACTGATAACGGAGAACTCGTTCCAGTTACGGTTGTTGATGTAACTCCTAATGTTGTCTTACAGGTTAAGAACAGCAAGTCGGATGGTTACGATGCAATTCAACTTGGATTCGATGACAAACGTCCAGTATTAAGCAATAAACCTGAACAAGGTCATGTTAAAAAAGCAAAAACTACTCCTAAGCGCTTCATTCGTGAAATCAGAGATGTTGACTTGGGAGATTACAAAGTTGGAGACGAAGTTAAAGCTGACGTATTTAAACCAGGTGACGTCGTTGATGTAACGGGTACTACTAAAGGTCATGGTTACCAAGGTAACATCCACAAAAATGGACAACGTCGTGGACCTGAAACCCACGGATCAAGATATCACCGTCGTCCCGGTTCATTAGGTGTCATTATTAACCGAGTTGTTAAAGGAATGAAATTACCAGGACGAATGGGTAACAATCGCGTTACCATTCAAGACCTTGAAATCGTTAATGCTGACGTTGATAACAACGTACTATTAATCAAGGGTAACGTTCCTGGTGCAAACAAATCATTAGTAACAGTTAAAACATCTGTTATTGAATCAAGAAAATAAGAAAGGAGGAACCGTAGATGGCAAGCGTAACATTATACAAACAAGATGGTAGTAAACAAGGAACAGTTGATTTAAACGATGCTGTTTTTGCCGTTGAACCAAATGAAAACGTTGTTTATGACACTGTCGTAATGCAAAGAGCATCACAACGCCAAGGTACTAATGGTGTTAAATCTAGAGGTAAAGTGCGTGGTGGTGGTAAGAAACCATGGCGTCAAAAGGGTACTGGCCGTGCTCGTCAAGGTTCCATCCGTGCCCCACAATGGGTTGGCGGTGGAGTTGTCTTCGGACCAACTACTCGTTCATATGCATATCACCTTCCAAAGAAGGTTACTAGATTAGCTGTTAAGTCAGTTCTTTCTGAAAAAGTTGCCAATGGTGATTTAGTGGTAGTAGATTCGTTAGACTACAAGGCTCCAAAAACTAAAGACTTATCAGATCTTTTGAAGAAACTTGATGCTGCAACTAAGACATTAGTAGTTTTGGAAGATAACAATGAAAATGCTGCACGTTCTGCAAGAAACATCGAAAATGTGCAAGTTATTAATGCTAAAGGTGTTAACACACTTGATGTATTAAACAACAACAAGGTTGTTATTACAAAGGCTGCTCTTTCTCAAGTAGAGGAGGTGCTCGCATAATGGAAGCACGAGATATCATTTTACGTCCGGTAGTTACTGAAGCTTCAACTGATGTAATGGACGACAAAAAATATACTTTTGATGTTGATGTACGAGCAACTAAGACTCAAGTTAAAAATGCTGTTGAAGAGATTTTTAACGTTAAAGTTGTTAAAGTTAATATTATGAATGTAAAAGGTAAGAAAAAGCGACAAGGTCAATATGTTGGACGTACTAAGAAACGTCGTAAGGCTATTGTTACTTTGTCCAACGATTCTGACGAAATTAAAATTTTCTCAGAAGAATAATCTTTGAATAGGAGGGAAATAACGTGGCTCTAAAAAAGTACAAACCAACTACTAATGGCCGTCGTAATATGACTAGTATTGACTATAGTGAAATTACTACTAACGTGCCAGAAAAAAGTTTAGTTGAGTCAAATGCTCACAGCGGTGGTCGTAATAGTCAAGGTAAGATGACTGTTAGACATCGTGGTGGCGGAAACAAGCATCGATACCGTCTTATCGATTTCAAACGTGATCATGATGGTGTTCCTGCAACCGTTAAAACTATCGAATATGATCCAAATAGAACTGCAAATATTGCTTTAATCGTTTATGAAGACGGAATTAAATCATACATCATTGCACCTAAAGGATTAAAAGTCGGAGACGTTGTTGAATCTGGTAAGGATGCTGATATTAAGGCTGGTAACACCCTTCAATTAGCTGATATTCCTGTCGGTTCAACCATCTTTAACATTGAATTGAAACCTGGCAAAGGTGGACAACTTGTTCGTTCTGCTGGAGCTTCAGCACAGTTACTTGGTAACGAAGGAAAGTATGCATTAGTTAAATTACCATCTGGTGAAGTTAGAATGGTACTTTCAGTTTGCCGAGCTACTATTGGTAGTGTTGGTAATGATGAACATGGATTAGTTGTATGGGGTAAAGCTGGTAGAACTCGTTACCGTGGTCAAAGACCTCACGTACGTGGATCTGTTATGAACCCTAACGATCACCCACATGGTGGTGGTGAAGGTAAGGCTCCAGTTGGTTACCCAAGTCCATTGTCTCCATGGCATAAGAAGACAACTGGTAAGAAGACTAGATCAAAGAAAGCACGTTCAAACAAGTTTATTGTTAGACACCGTAAAGGTTCAAAGATGTAGTCTGAATTATTTATTTATTGAGTAATCGCAGAGGAGGTTTCATAATGAGTCGAAGTTTAAAAAAGGGACCTTTTGCCGATCAATCATTATTAAAAAAGATCGATGCACAAAAAGATCAAGATAAAAAATCGGTAATTAAAACATGGTCACGTCGTTCAACCATTTTCCCAAGTTTTATTGGATACACCATTGCTGTTTACAATGGTAGAAAACATGTCCCAGTTTATATTCAAGAAGACATGGTAGGCCACAAGCTCGGAGAATTCGTACCTACGCGTACTTTCCATGGACATGGAAATGGCGACGCAGATAAAAAAACAGTTTAAGCAAGGAGGATAACCAATGGCTGAACAACAAGTTACATCAGCAAAAGCTACTGCAAAGACTGTTCGTATCGCCGCTCGTAAGGTTCGCCTTGTTGTAGATCTTATTAGAGGTAAAAGCGTATCAGAAGCTACTGCAATTTTGAAATTCACCCCTAGAGGTGCTTCACCAGTTGTAGAAAAGGTTTTGATGTCAGCTGTAGCAAATGCAGAAAATAATTTTGATTTAGATCGTCAAGATCTAGTTGTTAGTGAAGCATATGTTAACGAAGGACCAACTTTAAAACGTTTCCGTCCCCGTGCTAAGGGTTCTGCTTCACCAATCAACAAAAGAACTAGTCACATTACAATTGTAGTGTCAGAAAAGTAGGAGGGATAAACGTGGGTCAAAAAATTAATCCAAATGGTTTACGAATTGGCGTTAACCGTGGTTGGCAAGCTAAATGGTATGCTAACGACGATAAATTCGCTTCATACTTAAACGAAGATTTAAAAATTCGTAACTATCTAGCAAAGAGACTCGCTGATGCTTCTGTATCAAGTGTTGACATTGAGCGTGCTGCAAAACGTGTTAATGTTTCTATCCATACTGCCAAGCCAGGAATGGTTATCGGTAAAGGTGGAGCAGAAGTTGAAAGTCTTCGTAAAGAATTAAACAAATTGACGGGACGTCGGGTTCATGTCAATATTGTTGAAGTTAAAAAACCTGATTTAGAAGCTGATCTTGTTGGTGAAAACGTTGCAAGTCAGCTTGAAGGTCGGGTAGCATTCCGTCGTGCAATGCGTCAGGCAATGCAAAGAGTTATGCGTTCTGGAGCTAAGGGTGTTAAAGTTCAATCTTCAGGTCGTTTAAATGGTGCTGATATGACACGAATTGAAAGATATTCAGACGGAAGTGTTCCACTTCATACACTTAGAGCTGATATTGACTATTCATGGAATGAAGCAGATACTACTTACGGTAAAATCGGTGTTAAGACTTGGATCAACCGTGGTGAAGTTTTGCCCGATAAACCGGAGGAAAAAACTGAAAAAGGAGGGAAATAAGCATGCTAGTACCTAAACGTGTTAAGTTCAGAAGACAGCACAGAGGTAAGTTGCGTGGTCACTCAAAGGGTGGAAACACTGTTACTTTTGGTGATTATGGTTTGCAAGCACTTGATTCACATTGGATCAGTAACCGACAAATCGAAGCTTGCCGTGTTGCCATGACTCGTTATATGAAACGTGGTGGAAAAGTTTGGATCAAAATTTTCCCTCAAAAATCATATACTGAAAAAGGTATCGGTGTTCGAATGGGTAAAGGTAAAGGTACCCCAGCTGGTTGGGTTTCAACTGTCAAGCGCGGAAAGGTTCTTTTCGAAGTTGGTGGTGTTTCCAAAGAAACTGCTGAAGAAGCTTTACGTTTAGCTTCAATGAAGTTGCCTGTTAGAACCCGAGTTATTAAACGTGAGGAAGTAGGTGGCGAATCAAATGAAGGCTAAAGAAATTAATGAATTAACCACTGATGAAATGCGGGCTAAGGAACAAGATTACAAGAAAGAATTGTTTAATCTTCGTTTTCAATTAGCCACTGGTCAATTGGAAAATACTGCTAGATTGAAGACTGTCAGAAGGACAATCGCTAGAATCAAGACGGCACTTAGACAACAAGAACTGAAGAAATAGAATACGATAGAAAGGAAGGTTAATACTTTATGAGCGAAGAACGTAACGAACGTAAAAGTTACAGAGGTCGTGTGGTTTCAGATAAGATGGACAAAACCATTACTGTTGTCGTTGAAACTTACAAGACTCATCCAACTTACGGGAAACGTATTAAATATTCTAAGAAATATAAAGTTCAAGATGAAAATAACGAAGCAAAAGTTAACGATATTGTTGACATCATGGAAACTCGTCCATTGTCTAAGACTAAGCGCTTCCGTCTAGTAGACGTTGTTGAAAAGGCAGTTATTATCTAGCTTTTTTATCTATCGTATTCTGATTTTAAGTTGAAGGGAGGACACTAACCATGATCCAACAAGAGAGTCGTTTAAAGGTTGCTGACAACTCTGGAGCACGTGAACTTTTGACTATCAAAGTTTTAGGTGGTTCAAGAGTCAGATATGCAGGTATCGGTGATGTGATTGTTGCTACTGTTAAACAAGCAACACCAGGTGGCGTTGTCAAAAAAGGAGACGTCGTTAAAGCCGTTGTAGTCAGAACTAAGTCTGCTGCACATAGAACTGACGGTTCATATATTCGTTTCGACGAAAATGCCGCTGTTTTGATTAACGATGATAAGAGTCCTAAAGGTACCCGTATTTTCGGTCCGGTAGCTCGTGAATTACGTAGTAATAATTTTATGAAGATCGTTTCATTAGCGCCTGAAGTACTTTAATACTATTGGAAAACAAGGAGGTGCCAGGATTATGTTCTTGAAAACTGGTGACAAAGTTCGTGTTATTAGCGGTAAAGACAAGGGTAAAGACGGCAAAGTCGTTAAAACCATTGCTGCTAAGAACCGTGTAGTTGTTGAAGGAATCAACAAGATCAAGAAACATCAAAAAGCTTCACAAGACAATCCCCAAGGTGGAATTGCTGACGTTGATGCTCCAATTGATGCTTCAAATGTAATGTTAATTGATCCATCTACTAACGAACCTACAAAAGTAAGCTTCGTGGTTAAAGATGGTAAAAAAGTTCGTATTTCAAAAAAATCACAAAAACCAATCGATTAGATTGGAACTGAAAGGAGGAAATTAATCGCATGGCAGCTCGCTTAGAAGAAAGATACAAAGAAGATATTCTCCCAACGCTCGTTAAGAAATTTGATTACTCATCAGTTATGGAAGCCCCAAAACTTGACAAGATCGTTTTAAACATGGGTGTTGGTGATGCTGTAACAAATTCTAAAAACCTTGATGAGGCGGTTCATGAATTAAGTTTAATTTCTGGACAAAAGCCTATCGTAACTAAGGCTAAAAAATCAATTGCCGGTTTCCGTCTTAGAGAAGGAATGCCAATTGGTGCCAAAGTTACATTAAGAGGAGAAAGAATGTATGACTTCTTGGATAAGTTAGTTAATGTTTCATTGCCACGTGTTCGAGATTTCCACGGTGTAAGCAACAAATCATTTGATGGTCGTGGAAATTACACATTGGGTATCAAAGAACAACTAATTTTCCCAGAAATTAATTACGATGATGTTAACCGTGTTAGAGGTTTAGATATCGTACTTGTAACAACCGCTAATACGGATGAAGAATCACATGAATTGTTAGCTCAATTCGGAATGCCATTCGCTAAATAGGAGGTTTAATATTGGCTAAAAAATCATTAATTAAAAAAAGTGAACGTCCAGCTAAGTTCTCAACACAGAATTACACTCGTTGTGAACGTTGTGGTCGACCTCGTGCGGTTTACCAAAAGTTTCACTTATGCCGAATTTGTTTAAGACAACTTGCCCATAAGGGTCAAATTCCTGGCATGAAAAAAGCTAGTTGGTAAAATAATAAAACTGAAAAGGAGGTTTCACGTTTATGTCCATGACAGATCCAATTGCAGACTTTTTAACTCGAATTCGTAATGCCAATATGGCAAGACACGATTCAGTTGACGTTCCTGCATCAAAAATCAAAAGAAACATTGCCGAAATTTTGAAGCGTGAAGGCTTTGTACGCGATGTGGAATACATCGATGACGATAAACAAGGTGTTATCCGTGTATACCTTAAGTATGGAAAAGATAATCAACGTGTAATCACTGGTTTGAAGCGAATTTCAAAGCCAGGATTACGTTCATATGTTAAATCAGATGATGTTCCTAAAGTTTTAAACGGTTTAGGAATTGCTATCATTTCAACTTCAGATGGTGTTATTACTGATAAAGAAGCTAGAGACAAAAAAGTCGGTGGCGAAGTATTAGCATACGTTTGGTAAAAATTAAAAAAGAATTGGAGGTGTTAATATGAGTAGAATTGGTTATAAAACTGTTGATCTTCCAGACGGTGTTGAAGTAAATCATAGAGGTACTAACGTAACTGTTAAAGGACCAAAGGGTACTTTAAATGCTACAATTTCACCAGAAATTAAAATGCAAGTTAAAGGTAACGAAGTGAACTTCACTCCAACTGGTAAGTATGACAACAAAGAACGTGCCCTACACGGTACAACACGTGCTAACTTCAATAACATGGTTGAAGGTGTTACAAATGGATTCCACAAGACACTTAAGCTAGTTGGAGTTGGATATCGTGCTCAATTAAAAGGTAGTACTTTGACTCTAAACGTTGGTTACTCAAACCCCGTTGAAGTTCAAGTTCCAGAAGATCTTACCGTAGCTGTTCCAGATAACACTACTATTAACATTAGTGGGATCAACAAGCAACATGTTGGTGATTTTGCTGCCGAAGTTCGTTCATACCGTTCACCAGAACCTTACAAGGGTAAAGGAATTAGATATGAAAATGAACATATTACCCTCAAGGAAGGTAAGACTGGTAAGTAATTTAACAATATAAAAAATAAGAGGTGACTATTTTGATTTCCAAACCAGACAAGAATAAAACACGTAAAGTTCGTCATAATCGTGTTAGAAGTAAAATTTCTGGTACTGCTGAGTGCCCACGTTTGAACGTTTTCCGTTCTAATAAAAACATTTACGCTCAAGTTATTGATGACGTAAAGGGTGTAACGCTAGCTAGTGCCTCAACTGTTGACAAGGAAGTTTCCGGAGACAACAAATCAGAACAAGCCGCAAGCGTTGGTGCTTTAGTTGCTAAGCGTGCAGTTGAAAAGAATGTTAAGAATGTTGTTTTTGATCGTGGTGGATACTTATATCACGGACGTGTACAAGCCCTTGCAGATGCAGCACGTGAAAATGGACTTGAATTTTAAAAAAGGAGGAATATAACGCACATGGCAAAGTTTATTAATCCAGACAAACTGGACTTAGAAGATAACGTTGTTGCTATCAACCGAATTACTAAGGTTGTTAAGGGTGGTCGTCGACTACGTTTTGCTGCATTAGTTGTTGTTGGTGACAAGAATGGCCACGTTGGCTTTGGTACTGGTAAAGCTCAAGAAGTTCCTGAAGCGATCAGAAAAGCCGTTGATAGTGCCCAAAAGAACTTAATTGAAGTTCCAATCGTTGGAACTACTATCCCTCACGAAGTTATCGGTCGTTTCGGCGGTGGAAAGATTATGTTGAAGCCTGCTGAAGAAGGTTCCGGAGTTGCTGCCGGTGGTGCCGTTCGATCAGTTATGGAATTAGCTGGTGTAAACGATGTTACTAGTAAGCGTTTAGGCTCTGATACACCAGTAAACGTAATTCGTGCAACTTTTGAAGGTCTTAAGGAACTTAAGAATGCTGAAGAAATTTCATCATTACGTGGTGTCTCATCAGATCACTTAACCGAATAATAAGGAGGGGTTAGAAGATGGCTCAATTAAAGATTACTTTAGTTCATAGTGCTGCTCACCGTCTCCCTAAACAACGTAAGATTGTTAAGGCCCTTGGATTGGGACGAGTAAATAGTAGTGTTATTAAACCTGATAATGAAGCAACTCGTGGAGCTCTATTCAAGATTGCTCATTTAATTAAGGTTGAACAAGTTGATTAATATTCTTTAAAAGATAGGGAGGTGCAATTTAATGAAGTTAAATGAATTAAAAGCTGCTGACGGTTCACGTTCATCAAGAACTCGTTTAGGTCGTGGTCTTGGTAGTAAAGGTAAGACTTCAGGTCGTGGCCAAAAAGGTCAAAAGGCTCGTGGCAAAACTCGTGTTGGTTTTGAAGGTGGCCAAATGCCTTTATACCGTCAAATTCCAAAACGTGGATTTACCAACTTCAACAGAAAAGTTTTAGCGATCGTTAACTTAGCTGATTTAGATAATTTTGATGATGGCTCAGAAGTAACTCCAGATGTATTGATTCAAGCTGGAATGATTAAGGGCTCAAATGATGGCGTTAAAGTTCTTGCAGATGGCAAGTTAACTAAGAAGCTCACTGTTAAAGCTAACAAATTCTCAAAGAGTGCTGAAAAAGCAATTGAAGATGCCGGCGGTAAAGCTGAGGTGATTTAATGTTCACTACCTTAAAGAATGCCTTTGAAGAAAAAGATATTAGAAAAAGGATTTTATTTACCCTTTTTATATTGGCAGTTTTCCGTTTAGGTGCTTACATTACTGTGCCTGGAATCAATGCGGAAGCTTTGCAAAGTGTTGCATCCTCAGGTTTAGTTAATGTATTGAATATGTTTAGTGGTGGTGGATTAACTAATTACTCATTATTTGCAATGGGAGTTTCACCATACATTACTGCACAAATTGTTGTTCAGTTACTTCAGATGGATATCGTTCCTCGATTCGTTGAATGGGGAAAACAAGGTGAAGTCGGAAGGCAAAAACTGGATCAGGTAACAAGATGGTTAACGATTGTTTTGGCATTTGTCCAATCAATTGGTATTACTGCTGGATTTAATGCTTTGAGTAGTCTTCATTTAGTTAAGAACCCTGGAATGGGAACGTACATTAGTATTGGTTTAATTTTGACTGCTGGTACAATGCTCACTACGTGGATGGGCGACATGATTACTGACAAAGGAATTGGTCAGGGAGTTTCAATGATCATCTTTGCTGGAATTGTTGCTGAAATGCCAAGTGGAATTATGAGTGTTTATCGTCAATACGTTGAAGGTACACCAATGAATGAAATTTGGAAGCCAGCTCTTTTCATTATTGCCTTGATTATTGTAATTTTGATTATTGTTACCTTTGTTACTTGGGTACAACAAGCCGAACGTAGAATTCCAATTCAATATACTAGAAGAACATCAGGTTCACCAGACAGCAGTTACCTTCCCTTGAAGGTTAACGTCGCTGGAGTTATTCCAGTTATTTTCGCAAGTGCATTTATTTCCACTCCTCAAACGATTTTGATGTTTTTCACCAAAAACTTTCAAGGATCCGGATGGTATGAATTTTTAAGTAAGTTGTTTAACATGCAGACCCCACTTGGAGCTGCGTTTTACACCCTCTTAATTGTTGTATTTACTTTCTTCTATGCGTTTGTTCAAGTTAATCCACAGAAATTGTCGGAAAACTTACAAAAACAAGGTAGCTACATTCCGGGAGTATGGCCTGGTCGTGAAACTCAGTTATATATTTCTCGATTGTTGATGAGACTTAGTACCGTTGGTGCTTTGTTCTTGGGTGTTGTTTCTCTAATTCCATTGATTGCACAAAATGTTTGGAACTTAAACGAATCAATTGGACTAGGTGGTACTAACCTCTTGATTATCGTTGGAGTTGCTATTGAAACCATTCAACAAATTAGAGGATTAATGATGAGAAAAGAGTACGTTGGATTTATTCAAAGTACTCCGGATGATAACAAGTAGTGGAGGAATTTAAATGTCAATGAATTTATTACTAATGGGTCTTCCAGGAGCTGGAAAAGGTACTCAAGCTGAATTCATTGTTGAAAAATATGGGATTCCACATATTTCAACTGGAGACATATTTAGGGCAGCAATGAAAAACAAAACTCCCATGGGAATTAAGGCTCAACAATACATCGATAAGGGTGAATTAGTTCCTAATGATGTTACCTGTGGGATTGTTGAGGATCGTCTTAAACAACCTGATACTGACAAAGGTTATTTGTTAGATGGTTTTCCTAGAAACATTGATCAGGCTAAAAGCCTTGAGGAAATGACTAGGAAAATGAGCAAAGAGTTGAATGCAGTTATTAATATTGAAGTCGATCCAAGTGTTTTAATCAAACGTTTGTCGGGTCGTTTCATCTGCAAAAACTGTGGCGCAACTTATCATAAATTATATAAAAAACCTATAGTTGATGGTACTTGTGATGTTTGCGGTGCTCACGTCTTCTATCAAAGAAGTGATGATAAACCTGAAACTGTCAAGAATCGTCTGAAAATCAATGAAAAGAGTAATGCTCCTTTAATTGACTTTTACAAGGATCGCGGCATTTTGCATTCAGTTAAGGGTGATCGAGATATTGCAGACGTTAGTAACGACATTGAGAAAATTCTAAGCAATTTAAATTAGTAAATTGTCGTTTGATTGCTGGAATGTCAGTGATGTGGTATATTATAGTTTGTATGTCTATTTGTAAGTGATACTTACGAGTTTAGTAATTTTGGAGGATTATTCGTGTCTAAAAATAATGTAATTGAAGTTGAGGGTAAGGTTTCAGAGACTTTACCTAATGCAATGTTTAAGGTCGAGCTTGAAAATGGTCATGAAATTTTGGCACACGTTTCTGGCAAGATCAGAATGCATTACATTCGGATCCTACCAGGAGATCGTGTAACCGTTGAAATGTCACCGTATGATTTAACAAAGGGTCGAATTACTTATCGATTTAAGTAAACCCTTCATATAGGAGGTTATAAAAAATGAAAGTACGTCCATCAGTAAAAAAAATGTGTGAACATTGTAAGATTATTAAGAGAAAAGGCCGTGTGATGGTGGTTTGCCCTGTAAACCCTAAGCACAAGCAAAGACAAGGAAAATAAATAAATTAAAATTATAGGAGGTGGACTTTAATGGCTCGTATTGCCGGAGTTGATTTACCACGTGATAAGCGAATTGTTATTGCGTTAACATACATTTATGGTGTTGGAAACACAACTGCTCAGCAAGTTTTGAAAAAAGCTGGGGTATCAGAAGACGTTCGTGTACGTGATTTAACGCCTGATCAAGAAGATAAGATCAGAGAAGCTCTTGATGGTTACACAATCGAAGGTGACTTACGTAGAGAAGTTACTATGAGTATCAAGACTCTTCAAGAAATCGGTTCATATCGTGGGATGCGTCATCGTCGCGGTTTACCTGTTAGAGGTCAACACACGAAAAATAACGCACGTACAAGAAAAGGTAAGAAAACCACAATCGCTGGTAAAAAATAATAAAGAAGGAGGCTATCAGTTTCTATGGCTAAAACTAAAAATACTCGTAAGCGTAAAGCAAGAAAAAACGTTGAGTCTGGTGTAGCACACATTCACTCAACCTTTAATAACACTTTGGTTATGATTACCGATGTTCAAGGGAATGCTATTGCTTGGTCATCAGCTGGTGCATTGGGATTCCGTGGAAGTCGTAAGTCTACCCCATTTGCTGCTCAAATGGCTGCTGAAGCAGCTGCTAAGACTGCAATGGAACATGGAATGAAATCAGTAGAAGTTGCTGTTAAAGGTCCTGGATCTGGTCGTGAGTCAGCTATTCGTGCTTTACAAAGTACTGGTTTGGAAGTTGCTGCAATTCGTGATGTAACTCCAGTTCCACACAATGGTTCTCGTCCTCCAAAACGTCGTAGAGTTTAATATTTAATGAACGTTAAAGTTTTAAATTACTCAATGCGTTTTGAAAGGGGTAGAGACTACAATGATTGAATTTGAAAAGCCAAACATTCACAAAATTGAAGAAACAGACAACTATGGTGAAATAGTTGTAGAACCACTCGAAAGAGGATATGGTACCACTTTAGGCAATTCACTTAGACGTGTCTTGTTGGCTTCATTACCAGGAGCTGCGGTTACTAGCATCCAAATTGATGGTGTTCTACACGAATTTTCAACTGTAAAGGGTGTAGTTGAAGATGTTACTCAAATTATCTTGAACGTTAAAAAGATTAATTTGAAAATTAACTCAGATGACAATGAAACAAAGTCAATGAGTATTAATGTAACTGGACCAGCCGATGTAACCGCAGGTGATATCGTAACTGATAGTGATGTTGAAATTTTAAATCCGGATTTACACATTGCAACGGTTGCTGACGGAACTACATTCCACATGAACATGACTGCCAACAAAGGTCGCGGCTACGTTTCTGCTGAAGAAAACAAAGCCAAAAACGATGGTATGCCAATTGGTGTTCTACCAGTTGATTCTATTTATACCCCAATCGAACGTGTTAATTATCAAGTAGAAGATGCACGTGTTGGTCAACGTGATGATTACGACAAATTGACGTTAGACGTTTGGACTAATGGTTCAATTACACCTTCTGATGCAATTAGTTTGGCAGCTAAGATCTTAAATCAACATTTCCAATTATTTATTGATTTAACTGACAGAGCAAAGAATGCCAATGTTATGGTTGAGAAGGAAGAAAGCCATAAAGAAAAAATGCTTGAAATGTCAATTGAAGAATTGGATCTTTCAGTTCGTTCTTACAATTGTTTGAAACGTGCTGGAATTAATACTGTTCAAGAATTAACTGATAAGTCTGAAGCTGACATGATGAAGGTTAGAAATCTTGGCCGTAAGTCACTCGATGAAGTTAAAGAAAAATTAGCAGCATTAGGACTATCTTTACGTAAAGAAGACTAAAAAGGAGGATATCCGGTTATGAGTTATCGCAAATTACAACGTACGAGTGCTCAACGTCGTGCTTTGCTTCGTAATTTGACTACTGACTTAATTGTTAACGGTCAAATCAAAACAACAGAAGCTCGCGCTAAGGATGTTAGATCATTAGCCGACAAGATGGTTACCTTGGGCAAGAAGGGTGACTTGAATGCTCGTCGTCAAGCTGCAGCTTACTTGCAAAACACCATTGCTGATGTAAAAGAAGACGGAGATAGTATCAAAGTAACTAGTGCATTACAAAAGTTATTTGACGAAGTAGCACCAAAGTATACGGACCGAAACGGTGGTTACACACGTATTCTTAAAACAATGCCTCGTCGTGGTGACGGTGCACCAATGGTAATCTTGCAATTTGTCGAATAATTTCGATATTTGTTAAGAATAATAAATATTTCACTATAGGAATCACTAAGGTTAAAGGTATAAAGTGTTACGATGATGGATTTTCCAAGTCTAGCTTGAATGTGGTTAACTCCATGCGCCTTAATCTTTTAGTGATTTTTTTATACATAATTTTAATAATAGGAGAGCTGATTCCATGAATCCAATCATTAATGTTTCCAATCTTTCTTTTAGGTATAATAATGAAGATGATCATAAGGTATTAGATGATGTCTCTTTTCAGTGCGAACGAGGTGAATATATTTCATTAATCGGTCGCAATGGGAGTGGTAAAAGTACCATTGCCAAACTGGTTGATGGTCTTCTAACTCCTAGTGAGGGAGAAATTGTGGTAGATGGGATCAGGTTGGACTCTCATGGTAATGACCGCGAAACAAGAAAAGCAATTGGCTTAGTTTTTCAAAATCCAGATGATCAATTTGTTGGTGCCACGGTAGCAAGTGACGTTGCGTTTGGACTTGAAAATCGGGCGGTTCCAAGAGAAGCGATGAAGCCAAAAGTTAAATCGGCGTTAGAAAAGGTAGGAATGTGGGAATATCGAGACGAGATTCCTAGTAGTCTTTCTGGTGGACAGAAGCAACGGGTCGCAATTGCAGGAGCAATTGTGCTTGATCCTAAAATTTTAATTCTAGATGAAGCGACAAGTATGCTAGATCCTTTAGCTACTAGACAAATTCATCAAGTTGTCAACAAATTAAATCAAAAACAAAATATGACAATTCTCTCCATTACGCATGATATCAATGTGACGGCTAAATCCGATCGGATATTAGCACTTAATAATAATAAAATTGTATTTGACGGAAAACCAAGTGCTTTCTTTCAGAAGCATCAATTAATTGCTGATATGGATCTAGATCTTCCTTTTAGTGAGAAGTTAAGGCAGAAATTCCTTGATGCAGGATATGACATTACTGACAAGTACATGGATGATGAGGGGATGAGCCAATGGATAAGCACATTATTTTAAGTAACGTTGATTTTGTCTATCAACCCGGTCTGCCATCAGAAAGACAGGCTTTAAGTAATGTCAGTTTAAAGATTAATAAGGGTGAATTTTTGGGTGTTGTTGGAAAAACTGGTAGCGGAAAGTCAACGTTAGTTCAGATGATTAACGGATTATTGAAACCGACTTCAGGGAGTGTTACCGTTGGCAAAATCAAAATTAACAGTGAAACTAACAACCATAACCTAAGTGAGCTCAGAAAAAAAGTCGGGATGATTTTCCAGTTTCCGGAAAAACAACTGTTTGAAGATAATGTTCTAAAAGATGTATCTTTTGGTCCACTTAATTTTGGCGAAAATGAAGCAGTTGCAAAAAAGAGAGCCATTCAGGCGCTTTCAATTGTTGGCATTAGTAAAGAACTGTATTCTCGTTCACCCTTTGAGTTGTCTGGCGGTCAAATGCGTCGGGTCGCAATTGCTGGAACGATTGCATGTGATCCAACCGTTCTCATTTTAGATGAGCCAACGGTGGGATTGGATCCTAGTGGCAAGACTGAGATATTAAAGATCATCAAGCAACTAAACAAAAATGGAGTAACCATCATCATGGTTACTCACGATATGGATGTGGTGGCACAAAATGCTACCCGTGTTGTGGTTATGAATGGTGGAAAAGTGTGTTCTGATTCAACTCCCAGGGAATTATTCAGCAATTACAAGTTAATCGATCAAAATTCATTAGCGCTTCCTGATTCTGTCCAGATATACTATGATTTAATTAATCGAGGCATCAGATTAAAAAAGATTCCGTTAACAGCGGATGAAGTTGTTGACGAAATTACGCAAAAACGAAGTGGAGTGAAGTAGAATCGATCAATTTGTGTTTGGAAAATACTTTCCTGGAAATTCATTCATTCATCGTTTAAATCCAGCGTTTAAGATTTTAGGCTCCGTTATCATTATTACGCTTATTTTGATGTGCAATAATTGGGTCAGTTACGGATGTATGACGTTTTTTACGTTGGTACTGATATATTTATCCCATTCTCGAATTAAGATGCTTCTAAAGGGGATCAAACCCATTCTGTGGCTAATTATTTTTACGGTCTTGATTCAAGTGTTTTTTGGTCATGGCGGAACGGTTTATTTTCATTTATGGTTTATCTCCATCACTTCATCGGGAATTATTAATGCGGTCATGATATTTGTTCGATTGGTCCTTATTATCACGATTGCTACTATTTTGACCATCACGACCAGTCCATCGATGATTGCACTTGGTGTTGAGACGATTCTGAGACCGCTTAAGTGGGTTAAAGTTCCCACTGAAACGATTGGGATGATGGTTTCAATTGCACTTCAATTTATTCCGACTCTAATCGATGAGTTAAATGACATTATGAATGCTCAAAGGGCACGGGGTGTTGATTTTGGTAAAGGCAAATTAATGAAACGAGCTAAAAGCCTAGTGTCGCTGATTATTCCCTTGTTTGTTTCTTCTTTTCGTCATGCTGAACACCTTGCAGATGCCATGGAAGCTCGTGGATATTCTGATGAGGTCAAGCGAACTCATTATCAGCTCGTCTCTTGGACGGTCCTTGATTGGGTTGCTTTAGGGGTCATGATGGTTTTAACGGTTGTAATTATTTTAGTGAGGAATTAGATGAAAACTCGGTATAAAATTACATTTGCATATGATGGGACTAAATTTGCTGGCTTTCAAATGCAGCCGAAGCAGCGAACGGTGGAAGGAACTTTAACTAATATTATTAACAAAATGGCCCAAAAAAGTGGCAAGCATGTTTTACTTTATGGATCTGGCAGAACTGACGCAGGTGTTCATGCCCTAGGTCAGGTTGCCCATTTTGATTTTCCCTATGATTTAGGTGAGGAAAGTATGTTAAAGGGGTTAAACAGTATGTGTCCTTTGGATATTGAAATAATAAGTGTGCAAAAGGTTAATGCTGACTTTCATGCTCGTTATGATGTAACGGGGAAAAAGTACTTGTATCGGTTGGATTTGGGGCGCTTTACCAATCCATTTAAAAGAAATTATACTGCTCATTGGCGTTTTCCCGTTAATTTCAATTGGATCGAAGAGGCCATTCATGATTACGTTGGCAAACATGACTTTTCGTCTTTTGTTGCTTCTGGTGCAAAGGAAGGAAGTCGGGTTCGTACAATTTTCTCGGTTGATGCTAACTTAGATAAAGTTACTAATGAGATGCAGTTCGAGTTTTATGGTGATGGTTTTATGTATAATCAAATTCGGATTATGGTTGGGGTGCTGATGGAGATTGGACGGGGAAAGCGGCCAGTTCATGATATCCAACGATTGTTCAAAGTGAAGGATCGAAACGAAGCACGTTTAACAATGCCAGCTAATGGCTTGTACTTAAAAAGGGTTTATTATCCAGGAGATGATCCAAAACATTCGAAACGAAAACATCATCCAGATGATTAAAATGAATTTGACTTTCAGAAGAAATGTTAGTACTATTGTAACTGGTATTGTTTGCCCCACGATAAGCCCCGGAAACTTATTAGGTGTCGAACAAACACGGAAACATGGAGGAATTAAAAGTGCATACAACATATATGGCTAAACCCGGCGAAGTAGATCGCAAGTGGTACGTTATTGACGCAGATGGCGTTGAATTAGGTCGTCTCTCAAGTGTCGTTGCTTCTATTCTACGCGGAAAAAACAAACCTACATTTACGCCAAACGTAGATACAGGTGACAATGTTATTGTAATCAATGCATCTAAAGTTGCATTGTCTGGTAAGAAGGCTAGTGGCAAGATTTATTATCACCACACATCTTACATTGGTGGACTTAAGTCAATTACTGCTGGTCAAATGAGAGCAGAGAAGCCTGATCGACTTATCGAAACTTCAGTTAAAGGTATGCTTCCTCACGGTACATTAGGTCGTCAAATCGCTAAGAAACTTCACGTTTATGCAGGTGAAGATCACACTCATGAAGCTCAAAAACCAGAAGTTCTTGATATTAAGAACCTAATTTAAGGAGGAAACACAATTGGCTAAAGTACAATATACCGGCACAGGTCGCCGTAAAGATTCAGTTGCTCGTGTACGCTTAGTACCAGGTACTGGAAAAGTTGTAATCAATGACAAAGATGTTGAAGATTACATTCCATTTCCTAATTTAAGAGAAATCATTTTACAACCATACAATGTTACTGAGACACTTGGTAACTATGACACATTAGCTAACGTTAATGGTGGTGGATATTCAGGACAAGCTGGTGCTGTTCGTTTAGGAATTGCACGTGCTTTACTTGAAGTTGATCCAGACTTTAGAGAATCCCTCAAGAAGGCTGGTTTATTAACACGTGACCCTCGTATGAAGGAACGTAAGAAACCCGGCCTTAAGAAAGCTCGTAAGGCTGGTCAATTCTCAAAACGTTAATCAGAAGATTATATTTTGTCGCTCATGTCCGCATGAGCGCTTTTTTATTAAATGGGTGAATTTAAAATGAAAAAGACACGAAATTATCATATTGCAATTTTGTCAGTTTTTATTGCCATTATTTTGATTCAAAATTTTGTTCCTATTTTAGGATATATTCCGGTTGGTCCACTAAGCATTACGTTAATTCCAATTACCGTGATTGTGGCAACCTTAGTGCTTGGTTTAAAGGATGGCTTTATTCTTGGCACGCTCTGGGGTGTAATTGTGTTTGTCAGGGCCTTTACGTGGCCTACTAGTCCAATTGCTCCACTTGTCTTTGAGAATCCGATTACGGCCATTTTACCGCGGGCCCTAATCCCGGTAGTTGCTTGCTTTTCCTACAAATGGTTAAAAAAATTACTTAATAATAAGCTTTCGCTTGTGATTGCATGCGCTTTGGGTTCCATGACCAATACAATTTTAGTGCTGTTATTTATTTATATTTTTAATCGAAAGCAAGCCCCAATCCTATACCATGTGAGTGTTGACAAAATTATCTATGCCTTATTAGGGGTAGTTGGAACCAATGGTCTGATAGAAATGATTATTACAGCAATTGTTTGTCCAATTATCATTATTTCGTTAGATAAAGTAATCCAAAAATAAAAAGCAGATCATTACGATCTGCTTTTTGTTACTTTGATGCGTCCGATGATTTTTTGTCACCATCTTGTTTTGAATCGTCATCTGGTCCCTCATCAGGATCTTTTTGAATTCGTGGAGCTTGCTTAATCATCTTAAGATCTTTGTGATTAATAACGGTCTTGTTATGATACTTATCAATTATTTCTGGATCATCAGATTCAAATGTAATCAAAAAGGCATTATTGTAAGCTTTATCGATATAACCGGTAAAATCATTCTTTTCAAGTTTAAACGATACTTCATCGCCAACTTCAAAGGGTGATTTTTCGGTCTCCGTTTGTTCATCGTGTTTCTTTGCCAAACTGACCACCTCCAATTGTATTCAACTAATGAAATATAAACGAATAATTAACATTTGTCAATTTTTAACATTTTTGTAGTACAATTTAAACAGTAAATTTATTTGTAAGGAGGGTTAGTGTGGCTAGGAAAAAGAAGCAAAAGCAAAATAAGTTAGTTGCTTATGTCCTGACCGTGCTAATCCTGTTAGTCATGTTCGTTGGTGCTGTGATGATTTTAGGCAATTCTCATTTTAACCCGCGGTATGAACAAAATAATGTTAGTGTTCACCATAAGGAATTTATCAACAAGATTCTACCGAAGTCAGTTGAGATGCAACGGAAGTATAAAATTTTGACTAGCATTACCCTTGCTCAGGCTATTTTAGAATCAGATTGGGGCCAGAGTACTTTGGCTTCAAAGTATAATAATCTTTTTGGTGTTAAAGCGGGTGCTGGACAAAAGAGTGTTACTTTGGACACGACTGAATATACGAGTGGATCACCCGCAATGGTTCACGGAAGTTTTCGCGTTTACGATAATTGGGATGAGTCAATTGAAGATCATGCTGTTTTATTAGCTCATGGAACAGACTGGAACCCCATGCAATATAAAGAAGTTGTGTCGGCGGACAATTACGTTGATTCTGCCAAGGCTCTCAGTACCGATGGATATGCAACAGACCCGGCTTATGCAGACAAAATAATTAAAATCATTAAAAAGTATCATCTTAATCAATACGATAAACAATGATGTAGCAAAAGATTTATTGGAGGTTAAACTATGGATTCAGTATTACTCTACCCAGGAAGCACAATTGGAATTATTGGTGACTATTTTAGTAGTACGCAACTAGTTAACGTGGCCCGCGACGCAGGATTGAAAATTGCCACCTATAGTTCCAATTCAGATAGCGAGATCGCTAGACAATCTGATTACGCATTTACAGGTGACGTTAATGATGTTGATACTTTAAGGGAATTTTCTGAGAAGTGTGATTTAGTTACATACGTTTCAAATGACATTGATCCTCAGGTTATTAATGAAATCGAAAAGTATACTTATGTTCCTCAAGGCGAATCCCTTTTAGAGATTAGTCAGGACCGTGTGATGGAAAGGGCCTTTTTTGATCAAATTAACGTCAATACGTCACCATACGTCACTATTATTAACTTGGAAGATATCTATCAAGCAATTGATTCAATTGGATATCCTGCAATTTTAAAGCCAATTCAGCGACACATGACTAATAACCAACAACTGGTTATTAACGAATCAAATGATATTGCACTTGCTTCTGATATGTTAAAAAGGGGTCCATATATACTGGAATCTTACGTTCCTTACCGTTTCGAATACGCAATTATTGCTACTAAATCAGTAAAAGAAGATTTACAACAATTTCCCGCCGTTAAAACCAGTTATTTAGGGAACATGCTCCAAACGGTAAGTACTGATACTTCCAAAACAGATTCTAACGTTATTAACGAAATGATTAGAATTGTTAATCAAATTGGCAAAAATGTTAAATACGTTGGTTCATTTGAGGTATCGTTCGGTGTAACGGCTGATCAAAACATTTACGTTACAAACATTGATCCAACCGTTAATAATGCCGGTTTTTTGTTTAATTTAGCTACTGATATCAGCGAGTATGATCAACATCTTCGGGCCATTTCAGGGTTGCCATTAGCTAAGATTAATAAGATTAGTGATGTGGTTGCTCGTTTGTTTACGAAAAAGCAATATGAACAGGTTCTTAGACAACGAATCCTTCAACCAAACTGGCAATTTTATTTTAATTATCACAGTAATGCACGTGATGATGATGTGGTTGGAGTGATTTTAATTCCAACCAATTCGGTCGAAGAGACGTTTAATCGAATTGTGAATACAGGAATTTGGACCAAAAATTAAATGTTATTAAAATTGAAGAGTCGGCAATTTGTCGGCTCTATTTTGCTATAATTAATGATGGATTTACAAAGCGAGAGGATTGGTTAACGTGTCAAAGACAGACCTACTAAAGACAATGAACGATAAGCAACGAGAGGCGGTAGAACAAACTGAAGGTCCACTTTTGATTATGGCTGGTGCTGGAAGTGGTAAGACCAGGGTGCTCACTCATCGAATTGCTTATCTAATTGAGAAAAAAGGTGTGATGCCATGGAATATTTTGGCGATTACATTTACCAACAAAGCTGCTCGCGAAATGAAGGAACGTGTTAGTAAATTACTTGGCGTCGGTGGTGACGATGTTTGGGTATCAACTTTTCACGCACTTGGCGTGAGAATCTTGAGACGTGACATTGATAAATTAGGTTATAATCGTGCTTTTTCTATCACTGATTCAGGAGAACAAAAGACCCTTGTAAAACGAATTTTAAAAGACTTAGATCTAGACCCGAAAAAGAATGATCCAAGGGCTATTTTAAGTGCCATTTCAAATGCTAAGAATAATTTACAGACTCCACGAGATTATCAAAAGTCACATTCAGCTAACAGTCCATTTGAAGAAGTGGTTTCACAGGTATATTTCGAATATCAAAAGCGACTTCAAGAAAACCAAGCTGTCGATTTTGATGATTTGATTATGCTTACGATTAGATTGTTTAAACAGTATCCAGAGGTTTTGAATTATTATCAAGATAAGTTTCATTACATCCATGTCGATGAATATCAGGATACCAATGAGGCACAGTATAAATTAGTATCAATGCTTGCCAAAAAGTATCAAAATTTGTGTGTAGTGGGTGACGCTGATCAGAGTATTTATGGTTGGCGTGGTGCTAACATGAATAATATCTTGGATTTTGAAAATGACTATAAAAATGCACACGTTGTGAAACTGGAACAGAATTATCGTTCAACTAAGAATATTTTAAGTGCCGCAAACGACGTTATTCAAAACAATGCCGAGAGAAAAGATAAGAATTTGTGGACGGAAAATGATACTGGCGAAAAAGTAACGTACTATCGTGCTCAAAGTGAGGCTAGTGAGGCTCATTACGTGGTGTCTAAGATTAAAGATGAGGTCAGTAAACATCATTATTCTTATAATGATTTTGCGGTCTTGTACCGGACGAATGCCCAGTCTCGTGTAATCGAAGAGACCTTCTTGAAATCAAATATTCCGTACACGATGGTTGGTGGGCATAAATTCTACGACCGTAAGGAAATCCGGGACATTCTTTCGTATTTAACCCTCATTGCTAATCCTAGTGATTCATTAAGTTTTGAACGGGTTGTTAACGTTCCTAAGCGCGGAATTGGTAGTTCAAGTGTGGAAAAGTTGAGAATGTTTGCAGCAGATAATGGATGGAATCTACTAGAAGCAGCTCAAAATGTTGACTTGGCCAATAATATCTCCAGTCGTGCTCGAAATGCCATTGCTAATTTTGCTAATGTCATATCAAACGTTCAAAAAAAGCAAAAGGATATGACCGTTACGGAAATTACCGAAGCCCTTTTGGATCAATCTGGATATATGGCTGATCTAAAGAAAACCAATTCACTGGAGTCACAGACACGGATTGAGAATATTGAAGAATTTCTTTCTGTCACAAAAGATTCTGATTTAAAGTATGATGAACAGACTGGTAGTAGTGATAGTCGTTTGACAGATTTTTTGGCGGATCTGGCCCTTGTATCGGCTCAAGACGATGTTGATGAATCGGCTAAACAGGTGACTTTAATGACTTTGCATGCTGCTAAGGGACTTGAATTTCCAGTCGTCTTTATGGTTGGGATGGAAGAAGGAATTTTTCCTCTTAGTCGAGCTACTGAAAAGGAAAGTGAGTTAGAAGAAGAACGACGGTTAGCCTATGTGGGAATTACGCGGGCTCAGACCAAACTCTATATGACAAATGCATATTCACGAATGTTATATGGTAGAATGCAAAATAATCCCGAGTCACGATTTATGGATGAAATTAATTCGGATGTATTGGATAATGAGAGTTCAATTCCAACGGGACCTAAGACTCCATTTGACACCGGTAGTGAGTATAATAAACGAACCAATCGAGCCTTTAGTGAACCATATCATCGACCTAACAAACGAGTCGAAAAACCCCAAGGAACTGGTGCTGACAAGAAGTCATGGAATATTGGTGATAAAGTCAAACACAAGGCGTGGGGAACTGGAACTGTTGTTAAAATTAATGGAACTGGTGAAGATATGGAACTTGACATTGCCTTTCCAGAAAAAGGAATTAAACGTCTATTAGCTGCATTTGCACCCATAACAAAAATTCAATCGATTAAGTAAGGGAGTGGTAAGATTGTTTAAGATTCCAATGGATCAGGTTAATGAAAGTGAAGCAAAAAAAGAGGCCTCAGAACTAAGACCAAAGTTAATTAAGTGGGGAAAACAGTACTATGAACAGGATCAACCAACCGTAGAAGATGCGGAATATGATCGAAACTATGCTCGCTTGCAGGATCTGGAAGCCAAGTTTCCAGCAATTATCACTCCTGATTCACCGACTCAGCACGTTGGTGGGGCAACTTCGAATGAATTTACAAAGGTCAATCACGAGATTCCAATGCTTTCACTAGGTGACGTATTTTCACCCCAAGAGCTTAAGGATTTTGTGGTTCGACTCAAGCACAACTATCCTCAAGATACTGAGTATAATTGTGAGTTGAAGATCGATGGACTAGCTATTTCACTTCGTTATGAGCATGGGGTGTTCGTGCAGGGATCGACTAGGGGAAATGGACAAATTGGTGAGGATATCACTGAAAATTTAAAAACCATCCCATCAATCCCTAAAAAATTAAGTCGACCCATTGATATTGAAGTACGTGGCGAATGTTATATGGGAAAAGAAGCCTTTTTAAAGTTAAATGAACGACGACAAGATGACGGAAAACCAACGTTTGCTAATCCGAGAAATGCTGCTGCCGGGAGTCTTCGACAATTGGATCCAAAAGTTACTAAGGATCGCCACTTAAGTACTTTTATGTATAACGTTGCTAATTATGACGATTTAAAGGCTACCACTCAAAGTGGACTTTTAGAGGAACTAAAAGAATTAGGCTTTACCATTAATGAGCATTATCAAGTAGCTGATAATATGGATCAGATTGATGCTTACATTAAAAAGTATTCAGCAGCAAGAGATAATCTCACCTTTGGTATCGATGGCATTGTGATTAAGACCAATTCGCTTCCTTTACAAATGGAAATTGGGCATACGGTTAAAGTCCCGAAGTGGGCGATCGCTTACAAGTTTCCGCCAGAAGAAGTTCATACTAAAATTAAAAAGATTGAGTGGACCGTTGGAAGAACGGGAGTGGTAACTCCTACCGCAATCATGGATCCAGTGCAATTGGCCGGTACTACCGTTTCAAGAGCGTCACTTCATAATCCTGATTATATTGAGAAAAAAGATATCCGTGTCGGCGATACAGTGGTTTTGTATAAAGCTGGCGACATTATTCCGGAGGTTGAAAGGTATCTTCCTGATTTAAGGCCAAAAGATTCTAAGCCATATGTTATCCCAGATCGATGTCCTTCATGTGGTGCTAAATTAGTCCACTTAGATGGTGAGGTTGCCTTACGTTGTATTAATCCGAAGTGTCCAGCACAGCTGGTGGAACAAATTAATCATTTTGCTTCTAGAAATGCAATGGATATTGATGGTTTGGGTCCTAAGATTGTGAAGCAGTTGTTTGATAAAAAAATGGTCTCGGATGTGGCCAGCTTGTATCACCTTAGTTATGATGAACTACTCACTCTTGATAAGTTTGGTGACAAGTCTGCTAACAATTTACTTTCTGCCATTGATAATAGTCGGAGCAATTCACTTGAAAGATTGCTTTTTGGATTAGGCATCAGACACGTCGGTGCTAAAGCAGCGCGATTAATTGCTGCCCACTTTAAAACCATGGATGCTCTCATGAAATCAAGTGTCGAAGAAATCGCCTCAATTGACACCATTGGTCAAGTTATTGCTGATAGTGTTCATACTTATTTTGAAAACGCTGATAGTAGAGAATTAATTGGCGAACTCGTTGATGTTGGTGTTAATATGGACTATGTAAATAATGAAGAGATAGTACAACCAGATAACTTTTTCAATGGTAAACGAGTTGTATTGACCGGAAAGTTGGTTGATTTAACTAGGGGTCAAGCCAGTGAATGGCTTGAAAACCATGGAGCGGATGTCACAAGTAGTGTTTCTAAAAATACCGACCTAGTAATTGCGGGAGAGGATGCAGGTAGTAAGCTAACCAAAGCTCAATCTCTTTCGGTTCCGGTTTGGGATGAAGATCATTTTAAAAATGAAATGCAAAAAGAATGATAAGAAGTCGGAGGAATTTAAGTTGAGACGCTTAAAAGTAATTTTAATGGTGGCGGCTAGCGCGTTAATGTTAGTAGCTTGTGGGAGTACTAACAAGAGTACCACTAATACAAATAATAAGAATACACAATTAACCGGGGAAACTGGTGGTAAGAATTATCAGAGTGTTATTAAGGATGGACATTATCAAACCAGTAAATCGCGTGGAGTTGATATTCAACAAAATGATAATCAGTTTAACTTGAAGGGGTTTCAGAACGGTTTGCTTGGAATTTCCAAGCAGAATTTTTCGACTGATAAGTATGTTTTTCAGGAGGGACAATACATCTCTACTGACACTGCCGAGAAGTGGCTTGACCGTAAGTCAAAGCAAAACCCGGAGGGACTAAATCCATCGCAACAAAAGGGAAAAGTAACCCCAATGTACTTGCAACAAATGGATGAACAAGACTTCTTAGTTCCAAATGGTAATAAAATGACCATGAAGGGTATGACCATTGGCCTTGGGATCAATTCAGTGTACTACTACACTAAACAGAAGTATGGGAGCCAGTATCAACAGAAGATCCCCGATGATGTGGTTGAGAAACAAGGTAAGGAGATGGCTAACACGATCCTTAAACGATTGAGACAGAATAAAGAATTAAAGAATATCCCAATCGTGATTGCATTGTACAAGCAAGCTCCAAACGATAGTTTGACTGGTGGTAATTTCTTTGCCTCATCGGTTAACAATCCGGGCACGACGTCTGTAAACTCATGGAAACCAATTAATGAAAAATCATATGTGTTCCCGATTGCCAATGGTTCTAAGGGACCTAATACGAATGATTTATCTGCGTTTAATCAATTTAAGTCACAGGTTCAAAATTTCTTCCCTAACTTGAGTGGGATTACTGCACAGGCTCAATACAAGGGTAAGCAACTTCAAGGCATGCACATTAACATTACAACTCAATTTTATAGTCAAACTGAAATCATCAGTTTTACTCAATACCTACAGAATGCTGCTCAAAAATATCTTCCTGGCAGTGTACCAATTGATATTACCGTAAAATCAACTGATGGAATTCAAAGTTATTTGAACCGAAATGCGGGAGGAAAGTCCTTCAGTTCGCATGTGTTTAATAGCTATTAAGATTTAGTGATTTAATAAAAGAGGGGATAAAATGGCTGATAAGATTACGGAAGAACAAACCCAACATATTGCTGGGTTAGCTAAGCTTGAATTAAAAAAAGATGAATTACCTGAATTCACCCAACAATTAAATGATTTGTTGAAAATGTTGGATACACTTGAAAAAGTTGATACATCGGGTGTTGAGCCCACTTATACGGTAACGGATCGAATTGACGTTACTAGAAAAGACGTGGCAGAAGATTGGCACGAACAAGATGCTTTGTTAAAGAATGCTCCTGATATTCAAGATGACTTAATTAAAGTTCCAGTAATTATTGACGAAAGTGAGGATGAATAATAATGAACTATTTAGATAAGGATTTGCGTTCACTTCACCAGATGTTAGTAAATAAGGAAATTTCGGCCGTTGACTTAGTAAAAGAGACCATGGACAACATCAAAACTACTGACCAAAACATTGATGCTTTTAATAATCTAAATGATAAAGCGCTTGAAAATGCTAAAGCCATTGATGAACGTGGGATTGATCCTAATAATATTTTAGATGGGATTCCGTTGGCTTTGAAAGATAACATCGTTACTAAAGAATTACCAACTACTGCATCTTCAAAAATGCTAGAAAATTTCACTTCAATTTATGATGCAACGGTGGCCAAGAAACTTTCTAATGCTGGTACCATTAACGTTGGTAAAACCAACATGGATGAATTTGCAATGGGAAGTTCAACTGAAAATTCAGCCCTTAAAACCACTCACAATCCATGGGATTATAGCAAAGTTCCTGGCGGTTCGTCCGGTGGTTCGGCTGCCGCAGTTGCTTCCGGTGAAGTTCCAGTTGCACTTGGATCAGATACCGGAGGTTCAATTAGACAACCAGCTTCATTCACGGGAATTGTTGGAATGAAGCCAACCTATGGTCGAGTATCACGTTTTGGACTTATTGCGATGGCTTCAAGTTTTGATCAAATTGGACCTCTTACTAGAAGTGTCTTTGACAATGCTCTGGTTTTAAACGCAATTTCAGGTCATGACGAACACGATTCAACTAGTTCAAAACAGGAAGTTCCTGATTTCACCGAACACATTAAAGATGGGGTCGAGGGGATGAGAATTGGCATTCCCAAGGAATACGTTAATAAGTTATCTCCTGATGTTTCAAAAGCAATCAAAAATGCCGCAGAAACGTTTAAAAAATTAGGTGCAAAGGTTGACTGGGTTTCGATGCCTAATTCTAAATATGGTGTTATTGCTTATAATGCGCTTCAAACCGCTGAAGCATCTTCTAACCTAGAAAGATTCGATGGAATTCGTTATGGATATCGAGCATCAGATGCTCAAACACTTGATGAATTGTACGTTAAATCACGATCAGAAGGGTTTGGGGATGAGGTTAAGCGACGGATTATGCTAGGGACATTATCGCTTTCTTACGATAATGTTGATAAATATTACAAACAGGCTGCTAAAATTCGGACTTTAATCATCAATGATTTTAAAAAGGTTTTTGCTGACCATGATTTAATTTTGAGTCCAACATCTCGAGTTACTGCCTTTACAATTGGAGTAGAAGATCAAGATCCCATTGAAATGTATATGAATGATATTTTGACGATCCCAGCCAATATGGCTGGAGTTCCTGCTATGTCTCAAATTGCTGGATCCAGTAATGGTTTGCCAATCGGAATGCAATTAATGGGGAAACCGTTTGATGAGAGTACCATTTATAAAGCAGGATACGCTTTTGAACAGAATACTGATTTTCACAAGCAAACACCAAAGATGGGAGGTAAATAGTCATGAATTTTGAAACGACCATTGGTCTAGAAGTCCACGTTGAGCTTAAAACTAATTCAAAAATTTATAGTCCATCTGCTGCACAGTTTGGGGACAAGCCCAATAGTAATACTAACGTGATTGACTGGGGTTATCCTGGAACGCTCCCAGTCGTTAACAAACAGGTCGTTGCGGATGGTATCACCGCGGCTCTAGCTTTACATGCTCATATTGAAAAGCACCCTCATTTTGATCGTAAAAATTATTTCTACCCGGATAATCCGAAGGGGTATCAGATTACTCAAAACGAGAGACCCACTGCTAGAAACGGATGGATTGAAGTCGAGACCGAAAATGGTAAGAAAAAAATTGGAATCGAAGAGATGCATATTGAAGAAGACGCTGGTAAGAATACCCATGAACAAAAATATTCTTACGTTGACTTAAACCGTCAGGGGACTCCGCTTATTGAAATTGTCTCTAAGCCCGAGATGACAACTCCGCAACAAGCATATGATTATCTGGAAGGATTAAGACAACGGATTCAATTTACCGGAATTTCTGATGTCAAGATGGAAGAAGGGTCAATGCGGGTTGATGTTAATATCTCAGTTCGACCCATTGGTAGTAAAGAATTAGGTCAAAAGATTGAATTAAAGAACTTGAATTCATTTAATCATGTTAGAAAATCACTTGAGTACGAAGAACAACGTCAACAACAGGTGTTGATGTCCGGCGGTCAGATTAATTCTGAGAGTCGTCGTTTTGATGAATCTACTGGTAAAACTGAGTTAATGCGTGTCAAAGAGGGAAAAGATGATTATCGTTACTTCCCAGAACCAGATCTTCCAACTTTGAGTATTTCTGATGAATGGATTAATGAATTAAAAGAATCCATGCCTGAGATGCCTATCAAACGTCGTAATCGTTACGTTAATGAATTAGGGATCACTGATTATGATGCAATGGTTATCACTCAGACCAAAGAAATGTCTGATTTTTATGATAAAATGGTTAAATTAGGTGCTGATCCTAAATTAGCCGCTAACTACCTTCAAGATAACGTCAATGCGTACTTGAACGATAATCAAGCTAACTTGGAAGACACCAAAATCACGCCTGAAGCGATGGCTACCATGATTAAAATGATTATGGACGATACCATCTCAAGTAAAATGGCTAAAAAAGTATTTAAGGCAGTTACTAAGGGGCAAGATCCAAAGAAATTCGTTGAAGAAAAAGGACTGGTCCAATTATCTGATCCTAAAAAACTGCAACCAATTATTGATGGGGTCTTAAAAGATAATCAACAGTCAGTTGATGATTATCATAATGGTAAAGATCGAGCTGTTGGGTATTTGGTTGGACAAATTATGAAACAAACTCATGGACAAGCTAATCCGCAAGTTGTAAACAAATTATTGAAAGGTTCTTTAGATAAATAGGGTGATGTAAGAATGGTCAAAAAAGCACGAGTAATTTACAATCCAACGTCTGGACGTGAAATGTTAAAACCGCAGTTGGTTAATATTTTGGATGTTTTGGAGAATGGTGGATATGAAGCCAGTGCTTTTGCGACCACTCCCAAACCACATTCAGCACGTGATGAAGCCGCCCGTGCATCTGAAGAGGGATTTGATCTCATCGTTGCGGCAGGTGGAGATGGGACCATCAATGAAGTAATTAATGGCATTGCTCCACGTGATTATCGACCACAATTAGGAATCATTCCCGCTGGAACTACCAATGATTTTGCGCGTGCATTGCACATTCCTCGAGATGATTACGTTGAAGCTGCTAAAGTGATCACTAAGGGCAATGTTTCAAAGATGGACGTTGGTAAAGCATACAATGATGAAGTGACTAATTATTTCATTAATATTGCGGCTGGTGGGTTTATGACAGAATTAACTTACAATGTTCCTTCTGATTTAAAGACTATTTTTGGGTATCTTGCATACCTGGTAAAGGGAGCAGAAATGTTGCCAAATGTGAAGCCAGTTCCGATGTTATTAAAGTATGATGGTGGAGAATATCGTGGGAAGGCTTCAATGTTTTTTTTAGCCATGACTAATTCAGTGGGTGGTTTTGAACAAATTGTTCCAAACGCAACCATGGATGATGGTAAATTTACCATGATTATTGTTAAAACCGGTAATTTAGTTGAAATGTTGCAATTAATTGCTAAAGCGTTTAATGGCGGTCGGCACATTGATGATCCTAGGATTATATACAAAAAGACCAATACATTTGAGGCTTTTCCTGGGGATGATAGTCGCTTACAGATTAATCTTGATGGCGAATACGGTGGTGATGCTCCGATGAAGTTTGTCGATCTAAAGCAGCGAATTAGTATTTATTCCAACCTTAAGACTGATGATATCAGTGAGTCGGCTAGTGTCGCTCCTCAGGTCAAAAATGTTGAAAAGAAGTTTGTCAGAAAAGTCGATGAACTTCCATCTGATAGTAAAAAATAAGTTTTGCCGTGTAACGGCAAAACTTTTTAGTAAGGAGAACAAATGAGCGCTAAAAAAGAAGCTCCAGTACAGAAAAACCAAGACCTCACGGTAAACGTGATTGATTTGACTTACCAGGGAATGGGGGTTGGTAAGGTTTCCGATTTTCCGATTTTCATTGAGGATGCTCTTCCAGGTGAGAAAGTCCAGATCAGGGTGATTAAAGTTAAAAAGAACTTCGCCTTTGGAAAATTAGAAAAGATTATCGAACCAAGTCCCAATCGAGTTCAAGCAATTGATCGACGGTATACGCAGTCTGGGATTGCTCCATTACAACACCTTGCATATCCAAAACAATTAGAGTTTAAACAACATCAGATTGAGGAATTGTTTAAGAAGGCTCATTTAAACGTTGCTGTTGCTCAAACAATTGGAATGGATAATCCATCAAAATACCGAAATAAGGCTCAGATTCCGGTTAGGAAGATGAATGGTCAATTGGAAACGGGTTTTTATCGGCGCCACAGTCATGATTTAATTCCAATTGAAGACTTTTACATTCAAGATCCTCACATCGATGAAGCTATTATTAAGGTTCGGGATGTTTTACGAGCTTATCATGTTAGTGCTTACAATGAGGCAACTCACAAGGGTTGTATCAGGAATATTATGGTCCGTTATGGAAAAGCAACCGGCGAGATGATGGTAGTTTTGGTTACCAATGGTAAAAACTTGCCACATAAAGATGAAATTATTAAATCCATTAATGATCAGTTGCCTGATTTAGATAGTTTAATTCAAAATGTTAATGATTCTCACGGGAATCGACTGATGGGGGACACGAACATCCTGTTATCAGGTAAAGCTTACATCAAGGATGAACTCTTAAACACCAAGTTTTTGATTTCACCAATGTCGTTTTACCAGGTTAATCCAGTTCAGACTGAAAAACTTTATTCTTTGGGGATCGATAAGGCGCAATTATCGAAAAATGATGTGGTGGTTGATGCGTATTGCGGGATTGGGACAATTTCACTGGCAATGGCACCAAAAGTTAAGCATGTGTACGGAGTTGATGTGGTTGCTGAGGCAATTGAAGATGCCCGAAAGAACGCTAAATTAAATCATATTGATAATGTTAGCTTTGTGGTTGCAAAGGCTGAGGACCAGATGAAGAAGTGGGCAGAGCAGGACATTCGACCAGATGTCGTGGTAGTTGATCCGCCAAGAAAGGGCCTTGATCCAACCTTTATTGCTAGTGTCTTAGAGATGAAGCCAGAACGATTAGTATATGTTTCATGTAATCCTGCTACTCTTGTACGGGATTGTCAGGCTTTAATTGATGGTGGCTATGAAATTAAACAACCAATTCAACCAGTGGATCAATTTCCGCAAACACCGCATGTTGAAAGTGTAACGGTGTTGGAAAAGAGTAAATAAAAAGAATCTAGCTCGCTAGATTCTTTTTATTTTTCAGTTGAAGTTTTGTTTTTCATCATTTTATGCCAGTAATAAACTGGAATTCCGATTAAAGTGGCTATGATACCAATGATAGCCAAAACGGTTTGGGTCAGGATCGTTGAAACTAAGATAAAGATTCCCCCGGCTAGTGCGAGAATTGGGACAATTGGATACCAAGGTACTTTGTATGGGCGAACCAACTCCGGTTCACGTTTTCTTAAAATGAATAAAGCAACGAACAAAAGGCAGTTAAATATCCACATCACGAAAACTAACATGTCAGTTAGCATATCAAAACTACCCATGAAAATCATAATGACAGCGATCATAAACATAAATAATCCCGAAATATAGGGAGTAGCAGTGTGTTTAGAAAGTTTTGCAAAGTATTTACTAAATGGTAATTGATCGTCTTTACCCATTGCATACGGAACTCTGATCCCGGTTAAGATGTAACCATTCATAGCGCCATAAACGGAAATTAAGATGCCAATGGTCACTAGTTTTCCGCCAATGCCACCAAATAGTTTCATGGCAACTTCATAGGCGGTGTTTTGGTTTCCTGCAATTTGATCAAGTGGCATATTTTTTAAGAAAACCCAGTTTACCAAAACGTAGATGATCATAATAAAAGTTAAACCCAAAATAATGGCCTTAGGAAGGTCCTTTTGGGGATTTTTCATTTCGCCAGCGATGCTTCCGATGTTGATCCATCCATCGTAGGCAAACATTGTGGCCAGTAATCCGCCACCAAAAGCAGTTAATAGGTTAGTGGAGCCATGGTTCTGGATTGGAGGCCAAAAAGATACGTCAACGTGACCCGGGAGTAATAGTCCAGCAATTACAATGATAAAGATAGGAATTAATTTGACAATTAGTGTCAAAGATTGGACTCTTCCGGCTACTTTTGATCCTAAAAGGTTAATTAACGTAACACTTAATGCACAAATAATTGCAATGGTAATTGAGAGTGATGTTGATAAGTGAAACAAATTAATTAGTTGAGTGGAGAAAACAATTGAGAGAGCCGCTAAGTTGGCCGGAAAATACACAAGAATTTCGGCCCATCCCAGTAGGAATCCAGTTAGCGGTCCATAAGTATATTTTAAGTATTGAATGGTTCCTCCAGTTTTAGGAATGGCCGCAGCCAATTCTGAAACCGTTAGTCCACCACAAATTGTTAAAAGACCACCAATGATCCATGCTAGGATGGTGAGAGTAACAGAATGAGTATTAGATACGACACTGGCAGTTTTGAAAAAGACTCCAGCACCGATCACGGTTCCCATGACAGTTGACAGGGCAGCACCGATTCCAATGTTTTTCTTTAAGTTGCTTTGAGGCATTTGATCCACTCCTTTTTGCGTAATGGTTAATTATAGCATGGGGCCAAATCGAAGTCAGTACATAAAATAAAAAAGCATCCAATTGGATGCTTTTTAGTGATATTGATTTAGTCTTCGTCTTTTGGACCGGTTTTCCAATCATTTTCATGTTCACGTTGGTAATTAGCAATGTTCTTGTATTCTGGTTGAAGATGACGACTTAGACGAATGTAAATTGGGATCAATTCACGATAAGCTTGGTAATTCTTTGGATTTGGTTTATGAGTATTGGTAACCCCAACAAACTTGCTGACGTCGTAAAGGCTGTCAATCATGCCTAAACTGTACATTCCAAGGGTAGCAGCTCCAAGAGCCGTACCTTCGAAGCTTTCTGGAATGTTGACGTCTTGTTCAAAGATGTCGGCTAACATTTGGCGCCAAAGTTCTGAACGAGCAAAACCACCAGTTGCTTGAATACTCTTTGGTTCGCCAACAACTTCTTCAAGGGCTAACATAACGGTGTAGAGGTTATACACGATTCCTTCAAGAGCAGATCGAATCATGTGGGCACGAGTGTGTTTTCTGGTCAAACCGAAGTATGTTCCACGAGCGTCGGCATCCCAGATTGGAGCTCTTTCACCACCCAAGAATGGTAAGAAAATTAATCCTTCGGATCCTGCCGGAATCTTAGAAGCAATCTCAGTTAGAAGATCGTAAGCATCAATATTCATCTGTTCGGCAGTGACTTTTTCTGGCAAGCAAAGTTGATCACGAACCCAACGGAAGACAATTCCGCCGTTATTAACGGGTCCACCGACAACCCACATATTCTTAGCTAGGTAGTAACAGAATACACGGCCTTTAGGATCAATCGTTGGCTTGTCGTTAACGACACGAACGGCACCAGAAGTTCCAATTGTGACAGCTACTACACCAGGTTTGATGGCGTCCACCCCTAAGTTAGCCAGAGGACCGTCAGAAGCACCAATGATAAATGGTGTATCTTTATCAATTCCAATTTTATTTGCGTATTCTTCGTTTAAGCCCTTTAATTGATAAGTGGTGTCTACTAATTCAGGCAGTTGATCACGCTTGATGCCAGCAACTTTTAAGGCTTCATCGTCCCAGTCCATGTCAAAAATATTGAATAGGCCAGTTGCATTAGCGATCGAATAGTCTTCTTTTAGAACCCCAAATAATTTATAGTTGATGTATTCTTTAACACCAACAAAATAACGGGCTTTTTTAAACAATTCAGGCTTTTCATTTCTGAGCCACATGGCCTTTACAAGTGGTGTCATTGGATGAGTTGGAACACCAGTCTTTTTGTAAAGTTCCATTCCAATGCCGTTTTCTTTTAATTTATCTGCGTATTCAACGGCACGATTATCTGCCCAAGTGATTGCGCGGGTGAGCGGTTTGTGATTCTCATCCAAGAGGATCAAACTGTGCATCGCACACGAATATGAAACTCCCTTGATGGTGTCTTTTTTAGGGTCTACTTTTTTAAGAACATTTTGTAGACCTTGAATCATCGCTGAGAAAATCTCCTCTGGATCTTCTTCTGCCATGTCGGCAGTGTCTTGATACAAAGTATATCCATCGTTTGAATAACCCTTAACTTCACCTTTGTCATCGTATAAAACGGTTTTGACACTTGTAGTTCCGATGTCGACCCCAATTACGTTTTCCATTATAATCTTTCCCTTCCATGCTAGTTGATGCACTCTATGACAGATTTCATGCCAACTTTATTAAGTGATCGAGTAAAAAAATTATACTACTTATAACGCTTTCATTATATTGAAATCAACGTTTGAATTCAAGCGAATATCAATAAATAGTGATAATATTGATTTATAATTATACTAATTATAAGAAATGATTGAGGAGGTCCAAATGACTGAGATTAACCGGTCCAACCTTCGAAAAAAAGCAAGAAAAGAAAAATTAACTAGGTGGGCATTAATTGGACTGGTTAGTGTACTGCTACTAGTTATCGTTATTTCCATTTGGATGTACTTTGCCCATAAAAATCGTGATCGCGAATTACTTTTGAAAAAGTATCCAGTTCAGGGTGTGACGGTAAATCAAGACGATGGGTACATCGATTTTACGGCACTTAAACAGAAAGGCCAAAAGTTCGTGTACATTCGTTCTACTCAAGGAGCAAGTTTTGCTGACGATAATTTTGACAATAATTACAATCGCAGTCAGGGATCTGGTTTAAAGATTGGGGTTTATCATACCTATGGATTTAAGAGTAGTATTGAAGACCAAGAGAGTAATTTTATAACTCAAGTCAAAGATAATACCGGGACGCTTCCAATCGTCATTCAAGTTCAATATTACTATCCGTATGATGAAAACAACGTGAATTTAAAGCAACAAAAGAAACGGATTAATGAATTCGTTCAGTTTTTGTACCAGAGATACGATCGACCTGTTATTATTAATACTAACGAGAAGATGTATCGAGAATTTAGATCAATTCCACACGCCGCTTTTTGGTTAAATAGTGAAAGCGATGCAAAGAAACCGCACGTGCGCTTTATCAACATGAATTCTTCCGATCATTTAAACATTGATGGGCAGAAGGGAAGCTTTGATTCCGTAGCTTTTAATGGGAACCAGAAGCAGTGGAATCAGTATCTAGGTCAGGTAAATATTGTGAATAATGAAGAAGTACAATGGGAGAATTACAATGATTAAATTAGGAATAATTGGAACTAACTGGATCACACAAAAGTTTGTTGATGCTGCTGTTAGTACTGGCAAGTATAAGTTGAACGCTGTTTATTCAAGAAAATTAGATACGGCGCGGAAATTTGCTCAGCCAAATGATTGTGACAACATTTTTGATGATTTACAGGTTTTCTTTGAATCTGACAAATTCGACACCGTTTATATTGCTTCACCAAATGCCATTCACTATCAACAAGTCATTGAAGCACTTAAGCATGACAAGAATGTCATTGTTGAAAAGCCTGCTTTTATTGGACCATATCAATTCCAGTCTGCCATCGACACGTTAAAGCAACATCCCAAAGCTCGCTTAATGGAAGCAGCACGGAACATTCACATGCCCGCTTTTAAAGCGGTTCAAGATCAAATTGATGATATTAAAATTGATGGGGCAGAATTTACTTTTAGCAAATATTCTTCTCGCTACGATAAGGTTCTTAAGGGTGAAGTTCCGAATGTCTTTAACCTTCAATTTGGTGGCGGAGCCTTGGAAGACCTCGGAGTTTATCCTGTGTATGATGCCGTTGCTCTATTTGGATTACCAAGAACACAGATGTACTATCCTAAATTCATTGAAACCGGAGCAGATGGTGGAGGGGTTGCAGTTTTAAACTATGGTACATTTGATGTTACTTTAAACTTTAGTAAGGTGACTACTTCGTATCAACAATCAGAGATCTACTGTGGAAAGCAAACGGTCTTAATTGATAATGCTGGTGAGTTTACGGCAGCTAAATTAATGAATGAGGGTAAAGAAAGTGAGATTTCTCCTCTTTATACCGACAATCCGATGATTCCAGAAGCAAATGATTTTGCTGAAGTCATAAATCATCCAGGGAATCCTGTTTACGAAAATCGATACGTTGGAGGACTGAATTTAATGCAGAAAGTTAATGCTTTAATGGGACGTCTTGCTGATAGTGCTGGAATTCATTATTTACAAATAGGAGAATAGTGTGCTCGAACAATTTGTTAAGCGTTTTGAAAAATTAGGATATGAAAAACAGACCCCAATCCAAAAAGCAGTCTATGCACCGATGATTGAGGGTGAAAATGACATTGTCGCACTATCACCAACTGGTTCTGGCAAGACCGTGGCGTTTACAATGCCGATTTTGGCTAATTCGATGCCAGGGGTTGGCACACAGGTCATTGTGATCGAACCTACTCAAGAACTGGCGATGCAAGTGGCAGGTGTGATTAGAGATTGGGCGGTTTCTTTTAAAGTGAAAATTTTGCCATTGATTGGTGGAGCAAACGTTAAACGGCAACAAGAACAGTTAAAAAAACATCCAGAGATTGTTGTGGGAACTCCCGGAAGAATTCTTAGCTTGATTAATGAACGAAAATTAAAGGTTAATGACGTTGAAACAGTGGTCATTGACGAAGCTGATGATTTGCTCAACGATACTTCTTTAGATCAGGTTAAAAATATTATTGCTGCAGTTCCAAGAGATGCTCAGGCTGCCTACTTTTCTGCTACAGACACTGATGTTTTGTATCATCTAAAGGAAAAAATGGGTAAAAGTGCCGACATAATTGACGTTAGGGATGTTGATCAAACCAGGGGTAAGGTAACCCATGGCCTCTTTCAAATTTCGCGTGCCAAACGAAATGAGATGTTAAACCGGTTATCTAAAATGCAAGGTTTTAAAGCATTAGTATTTTTTAATCAGACTGATACGCTTAATCGGGCTTTTAATTTCTTCAAACACGAGGGAAATGGCAAGGTACAAAAATTAGCCGCAGGTGAAAGTAAACAGAGCCGCAAAAAGGCGCTGGATGATTTTCGTTTGGGAAGAATTAAATTATTATTAACGACTGACGTGGCTGCAAGGGGACTTGACATTGCAAAATTACCAGCTGTGATTAATTATGATTTGCCAAATGAATCGAATACCTACATTCATCGTGTTGGTCGAACGGGCCGAATGGGTGAGCCAGGGTTAGTAATTAATTTTGGAGATGACCATGATCTTCGCGATTTAAAGCACGTTTTAGATAATAGTGAATATGAATTAAAACCAATTTATTATTTCAATGGGGAGATCGTTGATCACATTGATGATTCACAGTTAGAACATCAAAAAGAAATCAAACAACAGGCACTGACTAAAAAAAGACAGGTGCACGAAGCTATCCAGGCTAAACCAAAAAAGAATAAACACCGAAAACGAAAACAAAAAGATAAGGGTAAACCAAGTAGTCATAAAAATCACCATTAGTTTGGTTCTTTACTAAATTTTTTATTCGTGAGAGAATAGAAAATGTTTTTGGCCCCATAGCACAACTGGATAGGGCAACCGCCTCCTAAGCGGTCGATCTCAGTTCGAGTCTGAGTGGGGTCATCTATAAGCGTTAAAACACTTCATTTAAATGAGGTGTTTTTTATTTGGGCAAATGTTGGTGATGACAATTAATTAATTGATTTTTGGGCTTATGGGCGATTATAATGGGTTCTACACGGATTTACATTTTAGGAGGAAATTATATTGAATATTTTAATTGCTTTACTCCCAGCGTTAGGGTGGGGGCTCCTTCCTATTGCAACTGGGTTAATCGGTGGTAAACCAGTTAATCAGTTGATGGGAACTACATATGGAGCGTTAATTATTGCCATCCTTGTGTTTATTTTTAAACAGCCAGTGATCACCATGCAGGACTTTTGGTGGTGTTTACTTTCAGGGATGGCTTGGGCAGTTGGTCAAATGACTCAGTACATGGCCTTTACTCAAATTGGTGTATCACGAACGATGCCAATTTCAACTGGTTTGCAGTTAGTTGGTACTTCAGTTACCGGAGTGATTTTCTTTGGTGAATGGGCTGGCTTAATTCCCAAGCTAGCTGGTTTTGGATCAATTATTTTGATTATCATTGGGGTCTTACTAACAACTTTGAAAGACAATGGCAGTAATGAACCCAAGACGGCTGAAGAGAATGCCGCTCAGCATACTCGGAATGGTTTAATTCTGTTAGTAATTGGCATGTTTGGCTATATTGGATACTCTGATTTTCCAAGGATTGCTAATACCAATGGTTGGTCAGCATTTCTGCCCCAGACGATCGGAATGGTCATTATGGGAACGATCTTTGTTATTATTAGTGCTTATAAAACCAAGGTTAATCCGTTTAAACAAGCTGTTTCATATAAAAACATTATTACCGGATTTTTGTTCGGATTTGGTGCCTTCTTCTATCTAATTTCGACTGAATTAAACGGAGTGGCCACTGGATTTACGATTTCACAGATGTGTGTTGTCATTTCAACCTTTGGTGGAATTATAATTCTTCACGAACACAAGACAAAGAAAGAACTAGTATTTGTCACACTTGGAATGATTTGTGTCATTCTTGGTGGTGTCATTACAAGTTTTATTTAAAATTTTATCTTTTCAAAAAAGGACACATTTAGTGTCCTTTTTTTGTGAATTTGAATATCGGTTTGATTTAAAAGGGAGTATATTGAACTTGAAGAGAATGGTTAGAAATTATTTTAATTCGGGGGATTAAGTTTGAATATTTTAATTGCATTATTACCAGCGATTGCTTGGGGTATCTTACCAATTTCAATCGGTTTGCTAGGTGGAAAGCCAATTAATCAACTAATGGGTTCTACATATGGAGCCATTTTAATTGCTGTTATTGTCTATTTCATTAAGCAACCAGTGATTTCAAAAGAAGTTTTTTGGCTTTGTCTTCTGTCTGGGATGGCATGGGCAATTGGACAATATACTCAGTACACTGCATTTTCACTGATGGGAGTTTCGTTGTCCATGCCAGTGTCAACTGGTCTTCAGTTGATTGGCAATTCATTAACTGGAGTAATTGTTTTTGGTGAATGGGCGGGTTTGATTCCAAAGTTAGCTGGATTCGGATCGATTATTTTAATCATTTTGGGTGTTTTACTAACTACCAAAAAAGACAGAACGTTAGCACCAAAAACTGAGGAAGAAAAGCAACAGGTTAATATTAGAAAGGGTGTTTTAGTTTTAATCATCGGAACTTTTGGGTATGTTGGCTATTCGGCATTCCCAAAAGTTGCTAATACGAATGGATGGGCAGCGTTTCTCCCTCAAACCATTGGAATGGTCGTGATGGGAACTATCTTTGCCTGCTTTATAATATTTAAAACCAAGGTTAATCCGTTTAAAGAAGTGGCTACCTATAAAAATATTATCAGTGGTTTCTTGTTTGGATTTGGTGCTTTAACCTATTTGATTTCAACCGAATTAAATGGAGTAGCAACTGGATTTACGATTTCGCAAATGTGTGTTGTCATATCAACCTTTGGTGGAATCATCTTTTTACACGAACACAAAACTAAAAGAGAACTTTTATATATTACCATTGGAATGATTTTCGTCATTATTGGAGGAGTCATTACTAGTTTTATTAAGTAAAAGAAGAGGTGGCTGATGCTATTTTGAAGCTTAATTTTAAAAGATGGTGTTGAAAACTGGCATGAAACCGTATACAATTAATTTATAGCGTTGTTTTAATTTAATAATTGGAAAGAGGAAAAGAAATGTCATACATGCCCTTCATAGTGTTGATTTTAGGAATCGCACTTCTCCTTTTCATGATCATCAAACTTAAGCTAAATACTTTTGTTTCCTTGATCATCACAGCTATTTTAGTTGCGCTTGGATTAGGAATGAACCCAGCATCAATTGCCGATGCCATTAAGACTGGTATTGGTAGTACATTAGGTGAATTGGCCATCGTCTTCGGATTCGGTGCCATGATCGGTCGTTTGGTTTCTGATTCTGGTGGTTCGTATCGAATCGCCAAGACGCTGATCGACAAATTTGGAAAGAAGCGATTACAGATTGCAATCGTAATTGCTTCGTTCATTATCGGAATGTCATTGTTCTTCGAAGTTGGATTGGTATTACTTACCCCAATCGTCTTCGCGGTTGCCCTTGAAGCCGATGTACCATTTGTTTATCTAGGAATTCCAATGGCTGCTGCATTGTCAGCAACCCAGGGATTCTTACCACCACAACCTGCTCCAACTGCTGTTGCCACAGCCTTGGGCGCTAATATTGGTGAGGTATTGCTCTTTGGTATCATTGTTGCAATTCCAGCTGTTTTAATTGCTGGTCCTGTCTTTACGAAGTTTGCTGAGAAGTTTGTTCCGAGCGCGTTCGTAGTCAAGAAGAGCCTGCCAGCTTTTGGTGAAGTTAAAGAATACAAGTTAGATGAAACTCCTAGTTTTGGTCTTTCGGTTTTAACTTCATTATTACCAGCTATTTTCATGGCGGTTAATACCATTTACCAGTTAGTTTTCCATGGCGGGAAAGCAGTTGCTAAGCCATCAGGATTTGATGCTATTATCTCGATGTTAGGTAACCCAATGATTGCCATGGTAATTGCTTTAGTATTTGCTATCTGGTCAATGGGCTTCCATCGTGGTAAGAAAATGAGTGACGTTTCTAAGAGTATTGAAGCCTCCGTTAAATCAATTGCCATGCTTCTATTGGTTATTGGTGGTGGTGGTGCCTTCAAGCAAGTCTTGATTGATGGTGGTGTTGGTGATGCCGTTAAGAACATCATGATGCACTCATCACTATCTCCAATCATCCTTGGCTGGTTAGTTGCCGTTATTCTTCGTGTATCGCTAGGTTCAGCTACGGTGGCTGGAATGACTGCTGCCGGACTTGTTATGCCACTGATGTCTTCATTGAACGTTAACCCAGTAATGATGGCCTTAGCCATTGGTGCTGGATCACTTGCCGCATCACACGTTAATGATGCCGGATTCTGGATGTTCAAAGAATACTTTGACTTAACTATGAAACAAACTTTCTCAATTTGGACGGTGTTAGAAACCGTGATTTCAGTTGTGGGGCTAATAATGGTCTTGATTCTGAATGGAATTCTTGGAATGTTCTAAGTTAGTTAATAAATTCAAAAAGACTTCACTTTATGATGTGAAGTCTTTTTTGTATAAAAAAGCCACCTATAATTTTATAGGTGGCTACCGGTTAAACTATGCTTCGTCCTTAATGATGTACTGAGGACGGTGTTTCGTTTCTAAATAAATTTTTCCAATGTATTTTCCTAGAATGCCCAAACAGAAGAGTTGGATTCCACCGATTAGGAGAATAATTGATACTAAAGAAGGCCAACCAGATACGGCTCCTCCAAAGAATAATGCCCTGATAACGACAAAAGCAATCCCAACGAGTGAGAGTAAAAATGAGATTATCCCAACGTAAGTGGCAAAGGTTAGTGGAGCATCAGAGAAATCAATAATTCCTTCCATCGAGTATTCTACCAATTGTGAGAAAGACCAATGAGTTTCTCCAGCAGCCCGAGGGACCCCCTGATACTCTAAATATTTGGTGTTAAAACCAACCCAAGCAAAGATTCCTTTTGAGAATCGATTGTATTCTGTTAGTTCATTTACTGCATCGACGTAACGTCGAGACATTAAACGATAATCTCGAACGTTAGGTTTAATTTTAACGTCTGACATTTTATCGATGACCTTATAAAACATCGAAGAACAGAAAGCTCGAACTGGATTCTGCTTTCTGCTTGTTTGGACACACCCAACGCAATCATAGTCCTGGGTCTGAATAATTTTGAGCATTTTAGGAAGTAGTTCCGGCGGATCTTGGAGATCAACGTCCATTAATGCAATGTAATTGCCTTTGGCATTTCTTAGCCCAGCAGCCATTCCAGCTTCTTTCCCGAAGTTTCTTGAAAATGAGATGAAGTGAACGGTGTCAGGATGTTTTTCGTGAAGATTTTTAATGATCTTAAAGGTATTGTCACTTGATCCATCATTTATAAAAAGGTAATCAGGCTCATACTTTTCACCGTCTTTATTCATTTGTGCAAAAACCTTTTCCACAGTTTTGTAGAAAAGTTCAATTGATTCCTGTTCATTATAACAAGGAACAATCAGACTAATTTTTTCCAAAATTAATTACTCCTTAGTACTTGGCAATTAAACTTTTAAATTCAAAAATACATTACCAATTATTTACAGATTGTTTAATATCATTTTATCATTATTTAAAGTGGTTTGGCATCGGAATTGGGTAAATCTTTTGATATACTTAAGGTACTAGGCAAATGGGAGGGATTAAATGTGACCAAACCAATTAAAGTTATGACTGTTTTTGGAACTCGACCGGAGGCCATTAAGATGGCTCCAATTATTTTAGAGATGAAGCGAAATCGAAACAAGTTTAAACCAATCACAGTGGTCACGGGTCAACATCGTGAAATGCTGCAGCAGGTTCTCGATATTTTCAAAATCACTCCCGATTATAATTTAAACATTATGAAGAATGATCAAACACTTGGAGATATTACTGTTTCTGTGATCACTAAGTTAGGTCCAATTATTTCTAAAACTAATCCAGATATTATTCTAGTTCATGGTGATACTACGAGTACGTTTGCCGCTTCAGTGGTTGCTTTTTATCATAAAAAAATGTTAGGTCACGTTGAAGCAGGGCTGCGTACTCATAATAAATATTCCCCATATCCAGAGGAAATGAATCGTCAATTAACGGATGTTTTAGCTGACTTGTACTTTGCACCCACAGAGTTAAGTAAGCAAAATTTAATAAAAGAGAATCATCTGGGGTCAAACATCTTTGTTACCGGGAATACAGCAATTGATGCCCTTCATCAAACGGTTAGTGATGATTATCATCATTCGATCCTAAATGATATTGAACCTGATCATCGGATCATCTTACTTACAATGCACCGACGTGAAAATTTAGGTGAACCGATGAGGCGAACGTTTCAGGCAATTAAACAGGTGGTTGATTCACATCCTGATGTGGACGTGGTTTATCCAGTTCATCTTAATCCAGTGGTTCAAAAGATGGCCCAACAGATTTTTAAGGGTGATTCTCGTATCCATTTGATTGCACCTTTAGATGTGGTTGATTTTCATAATATGGCTGCTCGGAGTTATTTTATTATGTCTGACTCTGGTGGGGTTCAAGAAGAAGCTCCTTCACTTGGAAAGCCCGTTTTGGTTCTTAGAGAATCGACTGAACGCCCCGAAGGAGTTAAAGCGGGCACTTTGAGATTAGTTGGGACTGATCCTAAGGCCATTAAAGATGCGATGGAGGACTTACTTGATAATCCAGATGAATACCGAAAGATGGCTGATGCTCATAATCCTTATGGGGATGGAACGGCAGCTAAGCAAATTTTATCTGCAATTGAGGCAACTTTTAAAGGAGAGTCCTAGCTTGTGGAACTAAAAACAAATCAAAAAGTAATTTCATTTGTTAAGTTAGTTATGAAACATTTTAAGATGGGAAACGTTTCTGATTCTGCCATCGTCTTGGCGTATTATTCCCTCTTATCACTGTTTCCAATTTTAATTATGATTGGTAGCATCATTAAACTTTTACATGGAGATCCTAATGATATCTTAATGTATATCAGAACCGCGGTTCCGTCATCGATTTATACGATGCTTTTGCCCATGATTAAGTCAGCTTTTGATAATAATAATAGTGGTGGTAGCTTATCGATTGGGTTGTTGCTGGTAATTTGGTCAGCTAGTCAGGCGATGGCAGCATTTCAACGAACGGTTAACCGAACTTACGGAGTAGCTGACACTCAGAATGCCATCACGAATCGTTTAATTTCATTTGTGTGGATGCTTTTACTGGTACTCTTATTGATTGTTTTAATGATTTTGCAAGGGTTTGGTCAAGAAATTATCACGTACTTGAGACCAATTCTGCATCTTTCAACCATTGCAACGCAAGTGGTGGCATCCATTCGAATTCCATTTATTATTTCTGGGTCTTTCATAGTTGTGATGCTTTTGTACTATTTTGTGCCAAGTGTTAAGACCAAGATTCGTTATACAATTCTAGGATCAGCGATATCTGTGCTTGGTTTAATGATTTTGTCACAAGCTTTTTCGCTAATCATTGAGTACTTTTTTAGAAATATTACCGCTTATAAGACGTTAGGAACTTTTATAGTAGTGATGTTGTGGTTATATTTTATTGGACTCGTGCTGATGTTTGGTGCCGTTATTAATGCCAGTATACAAGAGTACTTTACTGGTAACATTGAATCAACAAACGGATCCGTTCGGTCTATTATTTCTAGTGCACGTAAATTTCGTTCCAAAAAGAAAAACACCACCCAGGATTAGGTGGTGATGTTTTTTGCTAAATTATTTTTCGGTGGATTTCACCAGTTCACGAGAAAACTGGTCAAGAACTTTGATGTCATCTTCATCAGGTTCAAGATTGATTTTGACGCTTTTAGCTCCTTGAGTAGCGTTAGTTTTCCTTAAAGCTTTGGTAAATGCGTCGACGGCAACGTTATAATATTCTTGATAAAAAACGTCTCCAGAACCAGCCACTCCAAAAACTTTTCCTTTTAGGTTCAGTGAATCTAAATCTTCAAAAAAGTCCATCCCTTCTTCAGGGAGAGCTCCTTCGTCGTAGGTGTATGGACATATAACAATAATATCGGTATCTTTAAGTTCGTCCGCGTCGGTTTGAGAAATTTCAGATTCTTCGACATCTACGCCAAGGTCCTCAAGTCCCTCGGTGACGATATCAGCAACGTCTTCGTTATTACCAGTAATGGTGGCGTAAATCACGTGTGCTTTTGGCATGAGTGAAACCACTTCCTTTGTAGTGTTTTCAAATAAGTATATCAGAATAGTTTCAAATTGTTAATTTGATGGGAGTTAGCGCTGATGGATAAGCAAAATGCAAATAAATTAAAGGTCACAAAAATTGCTTCGCAAAAAAGACCGGGAAGATATAATGTATACGTCAATGATCATTATGCTTTTCCTGTGAGTGAAGAAGTGATGATTCAGTTTGGGATCTTCAAGGGATCTGAGTTAAGCCAAGGTGAGATTGACAAAATTAAGGCGGCGGACGATGTTTCAAAGTTATATAATAAGGCTATTGATTTTATTTCGTATCAGACTCGTTCAAAAAAAGAGGTTAGAGATAAGTTAAAATCATATTCAGACAACCTTGAAGCAGTCGATGAAGCGGTTGAAAAACTAGAACAGATTAATCTACTTAATGATGAACATTATGCTGACACCTACGTCAAAGGAATTGTTGAACAACAGAATAAGGGTCCCATGGCTGTTTCAAGGTATTTAAAACAAAAGGGAATTGCAGATGAATACATAAATGAGGCAATTTCAGTTAATTATTCGAGCGAAATGACGCTTAAAAATGGTAAAAAGCAGGCCCAAAAAATCTTTGCTCATAATCAGCGATATCCCTTTAACAAACGGATGCAAAAAACTAAGACGGCTTTGTACCGAAAGGGATACTCATTTGATTATATTGATACAATCATTAGTGAATTAGACTTTCAAAGTGATGTCGATCATCAAAATGAGTTACTTGCTAAAGAGGGTAACAAGGCTTGGAATAAGTATAAGAAGTATAATGATATGAGTCGACGTCAGAAAGCCAAGCAGTTGTTATATCGAAAGGGCTTTGATCTTGATGATATTGATCAATTTTTGGACACAAAAGAAAATTAATTGGAGTGAATCAAATGAATAGATTTAAAAATTCGGCTTTATTTTTTTGGACGGTTGAGATTTTGATTGCAGTTGGAATCGTTTATTTATGTTCCAAAATTAGTTTTGTTTTTTCGCCGATTGTAATTTTTGTGTCAACGATCTTCGTTCCACTCTTGTTAGCGGGATTCTTGTATTACATGTTAAATCCGATCGTTAACCTCCTAATGAAAATAAAAATCACAAAAACAAAACACATTAATCGTACCTGGGCCACCGCCATCGTATTTTTGATTGTGATTGGGGTTATTGTTTACATGGCGTTTTCATTTGTACCACGGTTGATTACTCAGGTGGCTAACATGGTAGGGGCAGCGCCTGAATTTGCTAAACAAGGGCAGACATTACTAACTAAAATCACACGTTATGGATTTTTAAAAAAAGTGGACTGGCGTCCCATTGTTGACAAGATTCAGTCCTCATATTCATCGTATTTGAAAACAGTTTTGGCTAATTTGACGAATAGTGCGGGAACGATTATTTCGATGGCAACGAACGTGGTTATCACGGCAATTACTGTTCCTGTCATTCTGTTTTACATGTTAAAGGATGGAAACAAACTACTTCCAAGCATTGAAAAGTTAACTCCAGGACTTTCCAAACACCACAGGAAACAAACGGTAACGCTACTTAAAAAAATGAATCATACCCTCTCACGTTACATCGGTGGCCAAGTCATTGAGTGTCTGTTTGTTGGAACGTTTACCACTTTAGGATACTTTCTGATCGGCCAAAAGTATGCTCTTTTGCTCGGGGTCTTTGCTGGATTATGTAATATCATCCCGTACGTTGGTCCCTACATTGGAATTATTCCATCACTTTTTGTTGCTTTTTCAGATAATATTATGCAAGTTATCTGGGTAATTGTGGTAGTCATTATTGTTCAACAAATTGATGGAAACTTGGTGTACCCGAATGTGATTGGGAAATCATTAAAGATTCATCCACTAACTATTATTATCATTTTACTTGCAGCTGGCCACATTGCTGGGTTGTTTGGGATGATTCTAGCCATTCCAGTTTATGCGATTGCGAAGGTTGTGATTGAATATTGTTACAATATTTGGTTAGTTCAACATGACGATTCGAATTCCACTAATTCAGCAAAAACTAATTCATCTGAAAATGAGCCAAATTAAACTTTAGTTATGGATCGTGAATTTTATTGACGATAATGGAAGATATGCTAACATTTAATTGTTGATAAGTAGGAGTATTAATTATGGTCTTCTGACAGGAGATATTATGACGAAAGTAATTACGTATGGCACATTTGATCTGCTTCACAAGGGTCATGTGCGTTTATTAAAACGTGCTCGTGAATTAGGTGATTCATTGACGGTCGGTCTTTCGACGGATGAGTTTAATGCCGTAAAGGGGAAACGTGCTTATAATTCTTATGAGGATCGTAAGTACATTTTAGACGCTATCCGCTACGTTGACGAAGTAATTCCTGAAAAGGGATGGAACCAGAAGATTCAAGATATTAAAGATCATAAGATTGATATCTTTGTTATGGGTGACGATTGGAAGGGTAAGTTTGACTTTCTTAAAGAGTATTGTAAAGTAATTTATTTGCCGCGAACCCAAGGAATTTCAACGTCTAAGATCAAGTCTGATTTAGGCGTCACGAGCCAAAAGGATTGGAAAGATTAGTTTAAGTCCCAGGATTCTTCGTTTTATTTCTTAGAATGTTTTAGTTTAAGGGGAGCAAAATGAAACAAGCACTTTTTTTGGTAACTTCAGTTCATGGAGCTGAAAAGCCCCGATTTAAAGAACGATTGGAAAGAATGATCGATGACGGGAATTCAATTAAAGTTGTAATTTCCATTTTAAACTACGATCAATCACAGTATGTGGCCACTTTAATTAGAAAATTATCTGATTCTTTTCATCAGCAAGTGCAATTAGAAATCATCCAATTGTTTGACGTTTTTAGTAAACAACGTGGGATTTTTGATCAAAATCATGATTTAAATAACGATTTAACCCAATTTGACGTTCACGACAGAGTGGTTAAGGGTCAATCCGTTCAAGTCTACAGTGACCATAATGGGGTGGTTCGAGCTGAACGAAAGGAAATTTTGGCTGGGTCAGGTTTATTCAAAGTGATCTTTTATGACGGAGATAACGTTAGCAAAACGATTTATTATGACAATCATGATAAGGCTACTGCCGTTTTCAAACGGATTAATGATGAACATCAAGTAATTAAATTTTTAAATCAACGTGGTGACGTGGCATGTCGGGTGGATCAAAGTAACGGTGGAGCAGCTCAGATTTTTTATCTTAGTAAAACCTCGGTTGTTTCACCTCCAGAAACAAGTTTAAAGATTGCTAGACCAACTAGTGATTTAATCGATTATGATGTTAATCTTGGTAATTTGAAGTATTTGTCTAAAGGTTCAGATGCTCGATCATATGTCATTTCAGACTATGGCAATGCAAGCCGTTATAGTGATATTTCAGCATTTAACGTTGCTTTAGTTAATAAGTATGCTGAAGGTAAGGAGACTACCATTTTTATCGATTTGGATGATATGGTTAACTTTTCTAAATATCTTGGTCAAAACGTGATTTTCAACTATTAAGGAGAAATAATGCGAGCAATACTTTCTAACGTTATACCAAAACAAACAAAGTTGAAAATTGAATTTGAATTAATTAATCCTAGTTACGCTGATGAAGATGCAACTGTTACTTTGATTGAAAAAGAAAGCTTAGCTTCAATCACCGTTCCCATTCTTAAAGGGGACGTAAGTGGCAATGAAGCAGCAATTATAATTGATCCAAATAAATTTCATTTTGACTCCGTGGGACAGGATGAATTTGAATGGCAACTCTATTATTCGTGTGGTAATAGTGACCATCGAACCCTTATTCAAGTTGAAAGTGAATACGTGAGTGCCGTTCGGCGGATCGGGTTAAATGCTTATTATCAATATGAGATTGACCCGTCTGGCATGGCAGTCTTTTATGTCAGAACAAACCGATCTAAAAAGCAATTTGTGATGAACTCGGTTAATTTGCTTGGTGGCGGTAATTTACGATTAACGGGGTTTAACCACATTGACGGTAAAAAACTTGATCAGATGGCAATTGTAATTAAACAAGCAAGTGATCAAAGCAAACGACTTTATCCGATTACCGATTCACCTTTTCAAGGGATTTTTGCGATTACCATTCCGCTTAAAGAGCTAAAGGATGAAGATACATATCGTTTGTATATCAGGTATGACTATCATGGTAAGCATTTTCAGCAAAGATTGGTGATGGATGTTTCGCTTTCATCGTTTAAAACCGTTTCTCACTTAGGTGATAATCGTGAATTAGTATTAAAAGCGGGGAAGCAAGGTCAACTTCGTGTTATTAAAAGAAGACGGCCGTCTCCTACAAAAAGACTTACTAAGTTTTACGGAAAAGCTAAGCATTTGTGGAAATCGTTTAAAATCTTATTAAGTAAAGTTAATCGTTTGCGCTTACGAAAGTTGTTTAAACGGGGGCATACACCATTTGCTACTACGACGATCGTGTTTGAGAGCTTTGGTGGACGTCAAGTGAGTGATAGTCCTTATGCTATCTATCAGGTGTTTAAAAAATTACATCCTAAGATTAACTTTGTGTGGTCCATTCAAAAGTCACAAAAGCAATTTTGTAAAGACCATAACATTAACTATGTAATTAAAAATACGGGACGTTGGGTTCGTACCATGGGAAAGGCTAAGGTATGGATTAGCAATGCTAGATTTCCTGCCTGGGTCGTTAAACCAGACTATGTAACGTATGTTCAAACTTGGCATGGCACACCATTAAAGAAGTTAGGGTTAGATATTGAACGAGTTTCAATGCCTGGTACGACAACCAATAAGTACCATGATAACTTTGTTAAAGAAGCTAATCGTTGGGATGCATTGATTTCACCAAATGATTTTTCAACCAAGGTCTTTAGAAGTGCCTTCGGGTATGAAAGCAAGATTTTAAAGGTGGGATATCCAAGAAATGATGAATTGATTAACGGGAATAATCCTACTGAGATTAATAAGATTAAGGATCGATTGGGAATCCCACGGGACAAGAAAGTTGTCCTATATGCTCCTACTTACCGAGATAATCAGTTTGAGAGTAAGGGGAAATATACCTTTAAGCTACCGTTTAGTTTGGAAGAGTTCAAACAACACTTTGGAAGTGATACTGTCCTAATTCTACGGATGCACTACTTGATTTCGAATGCATTAGACGTCTCTGATTACAAAGGGTTCGTCTATGACCTATCGAACTATTCCAACATTTCTGATTTATATTTAATTTCAGATTTGCTGGTAACCGACTATTCCTCAGTCTTTTTTGACTACGCCTACCTTAAACGGCCAATTTTGTTCTATCCTTATGACTATCACGTGTATAAGGATGAGTTGCGTGGCTTTTACTTGAATTATGAACGAGATTTGCCTGGAAGGATCGTCTATGATTCTGATGAGTTAATGAAGGGAATCTCAACTGATTTAAAAGACGAAAACGTTGAAAACGATCCTAAATTTATGCAATTTTACAATCGCTTCTGTCGGATTAACGATGGACTTAGTTCGATTAAGACGATTGATTATGTGATGCAACAAATTCGTTAAAAATAATCCGGAGTTTTCCGGATTTTTTGTTTGTTTGATGGTATACAATTAATCTATAACAGAAAGGAAGTAAAGATGAAAAAATCAGACCTAGAAAAAGAAGTCGATAAACGAAGAACGTTTGCCATTATTTCCCATCCTGATGCTGGGAAAACCACTATCACCGAACAGCTACTCCTCTTTGGTGGGATTGTTCGGGAAGCTGGAACCGTTAAGGCTAAAAAAAGTGGAAATTTTGCTAAGTCAGATTGGATGGAAATTGAACAGAAGCGTGGAATTTCAGTTACTAGTTCGGTTATGCAGTTCGATTATCAGGGAAAAAAGATTAACATTCTTGATACACCGGGACATGAAGATTTTTCAGAAGACACTTACCGGACTCTTATGGCAGTGGATTCTGCCGTGATGGTGATTGACGCCGCTAAGGGAATTGAACCGCAAACTAAAAAGTTATTTAAAATTTGTAAAATGCGTGGAATTCCAATTTTTACTTTCATGAATAAGCTTGATCGTGATAGCAAGGATCCCATGGAATTAATCGATCAATTGGAAGATGTACTGGGAATTGAGGCTTATCCGATGAACTGGCCCATTGGCTCTGGTCGAATTTTAAAGGGGCTGTACGACCGTTATGATCATCGAGTTGAACTTTATAAACCAGAAGCGGATGGTCAGAACTTTATTAAACTAGATGATGATGGCAATCTTATTGGAGATAACTCACTAGCAGACGATAGCATTTATCAAGATGCTAGAAGTGAAATGGATTTAATCTCTGAAGCTGGGAATCAATTTAGCAGAGAAAAAATTGCCAAGGGTGATCAAACACCAGTCTTCTTTGGCTCAGCGTTGGTTAACTTTGGGGTTAAAACTTTTTTAGACGCTTATTTGAAGCTCTCACCAGCTCCAGGTCCTCACAAAACTCTTCAAGGAAATGAAATTGAACCAACGGCACCAGAATTTTCTGGATTCGTGTTTAAGATTCAGGCTAATATGAATCCACGTCATCGTGATCGAATTGCCTTTGTACGAATTTGCTCTGGTGAATTTCAAAAGGGCATGGATGTTACCCTTGATCGTACCCAGAAGCCGATCCGTTTATCAAACGTTACTGAATTTATGGCTAATACGCGTGAAAACGTTCAAACAGCGGTTGCTGGAGATATTATTGGTCTTTATGATACTGGTAATTTTCAGATTGGCGACACCATTTATACTGGCAAAAAACCGATTGCGTTTGAAAAGCTGCCACAGTTCACTCCAGAACTATTTATGAGAGTTTCAGCCAAAAACGTTATGAAGCAGAAGTCGTTTCATAAGGGCATTCAACAATTAGTACAAGAGGGAGCCATTCAGCTCTACACTAATTACAGCACGGGACAGTATATCTTGGGAGCAGTTGGTCAGCTTCAGTTTGAAGTATTTCAGTTTCGAATGAAAAATGAATATAACTCAGATGTTGTGATGGAACCAATGGGGCATAAAATTGCCCGGTGGATTGACCCTGACCAGCTGGACGAAAAGATGTCTTCGTCTAGAAATATTTTAGTACGGGATCAAAAGGGGGATCCGTTATTCCTTTTTGAAAATGAGTTTGCAGAACGCTGGTTTAAAGATAAATATCCTGATGTCAAGTTAACTGCCAAGCTTTAGGATTGAATTGACGTAATATTCGATATAAACTAGTTTTTGTGAAAGGTGGATATGAATTATGAAAAAGTTAAGTGCTTGTACCAGTGTGATGGTTGGTAAAGACGCTAGTGTTGATGGGTCAACGATGATTTCTAGAAATGATGATACCTTTTTACCATTAACTCCTCAACGTTTTTATGTTCAACCTGCATATCATAACGAGGACAAAGTTTGGAAATCCAACCAAAACGGCTTTACTGCTCCAATGCCAAAGTCGGGTTACCGAATTTTGATGACACCGAACGCTGACGTTAAAAAAGAAGGCGTTTATGCTGAAAGTGGATTTAATGAAAAGAATGTTGCAATGAGTGCCACTGAAAGTGTTTATGGAAACGAGCATGCTTTAGCTCATGATCCGCTTGTTCAGCATGGATTAGCTGAAGATTCTTTACAATCAATGGTTCTCCCTTACATTAATTCCGCGAGGGATGGAGTTGCTTATCTGGGAAATTTAATCAAAAAGTCTGGTTCACCAGAGGGAAATGGGGTCCTTTTTAGTGACAAGAACGAAGTCTGGTACATGGAGATCGTTACTGGTCACCACTGGGTTGCACAGCGAATTCCTGACGATTGTTATGCGGTCGTAGCAAATGAGGTTGCGATTCAACAGGTTGATTTTGATGATCCAGAGAACTTTATGTATTCCGATGGGTTACAAGAGTTTGTTGAAAAGTACCAGTTAAATCCTGATAAAGAGGGATTTAACTTTCGACATATCTTTGGAACTCATAATGAATTTGATCACCATTACAACACACCTCGAGTTTGGTATGGTCAAAGGATGCTGAATCCCGAGATTGAGCAGGAGCCAACCTCAAATGATCTCCCGTTTATTAGAAAAGCAAGCCGTAAAATTGAAGTTAGTGACGTTCAGTTTATTTTGAGTTCTCATTATAACGAGACCAAATATGATCCATTGGCTAAAGATCCAAAAGAATCGAATACTCAGTTTAGACCAATTTCAATGAATCGAACCCAAAATTCACATGTTCTGCAAATTAGAAATGATGTAAGTGATAAATGTTCGGCAATTATGTGGCTAAATTTTGGAATTCCCGCCTTTAGTCCATATGTTCCTTTTTTTGCTAACGTTGACGAGACTGATCCAAGTTATGAGGTTACCCCTCTAACGATGGATGATAAGAGCGCATACTGGATGTATCGTAAACTATCGATGATCGTTGAATCTCATTACAGTAATTTTATTCAACAGGATCGTGATTTTAAGAAACATGCTAACGAGTTATTTTTAGGGCATATATCAGATACGATGGGTCAAGCTGCTAATATGAATGATCAGGACGCATCTGAATTTTTGAAAGATCAGAATCAGCAATTGGTCAAAGAAATGAGGAGTCGAACCTATCAATTTATGCATGAATTGATGGAAAAGGGTCTTACACTCTCTAAATTGACGTATAACATGGATAAAAATTTGTAAAAAATCCCACTCTTATTGAGTGGGATTTTTTTAGGTTAGACGTTTGTCATTGTTATGGGTACGAATCGTGGATCGCTTTTTGATCCATTGTGATCCGCCGAGATTTAACCAATCATCTTGATTAGTTCGAATTTCTGTAAAGACACGCCAAGTTGATCCAGCTGGCAAAATTTGATCGTATTTTTGCTTTCGCACCGGTGAATCATAAACGGAAGTGGGGATTTTCATTTTGACTAAATAATTGACTGACTGAACCACTTTCCAGTTAGAACGTCGGTAATATAAGATGATATTTTTGGTTTTATTTGTGAATTGACCGGTTAAGTCACCAACCGATAGGTGAAGCTGGTAGTTAGGAATCACAGGAGCCTTTAGTGTAAACTGCTGGTTTAATGGACCATTCACGATTTTGGGAGGGAGAAGCAAGCGAAATGAATCAAAATCAAAGCAGTAAACGCTAACTGGTTGGCCTAACTTAGGGATGTAATGAAACTTGATTAGTTGCTTTTTTGCTTGCATTTTTTTAGTCATTCCATCAACACTAACTAATATGTAGTTTTTTATTTTGGGAACGATGAAATTAATTGGATCGCCAACTGAACCACTAATGATTTCAGTTGATTTTAATTGATTCCCGTTTTGATTGACAAATTCCATAAAAACTGTACTTGGGGTTCTGATAACCTCTTTTTTAGGAGTTGATTGATGATTTTCGGCAGGTAATGGGGTGGTGGTATGAATTGATTTTGGTTTGTTTAAAGAAATTTCGGATGGATCTATGGAGGTTGTCGTCTTTTTAACGTTGTTTTGTCTGATTGGTCTTTTCATCCGATGTTTTGAATGCTTGTAGTTATGATTATTTTTTGAAAAGATTTTTTTCATCCAATTAAACATAATTTTCCTCCAAAGATGGTTTATATTGATTTTACCATTTCTGGAAATAAAAAAAGACCTAGATTAGAATTCTAATCTAAGTCTCTTTCACTACTTAGTACTAATAACGATATTGTTGTTCTTGTCTGTATCAGCAACAAGATTGTTAGTTTCTGGATGATTCAAGAAGTAGTCGGCCGTTTGGTCTTCTAACTGTTCTTGAATTACTCGTCGAAGCGGACGGGCACCCATTGACGGATTGTAACCGAGTTCGACAATTTTTGCTTTGGCCGATTTGGAAACATCAATGTGAACGTTTCTTGACGCTAACATGTTATTCATATCTTTAATCATCAGATCGACAATTTGATTTAAGTTATCCTTAGAAAGCTGGTTGAATTCAACGATGTCATCAAAACGATTGAGAAATTCAGGTTTGAAATAAAGTCCTAATTTATCCATCACAGAATGAGTTTTACCAGTTGCTTCTGGTGTAAACCCAACGCTTGCTTCGGCATCGCTTCCGGCGTTACTAGTCATAATGATGACAGTGTCCTTAAAGGAAACCGTTCGACCTTGTGAGTCAGTCAAACGACCGTCATCTAAGATTTGTAAGAATGTGTGAAGAACGTCTGGATGAGCTTTTTCAACTTCATCTAACAGAATCAAGCTGTAAGGATTACGACGGACTTTTTCGGTTAATTGGCCAGCTTCATCGTATCCAACGTAGCCAGGCGGTGAACCAATCAATTTAGCAACTGATTGTGGTTCACGATACTCTGACATGTCAAATCGAATCATTGAATCTTCGGATCCAAATAATTCTTTGGCAAGTTGTTTAGCCATCTCAGTCTTACCAATCCCAGTGGATCCAACGAATAGGAATGAACCAATCGGACGACCGCTACCATTAAAACCAATTCGATTTCGTTTAATGGCTTTAGCAACAGAATCAACAGCCTTGTCCTGTCCGATCACATGTTGCTTTAAATTTGGAGCTAAGTCCTTTAATTGTTGTTGTTCTTTGGTTTGTAGTTCTCCAACTGGGATATTGGTCATTTCTTCAACAACTTGTTGCATATCCTTTTCGGTAACGGTGTTGTGTTTCTCACTTGTAGCACCCTTATCCTTATTTTGATGAAGTCGTTTGATCTTATCACGGTAGTAAGCGGCTTGTTCATAGTCTTCTTTATCTAAAGCCGTCTTCTTTTCGTTTTCAGCACTGTCAATCTCTTTGTCAATTGTTTTTGGATCAACAATGTTTAAAGTTAAATTCTTTCTGGAACCAGTTTCATCAAGTAAATCAATTGCCTTGTCCGGAAGGTAACGATCACTGATATAACGATCGGAAAGGGTAGCTGCCGCTTTCACTGCTTGATCGGTATACTTGACTAGATGATAGTTTTCATAACGATTTTGTAGACCCTTTAGAATCTTGATGGACTGATCAACCGTTGGTTCTTTGACCATGATTGGTTGAAGTCGTCTTGAAAGAGCAGAGTCTTTTTCAATGTCACGGTATTCTTTTAGAGTGGTTGCTCCAATTAATTGAAAGTCCCCACGAGCAAGAGCGGGTTTTAAGACGTTACCTGCGTCCATGCCACCTTCAGCATTACCTGCACCCATGATTTCATGAATTTCATCAATGAATAAGATGATGTTACGGTTTGACTGAACCTCTTTAATTAATTGTTGCATTCGCTTTTCAAATTGACCACGAATACCTGTGCCTTGAACCATTGAAACCATGTCTAATTGAATTACCTGTTTGTTTTGAAGTTTTTCTGGAACAGTACCATCAGCAATTTTTTGAGCGAGGCCCTCAACGATTGCTGTTTTTCCAACTCCGGCTTCACCAATCAAGACCGGGTTATTCTTGCCTCTACGATTTAAAACTTCGATTGCTCGAGCCGTTTCTTTATCACGACCGATTACTGGGTCAAGTTTTCCGGCTTTAGCTTTTTTAGTTAAATCAGTTCCGTAAGTTGAAAGAATTGATTTTGAACCATTTCGGCCGTTGCCGCGTCCACTTTGTGGTGGAACTTGATAATCATTGACTTGGCCATTTTGCATGGCACGAAGAAAGTCATCTAGACTACCAAATCCGTATGAACCTTGTCCTTCCATAGTTTAAGCCTCCTTTTGCTTAACTAAATTGTCAGACGAAAGTCTGACCTTTATTGACCATTCATGAATATTATACGCACTAATAACATTCAATCAAGTATTTTGACTGATCTAGAAATTATTTTAATGTGGTAATATTGAAACCGATTAGGAGGCAATAATTATGGATAAAAACGAAAATGATTTTACCGAACTCTTAAACCAATTAAAGGATGGAAAAATCAAAGATTTGACGGTTGAACCAAAGGATTTTCCGAAATTTCAGCAGGCTTTTATGAGCTTTCCAACACGGAAAAGAATCGTAGGGAAAGCCAGCGAAAAGGGCATTTTGACCTATCATTATTCGTCTGAAAATTAGCGTCATAACAATTATGTAAGCGATTTATGATAATTACTTGTTTTTTAGATGATAAATTGATATTCTTAAACTGTAAATAGAGTTAAATAAACGATTAAAGGAGTGCGTTCATTATGGAGAAACGTCAATTCAAAATCACGGCAGAAACTGGCATTCATGCTCGTCCAGCAACTTTGTTAGTTCAGACCGCTAGCAAATTTGATTCAAATATTAGTCTTGAATATGGTGATAAATCTGTAAACTTAAAATCAATCATGGGTGTTATGTCATTAGGAGTTGGTCAAGGTGCTGATATTACTATTTCAGCCGATGGTGACGATGCTAAAGAAGCCCTTGATGCAATTGCTAAAACCATGAAAGATGAAGGATTGATCGACTAATATGACTACCTTTAAGGGTATTGGTGTTAGTGATGGGATCGCATTTGGAAAAGCTTATTGTTTAACTAAACCAGATTTAACTTTTAATAAAGAAGCCTTTTTGGGTATAGACGAAGAAAAAGCACGCCTTAAAAAAACGTTTCAAGATACCAAAACTACTATTATAAAAATCAAACAAAGTAATAGAGTTGAAATGGCTAAAAAATATCTTGATATTTTAGATTTTTATTTAGAAGTTTTATCTGATCCAGAGTTGATTAATGAGGTTAAAAGAGTCATAACAGAAGAAAAAAAGAATGCTGCATTTGCATTGAATCGTGTATTCAATCAATATGCAGCTATTTTTTTGAATATGAATGATCCGTATTTAAGGGAACGGGTTCATGATATTGAAGATATAAGAGATCAGCTTTTGGGACGTCTACTTGGCGTCGATACTCCCGATCTATCACTTATTAACCAGCCAGTTATTATTGTTGCTAATTCCATTTCTCCAACTCAGATTGCACAAGTTCAAAAGAAAAATATTAAAGGGATTGTTACAGCTGTTGGAACCAAGAATTCTCATGCAGCCATTATATCTAGAAGTATGGACGTTCCAGCTGTACTAGGATTGCAGGACAGCCTAAATCATTTAAAAAATGATGAACAATTGATTGTTGACGGAAGTAATGGAAACGTTATTGAAAGTCCCAATTCAGATGAAATCGAGAAATTCCAGACAAAGCTTGAAAAATTTAGAAAACAAAAAAGGTCATGGGAAAAGTTCAAGGGCCAATCGACCAAGACATTAGATGAGCACCCTCTGCTATTGGGGGCTAATGTTAGTAACGAAAATGAAGTTGATAATGCTTTAGAAGTTGGGGCGGATTCAATTGGATTATTTCGTACCGAATACATTTACATGGATTCTGACCATCTCCCGAGCGAAGACGAACAATTTTTGATGTACAAAAACATTGTTTCAAAAGTAAAAGGAAAGCAGTTAACTTTTAGGACAATGGATGTTGGTGGAGATAAACTGGTTAATTATTTGCCTAATATTTCCCATAATGAGACGAATCCCTTTCTTGGCTATCGTGCCATTCGTTATAGTTTAGGTGAAAGCAAGGTTTTTCGCACTCAAATCAGGGCACTCCTTAGATCTTCAGCTTATGGACCAATTCGGATCATGTTTCCTATGATATCAACGGTCTCAGAGCTGGATCAGGTTCTTTCGATTTACACTGAAGAACGCCAGAATTTGATTGATAGAGGAGTTAAACTTGGAGATGTTCAATTAGGAACGATGATTGAAGTTCCGGCGGCAGCAATTATGATTGATAAGATCATTTCAAGAGTAGATTTTGTAAGTATTGGCACTAATGATCTAGTTCAGTACACGGTTGCCGTTGATCGTTTAAATGAGCGTGTCTCCTATTTGTACCAAACTTGTGATCCAGCCGTGCTTCGTTTAATTGAAAGGGTCGTTAGGATCGTTCATAGCGCTTCTAAGACCGTGGGTGTTTGTGGTGAGGTTGCGTGTGATCCACAGGTGATTCCTTTTTTGATTGGGTTAGGAGTGGATGAATTATCAGCCACTCCAACTCAAATTTTAAAAACTAAAGCATACATTAGTAAAATTAATTCGAAATCAGCAAGTAAGTTAGCTGATAGTGTTGTTAAAAATGCAGATGCCACTAGTGACGTTAATAAGATGATTGATGACTTTATCTCTAAGATGCCAGAGTAGATGGTTTACTTAGGTTTGAGTAGTTAGGCACAAAGTTGCAAACCATGCGGGAAACCCATATAATTACATTTGTTTAACGTTAAAGAGAAAGGGGAAAACAACGTGAATATTGGTTTGTTTACAGATACTTATTTTCCACAAGTTAGCGGAGTTGCTACGTCAATCAAAACGTTAAAAGATGAGTTAGAAAGGCGTGGAAATCATGTCTATATTTTTACTACAACTGATCCTAACGTTGAAAAAAATGATGACGATGAAAAAGACATTTACCGTTTTTCAAGTGTTCCCTTTATTTCTTTTACCGAAAGAAGAATCGCCGTCAGAGGAATATTTCAGGCTTATCAAATTGCTAAGCAATTAAAATTAGATATCGTTCATACCCAAACTGAATTTTCACTTGGAATTATCGGAAAGTTCGTTGCTAAAAATTTGAATATTCCTTGTATTCACACTTATCACACGATGTATGAAGATTATTTGCACTATGTTGCCAACGGCAAATTATTAAAACCAGTACACGTAAAAGAAATGATGTTAGCGTTTTGCCATCACATGGACGGTGTGGTGGCACCAAGTAAGCGTGTCTTGGACAAGCTTACTGATTATGGGGTTAAGAGTCCCATTCGAATTATTCCAACTGGGATTGACGTTAAGCATTATGAAGAAAATGACCATGTTGATATTAGAAAAAAATTAGGCATTAGTGATGAGACCCCATTGATGGTTTCCGTTAGTCGAGTTGCGTATGAAAAAAACATCTCCGAAATGATCGATGCACTACCTAAAATTTTGGATCAAGTTCCAAATGCTATGCTTGTAATTGTGGGTGAAGGACCTGCCGAAGATGATTTAATGAAGCAAGTGTCTGACATGAAACTTAACGACCATGTTATTTTCACCGGAGAAATTAATAATAATCATGTCAATGATTATTATCGAATGGCAGATGTTTTTGTTTCTACGTCTAATTCTGAGTCTCAGGGGTTAACGTACATTGAAGCAGTTGCTGCTGGCACCAAAGTTGTCGTTGCAAGAAGTCCGTACACCGATGACTTAATTGATGATAAATCAATTGGAATGACGTTTGAGTCAGAAGAAAGGTTTGTTTCTGAAACGGTGGATTATTTGCAACACCGAGGTGAATACCCCGATTCCGAAAATGTCCGTGAAGAGAAATTACACGAAATTTCAGCTGAGTATTTTGTGGATCAGATGTTGAGCTTTTATGATGATACAATCAAAGAGTTTGATCGAACTAAAGCTAAGCAAACTAACACATCTGACTGAGGAGTTTTGTTGATGTTAAAGATCGATATGTTTTCAACTGCTGACAAAGTAAAAGGTCAAGGAGTTGGTAGTGCATACATTGAGTTAATTAAGATGTTAAAGAAACATTTTCCAAACGAGTTTGACATTGAGATTAATAAATTTAATCAAGCGAACATTAGTCATTATCACACCATTAATCCAACGTTTTATTTGTCTACATTTTCAAAAAAAATGGGACGAAAGATTGGATACGTTCATTTTTTGCCGGAAACGCTTGAGGGGAGTTTAAAAATTCCTACTCCATTTCGACAAATTTTTTATAAGTATGTAATTGCCTTTTATAAACGGATGGATCATATTGTCGTTGTAAATCCAACTTTTATACCTAAACTTGAAAAATATGGGATTGATAAAAAGAAAATTACATATATTCCAAATTTTGTAAGTAAAAAAGAATTTTATCCGGTTTCAAAGAGCCAGAAAGAAGCTCTTAGAAGTAGTTATGGTTATCAAACAAAACGGTTTACGGTGCTCGGAACCGGTCAAGTTCAGACCAGAAAGGGCGTTCTTGATTTTGGTAAATTAGCAATGCAAAATCCAAACGTTCAATTTGTTTGGGCAGGAGGATTTTCATTTGGAAAAATGACAGCTGGATATTCTGAGTTGAAAGAATTGGTTGATAATCCACCTCAAAACCTGAGTTTTCCCGGAATCGTTGATCGTAAAGAATTAGTAAATTATTATAATATGGCTGATTTATTTCTTTTACCGTCGTATAATGAGTTATTCCCGATGTCTGTTTTAGAGGCATTCTCGTGTGGAATTCCTGTTATGTTGCGGGATTTATCCCTTTATAAAAAAATTATTGACGGGTATTACATTTCAGCAAATAATGAGGCTGAAATGGATAAAAAACTTAAGATGTTGTTAAATGATCCTAAGCTTCTGAAAGCATATGCTGAAAAATCACTTAAAGCATCTGATTATTATTCCGAGGATCATCTAGCCAAGATTTGGCATGATTTTTATTTTGACCAGGCGAAAAAGGGGTAATTGAATGTCCAGGAGAAATAAAGTCTCACTACTTATCATGATTGCCCTTGGATTACTTATTTCATGGTATGCAGCTAGAGACATTAAGTTTAGCGTTCTTATAAGAGATATTGTTGAGATTAATCCATGGTGGTTATTAGTTGCTTTAGGGTGCATTTTGCTTTATTTTGCTCTTGAATCCGTGATTACTTACATGTTAGTTCGAAATAGTGATCCTAATTTTACTTTTCGGGATGCAATCCGGGTACCCTTAGTGGAACAACTTTTTAATGGGATCACTCCGTTTTCATCTGGTGGTCAGCCGGCTCAACTATTTGTTTTAATTCAATCAGGAGTTGATGGTGGTCGGGCTAGTTCTGCACTACTTATGAAGTTTGTTGTTTACCAGGCCATGATAGTAATTAATTTTTTTATTGCGTTAATAATCGGTTTTAACTACGTTATTGATAAAATGCACGCTCTGGCATGGTTTGTTGTGTTCGGATTTGGAATTCACATGTTTGTGATCGTCTCACTACTTATGATCATGTATTGGCATTCATTTACTAAAAAATTTGTTAATATTTGTATCAAACCAGTGAAATGGTTTGTAAAAGATGCTACATTTTATAAGTTAGTAAATACATTAAATAAGAAGATTGATAACTTTTATAAAGAGAGTGTGAGAATTGGTCACCAAGGGAAGTTGATGGCTAAAATATTCATAATCACTTTTTTTCAGTTGCTTTTTTATTACTTAATTCCCTACTTTATTATGCTTTCGTTAGGTTATACCAATGCTAATGTGGTAATGGTAACCAGTCTCCACATTTTGATTGTGATGATTATCTCGATTTTTCCCATTCCTGGAGGAGCAGGTGGAGCTGAGTATAGCTTTGAGATGATTTTTAGAAGTTATATTACTAATGGAAGTAAGCTAGTACTTGCGATGATCCTGTGGCGGATTCTTACGTATTACTTAGGTTTGATTTTGGGAGCCTTTGCCCTCGTGATGAAGCCAAGTAAAAAGGCACAAAAGAACAGGAAAATACTAAAAAGCGAAAGTCATAAGAGTTTTGGAGGAAACTAGAATGTCTCGAATATTAAAAAGCATTCGTAATTTTTTTAATACTACTATCGGTTTCTTCGTGCTGGTAGTCGTTTTATATTGGATAACTACTTTGGTTGTTTATAACGTCGACTTTAGTTTGGGTGTTAAGGGTGGCATGCAAACCTTTTTGATGATTGTTAATCCAATTCCATCAGGACTGCTCTTGTTTGGGATTGCTTTATACTTTCGCGGCAAGCTTTCTTATTGGCTGATGCTGATAATTGATTTTCTACAGTCGACTTGGATGTTTGCTAATGTTTTATATTATCGAGAATTCTCTGACTTCTTGTCAATTGGTATTATTAAAGGAACCGGAGACGTCCAAAATAATTTGGGCAAGAGTATGATGGAAATTCTTCATCCAACGGATTTTTTGATTTATTTGGATGTTGTGGTTTTAATCTTACTATTAGTCTTCAGGATTATTAAAATCGATTACCGTCCCTTTAAGTATCGCTATGCCATTGGAATTACTTTACTTTCGATTTTGCTTATGGGGGGAGAATATTCTCTTGCTAATTCGGATCGGAGTGGTCTTTTAACTCGGACGTTTGATAATAATTATATCGTTAAGTATTTAGGCTTAAATGAATACGCTGCTTTTAATGCATATCAAACTCACCAAGAGAGTTCTACGCGAGCGAAGGCGAAAGCTTCAGATTTGAATAGTGTCAAGAAATTTATTAATCAACATCAGACGTATCCAAGCGTTAAATATTTTGGGAAAGAAAAGGGTAAAAACGTTTTTATTATTCATTTGGAGAGTTTTCAACAGTTCTTAATCAACTATAAAGTTGATGGACAGGAAGTTACTCCGAATATTAATAAGTTTTATAGTGATAAGCATACGATTTCGTTTGATAACTTTTACCATCAAGTTGCTCAAGGTAAGACTTCAGATGCTGAAATGATGCTTGAAAATTCATTGTATGGATTGCCCCAGGGATCTGCGATGGTTACTTATGGTTCGCAGAATACGTTCCAGGCGGCTCCAGCAATTTTAGACCAAAAGGGTTATTCGACGGCTGTCTTTCATGGAGATGTTCCGAGCTTTTGGAATAGAGATAATACTTATAAGTCTTGGGGATATCAGTACTTCTTCGATAGCAACTACTATAAGAAGAAACCTTCGTATAATGTTGGATATGGAATGAAAGATAAGATTATGTTTAAAGATTCAGTTCCTTATCTTGAAAAGCTACCACAGCCGTTTTATGCCAAAATTATCACTTTGACTAATCATTATCCTTATGAATTAGATAAACAAAATGTTTCTTTTCCTGCTCTTAAAACGGGGGATAGTACCGTTGATCCTTATGTCCAAACGGCTCATTATTTAGATCAATCTTTTGGTGAGTTTGAAGCATATCTAAAAGCAACGGGATTAATGAAGAATAGTGTCATTGTTTTATACGGTGACCATTATGGGATTTCTAATAATCATCGTCCTGCAATTGCTAAGATGTTAGGTAAAAAGTCGGTTAATAACTATGATTTGGCTAACTTTCAGAAGGTGCCATTTATGATCCATGCTGATAATTTGGATGGGCACGTTGATCATACTTATGGTGGAGAAATCGATGTCTTACCAACGCTGCTTCATTTATTAGGAATTAAGAATGATGATATGATCCAGTTTGGACATGATTTGTTGGGGAATAATCCTAATCAAATTGTTCCATTTAGGGATGGAGATTTTGTAACTCCTAAATACACTAAGGTTGGGGGAACAATCTATGATTCTAAGACTGGTCAAGTTATTAAGCCGGATAAGCAACAACAACAGGAAGTAGATGGAATTCAGAACTATGTAACTAGTGATTTGTCTCTTTCTGATAGAGTTATCTATGGTGATTTACTTCGTTTCTATCATCCTAAAGGATTTAAGCCTGTGGATCGAAAAGACTATAATTATAAGCCGAAGAATGCAATGGAACAGTTGGATAAGGCTGACAAAGAACGTAAAACTGATCTAATTGATCAGAATGGTGGCAAATCCACGGTTCCGATGTATCATACTGATGCTCCTGAACTAAAATAATTAGAAAAAGCATTTAGATAAAGATCTAAGTGCTTTTTTTGTAAAAAAGTCTTGACGTAATTTTGTTTCCTTGGTATAGTAGTTCTTGTCGTTAAGTGCGCCAAAACAATTTGGTTAAAATTAGTCAAACTTTTCTATTGACAATAAATTAACCACATGGTATATTATTATATGCGGCGTTGAGGTACAATAAGACGACGTTGCGTCAGAGTAGATCTTTGAAAACTGAACAAGATTTTGATTACAAGTGTAAGGTAATTTTAAGTTGTAGAACTTAAAATTAAACATTTGCGAAGTCAATTCGCTTTTTAATTCTTTTGAAAAAGAATAACAAC